>CANCXY010000097.1 GCA_947381875.1 uncultured Clostridia bacterium | reverse complement strand
TATAACCCCGCCAGCCGCAAACGCCCGGACCACCTGCGGCGTGCCTGTGAACTCCTTCTTGCGGCGGGCAAAAGCCCGGATACCGTATGCGGATGGGTGCGGAACATTGGCCGCGAGGGACAGTCACATCGTATCCTGCCGCTTTCGGCATTGAAAGAGGAGGCTGTCGATATGTTCACAACGGTCTTTATCGGAAATTCGGCCACGCAGGCGCTGGGCGGGCGGATGATCACCCCGCGCGGCTATGGGGCGAAGCAATGCGGCTGTTAATTTTCGGCGGCACGACGGAAGGGCGCGTGCTGGCCGCTCGGGCGGCGGAATGCGGCGCGGCTTGTACGGTGAGCGTCGCGACGCCGCTGGGCGCGGAGGAGCTGTCAGATATTCCGGGGCTGCATATCCTGGTGGGGCGCAAAGACGCGGATGAAATCGCCGCGCTCTGCGCCGGGTTTGACCTCTGCGTGGACGCCACACACCCCTATGCCGTCGAGGCCACAGCGAACATCCGCGCGGGATGTGCCGCCGCTGGTATCCCCCTCAAACGGCTCCTGCGGGCCGAAAGCCGTACAGAGGGGGCCGTTTTTGTGCCGGACTGCGCCGCAGCCGCCCGCCTGCTCTCAGAAAAAGAGGGCAATATTCTTCTGACGACCGGTGCCAAGGAGCTTCCCGCTTTTGCCGGGCTTGCCAGGGAGCGGCTTTTCGCCCGTGTACTGCCCACGCATGCCGGGATAGATGCCTGCGAAGCACTCGGCCTCCCCCACAGCCATATCATCGCGATGCAGGGGCCGTTCAGTCAACAGATGAACGAGGCGATGCTCCGTCAATACCATATTGCGTGGCTTGTGACAAAGGACGGCGGCGCGCCGGGCGGCTTTGCGGAAAAGCAAGCCGCCGCCCAAAGCGCGGGAGCGGCGCTTGTACTGATTGGGCGCCCGCCGGAAACAGGTGAAACAATGGAGGAAATTTTAGCCCTGTTCCCTTCCATGCCGTTGTCCTGAACCTGCGGCGATTTTATGGAGTGCAAAGAGGTACGAAATGATTTACCGAGTTGATAAACTATCTGAAAACAGAGTAAACCCTATTACAGGGCATGCGTATGACAACGCATGGATAGTTTTCATGCTAACCGACAGCCCGGATTATCAGCAAATATGTGGAAGCTGCAACGGTTGTGCTTACATAATAAAGATGAGTCGCAATCAATGTAAAAATTGGAAAATGGCAGTTGGTGATTTCATAGGATTTTATAAAACGAACGAAAAAAACGCCATTTTAGTAATGTCTGAAGCAGATTTGAAATCTGCGGAAAAGCACTATGAAGGCCACAGATATAATGAACCACTTCTTCGTGAGAATGAACCCTCTGTTTTAGTTCACAGTACATCCATGAACAGTTGGGAACAAATTCAGCGTGACGGAATGTTAAAGAGCTGGAATATACTCAAAGCCGAAAAAACCATCACTGAAGCGCAACCTATTGGAATACAGCTTGGTGATCCAACAGACTTTAGTGATTACATAATGTTCGGCAGCGGCGTTACAGGGGAAATTGTTGTGAGTTCAAAACAACAAGGAAAGATTGTAATGGCTACTGACGCAAGGTATCTTACCGGGGCGAGATTATATTTTGATGCAAAAAGAATGGCCTATGATGGATTGCTTGTTCGGGATGGATGCCATGTGAAAGTAAAAGATATATTACCTCTTAAACCATATCTGATTTGGGTTGCAACGTGGGAAACGCTTGGACTTGCAAGTCAGGTATCCACTCCTAAAATCTTCGCCGAGCAAGCTGATAAGCATTTTCAATCTCTTTCACAGCAGTATAATAGTCAATAAACTTGCAAAAGACGGTACCGTATAAATACGTTGAGTTCAAATCGCAGATTTATGCGGAAGGTGTATTTTGCTCTCAAATGTCGAAAGCTTTTATCTGCTTTCGCATTAAAGAAAAGCAATAAAGTTTCAAACCTTAAAGATTGGTTCAAAAAAGCATTTGATTTTAAGCACAGCCTATTTTCTTATATACTAAAATTTTAATTTACTGGACAGCTATTCCACTAAACAGAAAGGCGGATCTGCGAAATGAAAATAGCATTGATCGGCATGGGCTGCGGCAGCGCGGGGGCGGCGCTCGTGCTGATTGGTCGTCCCCCGGAAACGGGCGAACCAATAGAGGAAATTTTATCTCTTTTCCCTTCTGTGCCATTGTCCTGAACCCGTAGGGATTCTATGGTGTAATAAAAGCAGCAAACTGGGCTTTTCGGAGGAAATGATGAAAAAGACAGCAGTATTGATTTATGATTCTTTTTGCAATTTTGAAATCAGCGTGGCTCTTGAGATACTTGCCATGGCAGAAAAAGAAACAGTAGTATTTGCAAAGTCAAAAGAAGCTGTTAAAAGCGAAGACGGATTACTAATTATGTCCAATAAATCTATAGATGAAGTAGTTATTGATGAATATGACAGTCTGATTTTACCTGGAGCGACAGATATCCGATCGGCTATTGAAGATGAGGACATTATTGAATTTATCAGAAAATTTGAAGAAAAAGTAATAGGTGCAATTTCAATCGCCCCCATTCTGCTTGTCAAAGCCGGACTATTAAAAGGTAAACCTTTTATGGCCGGTATAAATAAAGAAGAACTGCTGGAAGAAGGCTTTTCTGAACAAGATTTGAAAAAGATGATAGGATGGTATGATAACCTGGCAAATCCGGTTCCAGAGGGATATATTATTACGGAAAAAGTAATTACATCTGTTTCGTATAATTTTGTACGGTGGGGACTGGCTTTTGCAAAAATGCTTGGTATAGATATACCATCACAGACCTTTGGTATTTGAGTGGAGGATAACTTTCAGTTTACTGGGCAATTATTTCATCGGAAAGAAAGGCGGAGCGGTGAAATGAAAGTAACATTGATCGGTATGGGCTGCGGCAGTGCAAAAACGCTGACGCCGGAGGCATATGGCGCGCTGTGCAAGGCGCAGTTTATCGCCGGTTCCCGTCGGCTGATAGACGCGCTGCCCGCCCTCTGTACCGCACGGACAGCCGCCGCCACAAAGCCGGAGGCGCTGGCCGCACTCCTGCAAGGGGCGCAGTGCGAGGAAGCATGCGTCATTTTCAGCGGCGATACCGGCTTTTATTCCGGCGCACGCGGGCTTGTGCCGCTGCTGACGGACTGCGAAGTGCGCGTATTGCCCGGCATTTCCAGTATGCAGGCGCTGGCGGCAGCGTTGCAGCGCCCCTGGCAGGGCTGGCGGCTCGTTTCCGCACATGGCGTCGCATGCGACCCCGTGGCGGAGGTAGTACACGGCGCGCCTACGCTCTTTCTGACGGGCGGCACGCTTGGCCCCGCCTCTCTGTGCCGCGCCCTGGAGGAAGCCGGGCTGGGGGAACTACCTGTCACCGTGGGAGAAAACCTCTCCTACCCGGATGAACACGTCACGGCGGGCACCGCCGCCGCGTTTGCCACGCGGGAATTTGCGCCTTTGAGCGTCCTGCTGACGGAAGATGCCCCCCTCATGCCGCGCCGTACCCCCGGCTGGCCGGACGCGGATTTTCTGCGTGCGGAGGCTATCCCTATGACAAAGCAGGAAATACGCGCCACCGCCCTGGCGAAGTTAGCGGTTGCGCCGGAGGATATCTGCTGGGATATCGGCGCGGGCACGGGCAGTGTCAGCGTGGAATTAGCCGCTGTTTGCCGGGGTGTCTGGGCAGTGGAGCGCAAAGCGGAGGCGTGCGCGCTGTTGCGGCAGAACCGCGCGAAATTCCATGCGTATCCCCTGCGCATTGTTGAGGGGGACGCCCCGGAGGTGCTGCACACCCTGCCAAAGCCGGACGCCGTATTTATCGGCGGCAGCGGCGGGCATCTGCCGGAGATTCTGCGGGCGGTATACGACGCCAACTCCGCCGCGCGCGTCTGCGTCCCGGCCATCGCGCTGGAGACTGTACAGACGGCATTGACAACGTTGGAAAGCCTGGGGTATTCGGTGGAAATCGCACAGATTTCCGTGAGCCGCACAAAGGCGGCGGGCGGGCTTCATATGCTGCTGGCACACAATCCGGTGTTCCTGCTCACAGGCACACGGCCATGCGCCGGTTGATGGTGGCGGCGCTGCACAGCGGCGCGGGCAAAACGGCGGTGACGTGCGCGCTGCTGGCGGCGCTGAAAAAGCGCGGGCTGACGGTATCGGCGTTCAAATGCGGGCCGGATTACATCGACCCGATGTTCCATACGCGCGTGTTAGGGGTAGAGAGCCGCAACCTGGACCTGTTTTTACAGGGGCCGGAGCGCGTACAGCAGACGCTGTGCCGCGCGGGCGGTGATATTGCCGTCATTGAGGGCGCCATGGGCTTTTACGACGGCATCGGCGGCACGGACGCGGCGAGCGCATGGGCTGTGGCCGAAGTGGTGGACGCGCCGGTGGTCCTGATTGTGCGCCCGCAGAGTGCGGCGCTGACGCTTGCCGCGCAGATAAAGGGCGTGCTGACGTTCCGTCCGCAAAGCCATATCGCCGGGCTTCTGCTCAACGACTGCAAGCCCTCCCTATCGGCTTATCTGACGCCCATCCTCCAGCGAGAAACGGGCCTGCCTGTCTTAGGCTCCCTGCCGCACTGCGCCGAGGCGGAACTATCCAGCCGCCATTTAGGCTTATACACGGCGGCGGAAATCCACGATTTATCCCAGCGTTGCGCGGTACTGGGAAACTATCTGGAACAGTCCGCCGACCTCGACGCGCTTCTTTCCCTCGCCGCCTTCGGCAGCGAGGGAATTGGGCTGCCGCCCAAACCTGCTCAGAGGCGCTGCCTCTGGACTCCGCCAAAGGGGCGCAGCCCCTTTGGAAACCCATCTTGTTCAGATTGTGCGGCGGCGCTGCCCGTCCCCCGCTGCCGTATCGCCGTCGCGCGGGACGAAGCGTTCTGCTTTTATTATGCGGACAGCCTGGACGCCCTGCGCAACGCGGGGGCGGAACTATGCTTTTTCAGCCCCATGCGGGACGCCGCGCTGCCAGAACAATCGGATGGGCTGTATTTAGGCGGCGGCTATCCAGAACTTTACGCGCGGGCGCTTTCAGAAAATGTCACCATGCGCCAATGCGTCGCCAAAGCGGTGGGCGGCGGGATGCCGACAGTGGCCGAATGCGGCGGCTTCCTCTACTTACAGGAAACTTTGCTGGATGAAACCGGTCACTCGTGGCCCATGACGGGCGCATTGCCCGGCGAAGGATTCCCCACAGGCGCGCTGTGCCGGTTCGGCTATCTGATGCTGACAGCGCAATCAGACAGCCTGCTTTTCCGGCGCGGCGAGCAGTGCCCCGCTCATGAATTCCATTATTGGGACAGCACACAAAACGGCGGCGCGCTGCGCGCCCAAAAGCCGCTAAGCGGGCGGCAATGGCGCTGTGGGGTGGCAACTGACCGCCTGTACGCCGCTTTCCCGCACCTGCATTTAGACGGTCCCCTTCCGTTGGCCGCGCGGTTCGTGGACGCGGCAGCGGCTTTCTTTCGTGAAAGGAGTGCATTATGACGCTTGATGAACTGCTGCACCGCATCACCCCGCCCGATAGGGACGCAGCACGGCGCGCCCGTGCGCACTGGGATTCCCGCGCAAAACCATTGGGCAGCTTAGGGCTTTTAGAGGACGCGCTTGTGCGCATTGCCGCAATAACCGGCAGCGAAGTGATTGAACTGTCGCCCCGCACCCTGCTTGTCTTTTGCGCCGACAACGGCGTTGTGGCACATGGCGTGAGCCAGTGCGGGCCGGAGGTGACGGCCACAGTCGCGCGGTCGCTTGCGGCGGGTACAAGTACCGTATGCCATATGGCGGCGCTGGCCGGGTGCGCGGTCGTGCCGGTGGATATGGGCATTTTGCACTTTCCTGGCGCGCCGGGTGTCGTAGACAGGCGTGTTCGTGACGGGACGGCGGACTGCACGTCAGGCCCTGCCATGACACAGGAGGAATGCGAACAGGCCATCCTGGCGGGCGCGGCGCTCGTGGAGGAGCAGGCGCACACGGGCACACGGCTGATCTGCACCGGGGAAATGGGCATTGGGAACACGACCACCAGCGCCGCCGTGGCAAGCGTGCTTCTGAGCAGGCCCGCCAAAACCGTGACCGGATACGGCGCGGGGCTTTCCGACGCGGGGCTGCGGCGCAAGATACACACAGTGGAAACGGCGCTGGCCGTCAACCAGCCGGACCCCGCCGATATTCTCGACGTACTGAGCAAGGTGGGCGGGCTGGATATCGCCGCGCTGTGCGGGGCGTTCCTGGGCGGCGCGGCCTGCCGTGTGCCTGTGGTGATCGACGGGTTTATCAGCGCGGTGGCGGCACTGTGCGCGGTTCGGCTGTGCCCGGCGTCCCGCAAGGCGATGCTTGCCAGCCATGTTTCCGCCGAACCGGCGGGTTCTCTTTTGCTGCATTCCTTGGGCCGTTCCCCACTGATCTGCGCGGGGATGCGCCTCGGCGAGGGCACGGGCGCCGTGGCGGCGCTGCCGCTGCTGGATATGGCGCTGACTGTCTACCGCGACAACTGCACGTTCGCCGATTTGGGCATGGCAGCCTATACGCCGCAGTAATAATCCCCCTGAAACAAGATGGGATTCCAAAGGGGCGCGCCCCTTTGGCGGAGTCCAGAGGCAGAGCCTCTGGGCAGGTTTGGGCGGCAGCCCAACAGCGGGAGGGAAAAGGATGCTTCAACTGATCATCGGCGGCGCGGGCAGCGGCAAAAGCGCGCTGGCGGAATCGCTTGTGTCTCGCTTTCCGACGCCGCGCGTCTACCTGGCTACCATGCGCCCTTCTGATGGCGAATGTATGGCGCGCATTGCCCGGCACCGCGCCTTGCGCGCCGGGAAGGGGTTTGAAACGCTGGAACGCTGTACCGATCTGGCGGGTGCGGCCCCTCTCCTGCCGCCGCACGCCCATGTACTCTTGGAATGTATGAGCAACCTGATGGCGAACGAGCTGTTCGACCCAGATGGCGGCGGCGCACAGGCCGTGCTTGCGGGCGTCGACGCACTGGAAGCCCGCGCCGATACTCTCACCATCGTGACAAATGAGGTGTTCAGCGGCGGCGCGGACTACGCGGGCGACACGTTGTGTTACCTGAAAGCGCTTGCGTCCATCAACCGGACGCTGGCCGCGCGTGCCGATTTGGTGGTGGAAATGGTGTGCGGCGTACCAAATGTATTAAAGGGGGTTTTGCCGTGATCGTTTTGCAGACAGTGGCCGTGGCGTTCGCAATGTTCAGCGCCGTCCCCATGCCGCGTTTTGAATGGACAGCGCGCAACATGCGCTATATGCTCTGCGCGCTGCCGATGGTCGGGGGCGCGATCGGCCTGTTGTGCTGGGCGTGGCAGGGCGTCTGTACGGCGCTGGCCTTCCCGGATATCCTGCGCGGGGCGGGGCTGTGCCTGATTCCTGCCGCGCTCACAGGCGGCATCCATCTGGATGGCTATACCGACACCTGCGACGCGCTCGCCAGCCGCGCACAGCCCCAGCGTATGCAGGAAATTTTGAAGGACCCGCATATCGGCGCGTTCGCGGCCATCCGCCTCTGTATGTATTTCTTAGCATGCTTTGCGCTGTGGACAGCGCTGCCCCGGTTTTCGCCGGTGTGCATCATGGGCCTTTTCTGCCTTTCCCGTTCGCTGGCGGGCTTCGCCGTGGCCGCCCTCCCGCTGGCAAAAGACACCGGCCTTGCCCACACATTCGCGGCGGCTGCGGACCGGGAACGCGTCCGCCTTATCCTGGCCGTCATTTCCGCGGCGCTTGCGGTGACAATGCTTTTTTGCGGCGGATGGCTGGCCGCAGTCGCCGCGGCGCTCATTTTCCTCTGGTTCCGGCGCATATGCCGTGTGCGCTTTGGCGGCCTTTCCGGGGATCTCTCCGGCTGGTTCGTCCAAACGGCGGAACTTGCGATGCTGGCCGCGCTTGTCCTGACGCAATATGTCGCCGCATGGTGGCACACGCTGTGACAGCGTGCTGTTGGGCTGCCGCCCAAACCTGCCCAGAGGCGCTGCCTCTGGACTCCGCCAAAGGGGCACAGCCCCTTTGGAATCCCATCTTGTTACAAATTGGAGATAGAGTGAAATTGATAACAATATACGAACTGGGAGAAACCATAACATGCTTTTTGTAACCGGACCGCTGTTTGCGGGGAAACGCGCCTGGGTGCGGGAAGCCCTGCACTTAACAGAAGAAGAATTGGCCGCGTGCGCTGTTTGGGACATACAGGAGCTTGCGCGAGGATGCGCAGACCTTCCCGCGCTCTGCGGCAAACTGGCAGAAAACAAAGTCGTAATCGCTACCGAGGTGGGCGGCGGCGTTGTGCCTTTAGGCGCGGAGGAACGCGCGGCGCGGGAAAACGCGGGACGCCTCGCCTGCCTGCTGGCGGCGCGGGCCGATACCGTTGTCCGCATATGCTGCGGCCTGCCGCAAATCCTGAAAGGGACGCTTCCCCGCTGAAAACCGTTTTTCTTCTGAATCAAAGGAGTTTTGTTTTGCGTATCCTGCTTTCCGCTGTCTGCGGCTTTTGTATAGATCTTCTCTTGGGCGACCCGCCGGGCCTGCCCTGGCCGCACCCCGTCGTTGTCATGGGGCGCTGTATCACGGCATTAGAAAAGCGTCTGCGCGCCGCTTTCCCAAAAACAGCGCGGGGCGAACGCGCCGCCGGGATGGTACTGGCGGTGTCTCTCCCTCTTGGCACGCTGCTTGTGGCGGGCAGCGCGCTCTGGCTGTTGGGACGTGTCCATCCGTTGGCACGTTTTTTAGCGGAAACCGTGCTGTGCTGGCAGGCGCTGGCGGTGCGCGATTTACATAAGGAAAGCATGAATGTATACCACACCCTCCGAACCGCGCCGCTGAAAAAAGCGCGCGCCGCTGTGGCGCGCATTGTGGGACGTGATACACAGGAACTTTCCGCAGAGGGCGTTATAAAAGCGGCAGTGGAGACAGTGGCCGAAAATTTTTCCGACGGCGTTGTCGCGCCCATGTTCTATATGCTGCTTGGCGGCGCGCCATTGGCCTTATGCTATAAAGCCGTCAACACAATGGACAGTATGGTGGGCTACAAAAACGCGCGCTACATTCACTTTGGCCGGGCAGCCGCAAAACTGGACGACGGGGCAAATTACCTGCCCGCGCGCATTGCCGCGCTGCTGCTGATTGCGTCGGCATTGGCGGGCGGCGCGGACGCCCAAAACGCTCTGCGCATCTGGCGGCGTGACCGCCGCAAACACGCAAGCCCCAATTCCGCACAGTGCGAAGCGGTGATGGCAGGCGCGCTTGGCGTAGCGCTGGCAGGCCCGGCGTATTATTTCGGTACGCTGTACGAAAAACCTGTGATTGGCGACAGCACGCGGCCCGTCGTGCCGGAGGATATCCCGCGCGCGAACCGGCTGATGATTCTCGGCAGCTTTTTTTCACTGGTGCTGTTCTGCGGAATCCGGGCGTTGGCGCTTTGCTTTTTCGGATGAGGGAGGGAAACGAGATGCAGCAGATACACGGCGGCGACTGGGCGGGCTATCGCGCGGAATACGGCGCAATGCCGCTGGATTTTTCAGCCAATATCAGCCCTCTGGGCGTGCCGGAGGGGGTGCGGCGGGCGGTGTCGGAAGCGGTTTGCAGCGCTGATCGCTATCCCGACCCGCTGTGCCGCGCGCTTTGCGCAGGGATCGGGGAACACCACCATGTTCCGCCCTCGTGGGTACTCTGCGGCAGCGGCGCGGCGGACCTGATCTACCGCCTCGCGCTTGCCCTACAGCCGAGGCGTGCGCTGATCACAGCCCCAACCTTCGGCGAATATGAACAGGCTTTGCACCTGACGGGGTGTGCGGTACAGAAATGGCCCCTGCGCCCGGAAGAAGGTTTTGCGCTTGCGCCTGCGTTTTTAGAAGCGCTTGTGCCGGGTTTAGATGTTGCCATCCTGTGCGAGCCAAACAACCCCACCGGCATCACTACAGAACCGGCGCTTTTGCGCCGCATCCTTGCCAGGTGCGTGGAAAACAACATCCTGTTGATGGTGGATGAGTGCTTTACCGACCTCCTCCCCTGCCCCGAAAACCACACGCTGCTTGGGGAACTATCCGGGCATGCCAACCTGCTCCTTCTGCGCGCGTTCACCAAACAGTACGCGCTGGCGGGTGTCCGGCTGGGGTATGCTCTATCATCCAATGGCGCGCTGCTGGACGCTATGCGGGCAAGCGGTCCGCCGTGGGCTGTTTCGACGCTTGCGCAGGCGGCAGGCCTCGCCGCGTTGAAAGAAACCGCCTATGTAAAGGCGATGCGCGCGCTTCTCGCCGCCGAACGCCCCTATCTGCGGGACTGCCTCGCGGCGCTTGACTGCCGCCGCATTTCCGGTGAGGCCAATTACCTTTTCTTTTCCCATGCCGATACCCGTCTTGCGGAAAAAATGCGCCGGAATGGCGTGCTGTTGCGTGACTGCTCCAATTATGAAACTCTTTCCCCCGGCTGGTATCGGGCGGCGGTGCGCGGCAGAGAGGAGAACGATATGTTTTTGCAGGCGATGAAGGAGGCGCTGTTCAATGGCTGAGTGCATCATGGTACAAGGTACGATGTCCGGCGTCGGCAAAAGCCTGCTGTCTGCCGCGCTGTGCCGCATTTTCCGTCAGGACGGCCTGCGCTGCGCGCCGTTCAAAAGCCAAAACATGGCGCTCAACAGCTTTATCACGAAGGACGGGCAGGAGATGGGGCGCGCACAGGCCGTGCAGGCCGAGGCGGCGGGCATCGCGCCCGATGCGCGGATGAACCCCATCCTGCTCAAGCCGACCAGCGACGTGGGCAGCCAGTTGATCGTAAACGGCGAAGTGCGCGGCGTTTACCGCGCGGCGGAATATTTTCGTATGAAACGTGGCCTTGTGCCGGAGATTTTATCCGCCTACCGCGGCCTTGCCGGGGAGTATGATGTCATTGTGATAGAGGGCGCGGGCAGCCCGGCGGAGATCAACCTGAAAGCGGACGATATTGTCAATATGGGCCTGGCGGCGTTGGTAAACGCGCCGGTGCTTTTAGTGGGCGATATCGACCGGGGCGGCGTGTTCGCACAGCTATATGGGACAATGGCGCTGCTGAATCCCGACGAGCGGGCGCGCGTCACGGGCACCGTCATCAACAAATTCCGGGGCGACATCTCCATGCTCACGCCGGGGCTGACGCAGTTGGAGACGCTTACAGGTGTACCAAACCTCGGCGTTATCCCCTACACCAGAGCCGATATAGACGATGAAGACAGCCTTGCGCCGCGTTTGCAGCAGAAAGAAACGCGCGCCGCGCTGGATATTGCCGTCATCCGCATGCCGCGCATCTCCAATTT
>CANCXY010000096.1 GCA_947381875.1 uncultured Clostridia bacterium | reverse complement strand
TACGTTCTCTGCCACATGGAAAATTGCCCACAATGACAAAAAGAAATAGCCGCCCTTCCCATCGAAAAGGTTGACGGCTATCCTTTAGTCAAAAACCCTGGGCACCGTCTGTCGACAGTGCCTTTTGTTGTGTCTTTATTATACATGCCCTTTTCCTCATTGTCAACCCCCGGATGCCCCCTCAAAATTTTTCATTTTTTACAAATCCAAAAAATATGTTGCGGCGCGGCGGCAGACGCGGTACAATAAAAGCGGGAGCGCCGCTGGAAAGGCGGCCCCGAACATGGGCACAGGCTGTGGAAAGCAGGAGGAACGATATGGAATTTGATGCAAACTGGCTGTCCGACCCGCGCGTATTCGCGGTGAACCGTCTGCCGGCGCACGCGTCCGGCACTCTTTTCGGCGCGGACGGCAAACCACTGGAAATATCCCTGGACGGCGCGTGGAAATTCTTCTATTCCCCCACGCCCGCGGGCGCGCCGGAGGATTTTTACAAAGAAGGGCACGATATATCCGGTTGGGATGAGATCATGGTGCCGGGCTACATCCAGTTACAGGGCGGCGGCAAATACGGCGTGCCGCAGTATGTCAATGTCGACTATCCATGGGACGGGCACGAGGCGCTCACGCCGCCGCAGGTCCCCCAGCGGTTCAACCCCGTGGGGTGCTATGTGCGGGAATTTGCCGTGCCCGCCGCATGGGATGGCCCCGTCTGCGTCCGCTTCGACGGCGTGGAGACGGCGTTCGCGGTGTGGTGCAACGGCGCGTTCATCGGCTACAGCGAGGACAGCTTCACCCCCGCCGAGTTCGACCTCTCCGGCGCGGTACGCCGCGCGGGAGTCAACCGGCTGGCGGTGCGCGTCTACCGCTTTTCCTCGGCAAGCTGGCTGGAAGATCAGGACTTCTGGCGCATGTCGGGCATTTTCCGTTCGGTGGCGCTGTTCACGAAAGCGCGCCTGCATCTGGCCGATCTATGGGTGAAGCCCATCCTGGCGGAGGATCTGTCGCGCGGCATCCTGCGCGTGGAGTTGACAGTCGAGGGCGAGGGGCCGGGCGAGGCGGAGCTTTCGGCGAACGGTCAGAGCGTGCGCGCGCCCGTCAGGGACGGCGGCGCGGCGCTGGAGATTCCCCTCCTGTACCCGAAGCTGTGGAGCGCGGAAAGCCCCGCGCGCTACCCCTATGCCATCACGCTCTACAGCGCGTCCGGCGCGGTGCTGGAACGCACACAGGGGCACGCGGGCTTCCGCCGGTTCGAGATACGGGACGGCGTGATGCGGCTGAACGGCGCGCGCATTGTGTTCAAGGGCGTCGACCGGCACGAGTGGAACTGCCGCACGGGCCGCGCTGTCACACGGGAGGACATGCTGCGCGACGTATGCCTGATGAAGCAGAACAACATCAACGCCGTGCGCACCAGCCATTATCCCAACCGCACCGAATGGTACGACCTGTGCGACGAATACGGCCTGTATGTAATAGATGAAACGAACCTGGAGACACACGGCACCTGGGCGGCGCAGACGGGCCTGCCCGACGCGGCGGTGCCGGGCGATCACCCCGAATGGCTGGACGTCGTACTCGACCGCGCAAACAGCATGCTCCAGCGCGACAAGAACCATCCGAGCGTGCTGTTCTGGAGCTGCGGAAACGAGAGCTGGGGCGGCAAAGACATCTTTGAGATGAGCCGGCTTTTCCATGAGGCCGACCCCTCGCGTCTGGTGCATTATGAAGGCATCATGCAGGACCGCCGCTACCCGGACACGAGCGATGTGGAGAGCCAGATGTACACCCCGGCGGCGGAGGTGGCGTCGTTCATTGCGGCGCACCCGGAAAAGCCGTTCATTTTATGCGAGTATATGCACGCGATGGGTTCTTCCTGCGGCGCGATGGAGAAATACACGCGCATGACGGATACCGTAGAGCAGTACCAGGGCGGCTTTGTGTGGGACTGGATCGACCAGGGCATCCTGCGCACCGGCCCCCTGGGGAAACCCTGTTTCGCCTACGGCGGTGATTTCGGCGACCGCCCCTGCGATTTCGAGTTTGTGGGCAATGGCCTTCTGTTTGCCGACCGCACGCCTACGCCGAAGTTAGCGCAGGTGAAGGGCTGCTATCAGGATTTCGACCTTGTGCCCACTGCCTCAGAGGTCCTCCTCACCAACAAGCGCCTGTTCACGGACGCCTCGGCCTATGATCTGACGTTATCGCTGTGCCGGAACGGTGTATGCCTGCGCAGCACCGTATACACGCCGCACGCCGCGCCGGGCGAGACGGTGCGCATCGCGCTCCCGTTCACGCTGCCCGAAGCGCCGGGCGATTACACCATCAATGCTGCGCTTACCCTGCGCGCGGACGAGCCGTGGGCGAAAGCGGGCCACTGTGTGGCGTTCGGGCAGTACGCATTCAGCCGCGCCGTGGAGGAGCCGCCGTGTGAGGAGCCGGTGGAACTGGTGGAAGGTCTGATGCACATTGGCGTACACGGCAAAGATTTCAGCCTGCTGTTTGCCAAAACCAGCCGCTGCAATCTTATCTCCTACCGCTGGCGCGGCCGCGAGCTGTTGGAGCGCCCCATTGCGCTGAATTTCTGGCGCGCGCCTACCGACAACGACAGCGCCGCCGGCATGGAGCGCGAACACCTCGCGTTCAAAACGGCGGGCCTGTACCCGACGCTGCGCGGCGTAAAAACGAAGTGCGACGGGAAAGAAGCGCGCATCCGCATTCAATATGCGTTGTCGGATGGCCGCCGCGTCAACCTGACCTACACCGTCACGGGCGACGGCAAGGTGCGCGCCGCGCTGAAATGGAAAGACAAGCCCGTGGAGAGCGTGCCGGAATTCGGCCTGATGCTCACTCTGCCCGCCGCGTGCCGCAATGTCACCTACTATGGCCTTGGCCCCGGCGAGAGCTACGCCGATTTCACACACGGCGTACACATGGGCCTGTTCCGCTACAACGCGCACACAGCCTTGCAGCCCTACTTTACCCCGCAGGAGAGCGGCGCGCGCATGGGCGTGCGTGCGGCGGCGGTCACGGACAAAGAGGGCGTGGGCCTCTGGTTCTCCGGCAGCGGCATGATGTTCAGCGCCTTGCCCTACACGCCCCAGGAGATTGAAAACGCGCATCATCAATATGAGCTGCCGCCCAAAGTCAAAACGGTGGTGCGCTGTGCCAAAGGTCAGCTCGGCCTCGGCGGAGAGAATACATGGGGCGCGAAACCGCACCCGGAATATCATTTAGCGCTGGCGAAAAATGAGACGTTTGCATTCTGCTTCGGCGGGATGGGAGGCCAGGGGCAGGCGTAAGCCTGCCCCAGAGGGCTCCGCCCTCTGGACTCCCGCCGGGCGCTGCCCGGACCTGCCAGAGGCGCTGCCTCTGGACTCCGCCAAAGGGGGCAAGCCCCCTTTGGAAACCCATCCCGTACGGCGCTGGTATACAATGGCGGGGTCTTTTCTGTACAATTCGATAAATCGAAATTGGGAGAGACACAAATATGCGGGAAAAATTATATGAAATAAGTTCTGTATCATATCAAATTCGGATAGTGGAAGAACATGATTTAGATGGTTTGTTATTGGTAAAAAGGGATGCTTCCATACATACTGATAGATTTCAACAGCAGAACAGCAGGAAAGTGGTTTATTTTGGCGCGTTTATCAATAACTGTGCGATTGGATATGTGTTGTTATCGCTGGATAATAAAGAAGATGTCATGCCATATACAAACCAAGAAAAATGTGCAGATATGATTGATTTGCTGGTAATAGAGCCCTTAAGAAATTATGGCATTGGAACCCGACTGTCGTTGGTATGTGAAGAATATTGCAAAGAGGCCGCAATTCCCTATTTAGGACTTGATGTAAACCCAACGGACAATTCTGCGGCAAAAAGATTGTATGAGAGATTAGGATACCATGCGGTTGGTGAACTGCACTTAGACGGTGTATATGAATATACCGATGAACAGGGCCATCAGGGGAAGTATGAAGATTGGTGCATAGATATGATAAAACAAGTATAACGTCAAATTCAAATTCAGAGGAGAAATAAACAATGGCTCAAATTCAACTAATCAGAGTATCCTCCGAGTATGCAGAGAAAATTGGGGAATATCGAGCCGAATTCCCTGATAACCGAATGAGGGTCACTCTCGACCCTGCCAGAATTCCGGGTATGGATTATCTTGAAAAGTACGGAGATGGGCTAAAACACAAAAATATACTCGACTGGCTTAAATTTTGTGAGGATATGTCAGATAAACTAACCTGGTATATGTCAATTCGTGAAAGTGATAGTAAGATTGTTGGTTTTATTATTTTTCGCCACAAACTTGAATATGATGACGATGATAAAGAATTTGCCTCAAACTTCGGCTATTCAGTTCGCCCCAGTGAGCGTGGAAAAGGATATGCAAAAGAGCAGCTTCGCCTTGGCTTACAGGAAGCAAAAGCATTCGGACTGAATCAAGTGCGAATAATATGTCGTGATATAAACATCGGCAGCAATAAAACCATTCTTGCGAACGGCGGCATTTATGTTGACACAATTCATGGCATGGAATCGGGTTTGGCTGTCAATCGTTATGATATTCAAATCGTCTAAAGCTGGAATGAAGTTAGGGTTATAATAAAAGAAATAGAATTTTTAAATGGGAGAAAAAGAGGGAAATGGCTTATATAAAAGATGATTTAAAGCTACTGCGTGTCCACCACTATATCAAAAATCTGCTGGTGTTCGCGGCGCTGGCATGCAGCGGCGAGTTCTTTAACGAAAAGAAACTGTTTACATGTATCGCCGCCTTTGCCGCGTTTTGCATGGCTTCGTCATTTGTCTATATTGTCAACGATATCCGCGACAGGGAGCGCGACCGTCTGCACCCGACCAAATGCTGCCGCCCTGTTGCGTCGGGGCGTGTCAGTATCCCGCATGCGGTCGCGTTGGCAACAGGGGTGCTGCTGCTGTCGTTCCTGTGCAGCATCTTTTTCTGCGGCGCGGGGCCTACCGCCCTGCTGGCCGCATGAAAGAACTGTTCTTTTCTTTCCTTGTCTGCCTGAAAAGCCCCGAAGATTGCGTCCGTGCATTCTGGCGGGCAAAGAGCGGACGCATACAGCGCTGGTATCTTGCACAGAAAGCGCCGACAGATGTAATTATTTCTGCCTCGCCGGAGTTTTTGCTGCGCCCGCTCTGTGAACAATTGCAAATTGGCACATTGATTGCCACACGTATGGACGCGCGTAACGGCAAAATCTTTGGAAAGAACTGCAAGGGAGATGAAAAAGTCCGCCGCTTTTCAGAATGTTTTCCAAATGCGGCAATCGAGCGTTTTTACTCGGATTCCCTTTCAGACGCACCCTTAGCAAAATTGGCCGCACAGGCTTTTATCGTGAAAAACGAAAATCCGCGTCCCTGGGGATAGGGAAAAGAAAGCTGTGTGTGCTTTTCAGATACTTGCTGTCATGCTGTGATGGGAATTTTATCTATGAAAGGAAGAGCATTCATGGGGACGGATAAAAACACAGAGAGCGAGCGGGGTATCTCTGCTCATAAAAACGAGGGATGGTGCGCCCAGATCAGGCAGCAATACCTTCCTGTACAAGATAAACGGCAGCAATGGGCGCATGTGAAGAAAAACAGCCTGTTTCTGTTTTCGGCCGCGGCATTCTGGCTATTGAACTTTATGCAAAGCCCCGGATACATCTGGGGATTTTTCATCGGCATGGGGATTTTAACTGTGTGTGCTTCACAAGTCAATGATATGCGCGGCTTTGAAAAAGGAATGCCCCTCTGGATGCGCCTGACAGCGCTTTTCAGTACAGTCAGTGTGTGCTGGAACGACGGGATGGCTGCCTGCATTTGGTGGCGGCAGGTCTTCCAAAAAGTCGAATTGCTTTTAATCCAAAAGGGTATTGCATTGCCAGCCTTTCTGCGGCGGTCTGCGCCGCCATCCGTCGCGATACTGATTACAGTTTGCGCTGGATGGTTCCTGTACCTGTTGATGGCGTATCTATGGCGGGAGATAATAGGTATTTTTTCATCTTCCATCCTATCCGAAAAAATATCCCGACCGGAAATAGCGGCCTATGCCATCCTGTGGGGGCTGTTGACGCTCTTTTCAGGGGCGGTTTTTCTAAAAACAAATGCGTTTTATAATGGGGCGTGGGATGTGGTTTATACAGCGGATACGCCGCTGTTTCGCGAATCGGGATACGGAGGAATTTATTATCTTGTATTTACGTCTTTAGGCTTTAAGCATGCGCTGCTTGGCATATTCTCAGCGCCGTTCCTGTCAATCCCCTGTATGATTGGATATCTGTTAGGATCAATGGCTGCGGCGGCAATTCTGGCAAACAGCATACAGTTGCTTCTGCTTCTTTTCGCATCCTTCCTGCTCGCAAAATCTCTGCACTTGCGCCCAACGCAAAGGATCTGCTTTATATTGCTTTTATGCTGTTCTTATTCCTATCTGTTTTTTTCTTTGGCAATGGAACAATACATACTTTCGTTTTTCTGGCTTTCTGTCCTTTTTTACCAGATATGCGCCAAAGGAAAGCCGGACAAACTTGTGCTGTGGGGCGCGGGTGGAACAACATTGACCAGCATAGTTCTTCTGCCTTTTTTATCGGATAAGCGCCCGCTGAAAAACATCAAGGGCTGGTGTGGGGATTGTATCCAATATGGTTTAGAATTTGTGGTTGTGCTATGCGCAGTATTCCGCTTTGATATTTTTTATGATTTTAAGAGCGCAATTCAAAATGTTGCCACTTTTTCTGGCGTACATATCACATGGACAGACAAAACGCTCCAATTTCTGGCCTCCCTGAAAGATTATTTCCTTGCACCACATACAGAGGTGATACCGGATTGGTGGCTGAATATATGGAACCCCGCCATACTCACATTTGATACAGTGCAAGGGCCTGTTTGGCATCTTGCACCTGTTACAACAGTCTGTTGGTTTGGTGTAGTCATTTTAATTTTATCTGCGCTTAGTGCTTGGCTGAACCGCAAAGAAAAAGTATACCAGATGGCCGCGTTATGGGCTGCTTTTTCGGTCGCTATCCTTTGGATAGGTGGATGGGGCACCGCCGAAAATGGCATGAATCTATATGGCCTGTATTTTAACTGGGCTTTTTATATCCTTTTATTTGGCTTTTTCAAAAAATTGGGAAAGATTCTGCATAGCCGTTACCTGCTTTATATTGTCAGCGCCATATGCGGCGCAGGTATGCTCTACACAAATATACCCGCTATAGGCGCTTTGATACGCTTTGCAATAGAATATTATCCTGCTTGAACACCGCCTTGGATGAAATATTCTTGTTTTGGCAGGATAGAGTATATTAAGAAGGAGTAAAACACCATGAGAAACATATCCAGTCAAACAAAGCGTCTAATATGCTATGTGCTGCTGCTTCTTTCAGCGCTTGCGTTCTTTTTCGTCAACCGATATACAGGCGTAAAGGTCAGTGACGACGCCCTCAGCCAGGGCATCGCGGAGCGCTGGAACGCCGCGCTTCCCGCCGGGTTTACAAAGGAATCCGCCGAACATATCACAGAAGATGGCGGCTATAACTTCGCGCAGCTCATCTATGAAAAAGATGTCGCAAACTATCTCAAACAATGGGCCGCGCCCACGGACGAATTTATCGCGCGTTTCAACGCCCTTATATCCGATCAGTTATCCGACCCCGCCACGGCCGAAGCCGACGCCGCCCTCATCGAACGCGCCCGCCCCACGCTGGACGCAAACTGGCTCTGCTTTTCGCTTCAGGATGAAACCGCGCCGGAAAACGAAATCATGCTGTGCTATCAACGCACCGCGCACACCATGATTGTCGCGGAACGCCGGATAAAAGACGCGGAAACCTGAGCGAACAGAAAACAGCGGAGGAAGGATAGCTATGATAAAACAGGCAGAAATCACCGATATAAACGCGGCGGCAGAACTGGCCGCGCTATTATATGGACCTCCCATAGAAAAACACAAAGAGGAACTGACTGCGCTGCTCGTGTCAAACCGCGCCCGGATATTCCTGAAATACGAAAACGGCATGCCAATCGGTTTCGCACAGTGCCAGCTTCGCGGCGACTATGTAGAGGGCACAAGCTCCTCACCCGTAGGCTATTTGGAGGGGATTTTTGTCCGGGAAAGGTATCGTCATAAAGGTTATGCGCGGGAGCTTCTTTCGGCATGCGAACAGTGGGCAAAGGAAATCGGATGCACAGAATTTGCCAGCGACTGCGAACTGACTAACACCGACAGCTTCCTCTTTCACGAAGCCATGCGCTTTACAGAGGCAAACCGTATCATTTGCTTTACGAAAAAGCTGTAATTTGGAAGTTCCCCCTGAAACCCAAACATTTCAGGGGGAACGCTGTATTTATGCCTACAATTCCTGCACATCTTCCTTCTGCATCAGCTTGTGGATACGCACTTGGAATACAATCAACTGCACCACGATAAGCGCCGAAAGAATCCCCCAGACAGGCGATCGCAGCACAATCGCCATGCCAAGCGTCACCAGCAGCGTAAACGCCCACGGACGGCGCATCTCACGGTAACTGTTCGCGATATCTGCATAGCTGGTGTGCAGTTCAAAGGGCTTGCCGTCGTTCTGCTTTTCCACAATCAGCAGCTCGCGGTTATAGGCAGTGGCGCTGGTGGCAAGGCGTCCACCGGGGTCTGCCCACGGGCGCGCCACCACCTTCATGGCCGACCAGTTCAGGTTAATGCCCCTGTAAAATGTCCGATACCCGCAGTCCTGCAAAAACCCGGTGTACTTCTGGCTGCTCTCCCAGGAGCGGTTGCCGACATACTCCACCTTGTACTGGTACTGCCCCGGTTCGCATGGCTCCCATTCGTACATCAGCTTTCCCACGCCCACAAGCCGCCAGCCCTTGGCGGCCATTTTGTTCAGCCATTTTTCATGCCAGCCGATTGCCCCGGCAAAATAGCGGTAACACTTTTTGTTCATGCTGTTCCCTCCATAATCTGCGACGCGGTTTGCGTCAGTTCCTTCAGCCGGGACAGTTCCCTCTCCGCGGCCTGCCTGCCAGATGGCGTGACGCAGTACGCTTTTTTCCTGCCGCCGCTTTCCCCATACGGCGCAATCCAGCCCTTTTCCTCCAATGCGTTCAGCGCGCCGTACAGCGTGCCCGCGCCCAGCAGCAGCCGTCCGCCCGTCTTTTCCTCAATAAACTGCATGATGGCGTACCCGTGCCGGGGCGTATACAGGGAAAGCAGGATGTAAAACGTGACTTCTGTCAGCGCGCCGCCCTTTGCGTTGTCGTGCAAGTGCCTCACCTCACTATTACGTTTACTGTAATTTTATTATATCAGTAACCGTAATAGATGTCAAGGGATTTGGCAGAAAAAAGAAGGGGGGTTTCACAGATCTTTTGCTTATCTTTGCAAAAAGGCTTGATTCAGCAAACAAAAAAGCAGCACCCTTGCCCATCCGGCAAGTGTGCTGTCTTTTCTATATCTTTCCAGTTCCCTTTCACCGTCACCATCTGTACTGGCTGCCACCCGCCGCTTCCCCTTTCCCACTGCACGCGGTAGATTTCCTTGCCGTCGCCGCCTGTCAGCCGCCGCGCCTCCGCACGGACCCCGTGCCCATCCGCCGAGGCTTCTATGCGGTACTGCCAACAGCCAGGGACGCTTTGGGCGGTCAGGGATTGAAGATGTTTTAGAATTTCCCCATAAGGCACCGGTGCGGGGGCACCGTCCGGCACACTGGCACACAGCCCCGCACACAGCAGGCAAAGCGCCGCCCCCAGCGCCGCCGCACAGGCCAATTTCCTGCGCCGCATCCCACATCCCCCTTTTTTCGCATACTTTCCCTCTATTATACTCAATATATTTAGTATAGTCAACACTTTGAGTATGATAAAGTGGAAACCGAGGTGGAGGGGATGATCAGCTACGAGCCATTTTACCGCACGCTGTACGCGAAAAACATGACCGAATACCAGTTGATATTCAAGCACGGGGTATCGGCCAACACGCTGCACCGCATGAAGCACGGCGAGACCATCACGCTGAAAACGCTGGATACACTGTGCTTTATCCTGGATTGTCCGGTGTCAGACATCATCGAATACAGGCGCGAGGCGGAATAGCGACGCGAAGCGAAAAAAGAAGGGGCCGGCGGACGGCCCCTCACGTTTTATTTTATTGAATCGGTTCTTTCAGCACCCACCGCCCGAATTCATCTTTGCGGAAAATATCGGGATTGTAGAATTTATCCATAATAGCCCAGAACTCTGTCTCGCTGTAGCCGCAGAACGCGCAGAAATCGCGCACGCACAGCGGGTCAAGCGCGCCGTCGCGTTCTTTGACAATGCGCACAGCTTCCTCCCGCGTCATCATGCCGTAACGCACAAAGCGGGCGGTGTAGTCGGTGGCGGTGGCGTGGCCGAATTTTGGATATTTGAGCCATGCGTGGACAAGGTAGGCGCGGCTGTCCACCTGGTCGAACGGCTCGGCGTGATGGGTGCGGTCCCACTCATGGGTGAGGTCGTGGAACCCGCGCGACTTCGCGAACTGATAGTTTTTATAGCTGTTCCACTGCACAAAGTAGCTGAGATAGAACGGGTCGAGCCGTGCCAGTTCCTCGGTGCTGGGCGCTTCGGTGAGGCACAGGTCGTTCTCAGTGACGCCGCAGCGCAGCAGCTCCTCCTTCGGGAACCCGACCGCCACGCCGTTTTCAATTTGTCCGCGCGCCGAATACGTCTCCTCGTCGGCATTGCCGCCGTATTCAAAGGAGACATTTTCCCCATAACACAGCAGCGGCGTGTTGAATTTGAGCGCCATTTGCAGCGGGAACGTATAAATGAGGCGGTCGACATACCAGGTAGGTTTCCCATAAGTCTCAAAGAAATAGCGCATCAGTTTTTTCTGCGCCTGAATATTCGGTTTGCAGGAAATGATGGTGCAGCCAAATTCCTCGCTCAAATTCGCCAGGTTGTGCCGCCCCGCCTCCGTCATGGGGAAATTATCCTCCACACTGAACAGGATCGGGTTCATGTGCATCACTTCCTTGAGCATATGCACCTGAAAATGGCTGTCCTTGCCGCCGGACACCGCAACAGCGCAGTCATACCCGCCGGGGCCATTGCATCCCCGGTATTTATCGCACAGCGCCTCAAATTCCTTCCAGCGCGCGCCCCAATCCACCTCGCCGCGATGTTCAAAGTGGCGGCAGGCGCTGCACACGCCCTCGCTGTCAAACGTGATGCCCGGCCGCGTGTCGGGCATGGTACATTTTTTACAGTATTTCATACGTTCCTCCTCCTGGCCGGGCTGCCGCCCGGACCTGCCCAAAGGGCGCTGCCCTTTGGAATCCTGCC
>CANCXY010000095.1 GCA_947381875.1 uncultured Clostridia bacterium | reverse complement strand
TGGAGAAGGTGGGCGACTGGGCGGTCGACCTGTCCGGGTACGTCGCCAAAGAGGAAGGCAAGGGGCTGTCCGAGAGCGATTACACCAGCGCCGAGAAAACCAAGCTGGCGGGCGTGGCCGAGGGCGCAACGAACGTACAGGCCACGGCGGGCAGCGGGGCCATCAGCATCAACGGCAGCGAAGTTGTGCTGTTCAGCGTAGCCACCGACGCTGAAGTGTCGGAAATGCTGACGGAAGTGTTTGGCGAAGTGTCGGCGTGAGGGAATCATCGCGGGGTGGGGCTTTCCCCATCCCGCATCCTTGAAATGAGGTGAGCGCATGGGGAAAATCACAAATTTGGAACAGTTGGCGCAAACCGCCAGAGCTGCCAAGACCTTCACAAGCGGGCTTGTGGGCGAGCTGGCCGAGGCGGCGGATAAGGATATCGCGGCGGCGAAGTCGGCGGCGGACGCGGCGAAAAGCGCCGCCCAGACGGCGCAAAGCACAGCAGACGCCGCTAAAACAGCCGCGCAGACGGCGCAGAATACAGCCAACGCCGCGCAGGCCGCCGCCGTGGTGATGAAGGGCGCGTCGGTCAGCGCGGCGGGTGCGGCAGGGCTGGCCCCCGCCCCGGCGGCAGGCGCGCAGGGGAAATATCTGCGCGGGGACGGCACCTGGCAGACGCCGCCGGATACAAACACGACATACAACGCCGCGACACAGAGCGCCAATGGTTTAATGTCTGCTGCCGACAAAAAGAAACTGGATGGGATTGCAACGGGTGCTAATGTAAATACTGTTACGGGCATCAAGGGCAATTCTGAATCAACTTATCGAACAGGCAATGTAAATATTACTCCTGCTAATATCGGGGCAGCTACAATGGCAGAGGTAAATAATGCTATCGCTGCCGCTATCAATAGTGCGCTTAACGCATCGTATTGATTAACAGGAAGGAATCTATAATGAGCTTAAATACTGTTTTCACCGATATAGCCAATTCTATAAGAAGAAAAGACGGATCAACTGGAAAAATACGAGCTTCCGACTTTTCTGCAAGAATCAATAGTATCCCTACATCAGATGGCATTGCTCTTGGGCGATGCTGGAGACAATCATCTGGGTATAGCAGTAATGGATTAAGTGTAGGAACATATGGCAATGGAAAATTTATAATTGCTTCAACTGGAAATGATGCCATGACGTCCACTAACGGAAAAGAATGGTCGACTTGTTCCTTGCCTACCCAATCCGATTGGACATCATTAGCATTTGGAAATGGGAAGTTTGTTATTACTGCTGGAGCAAAACCATTTTACAGCACAGATGGCGAAACATGGATTCAATGCACAACTGGCGGTGGGAAATATATTGCTTTTACAGGTAAAGTGTTTGTATCAATTCCTAAATCCGGGTCCGAAGCCTATTATAGTAATGATGGGATTACCTGGACAAGTACTACCATTCCCTATAATTACTATAGGGGGGTAAGCGGCGGTGGGGGTGCTGCTATTGCTATTAACGATTCATCTCTTAAATACCTATACACAGTAGATGGAAAAACTTGGACAGAAAAGACTTTCACATCACAAATAGGTGCTACAAGTATAGGCACTGTAGGGTATGGTTTTGGAAACTTTATATTTGCAACTTATAACAAATGGGAGGTAGCTTATAGTTCTGGTGGAACTACATGGACTTATCTTTATGGCACAACAGCGGATTGGTCGATTGTTTCCGGTGGGTCAGACAGGGCTGTTGTAGCCTGCCCATCAACGGATACAGGTATAATGATTACGCCGGGTGCTGTAAGCTGTGAAAAAATAATCGTTCCTAAGAATATATCCACTATTATATATGGCAATGATATCTTCGTTGCCCCATCAACAAGCGGACAAATAATATATTACAGTGCAAAATAATATTTCTGTTTGTTTTGTGACAGGAAGGGAGCGTGAAAAGCTATGGCCTACGGATCAGTAAACGTGCCGGGCGTGAACCATCAGGAATTGGACGCGGTAAAGGCGGCTACGCAGGCGGCGCAGCGCACGGCGGATGAGGCAAAGGTGGCGGCGCAGAAAGCGCAGGGCACGGCGGACGACGCCAAAGGCACCGCAGTCACGATGAAACCGGCCACCGGCAGTGCGGCGGGCACGCCGGGCCTGGTGCCTGCCCCGGCGGCGGGTGCGCAGAACAAGTACCTGCGCGGCGACGGGACGTGGCAGACGCCGCCGGATACCAATACGACGTACAATAACGCCACACAGAGCGCGAATGGATTGATGTCTGCTGCCGATAAGAAAAAGTTGGACGGCGTAGCGGCGAATGCAAATAATTACGCTCATCCGACCAACTCTGGGAATAAGCATATCCCGTCTGGTGGTGCAAGCGGGCAGATTTTGAGGTGGAGTGCAGACGGTACAGCGGCTTGGGGGGCAGATAACAATACAACATATTCTGTAGCCACCCAGAGCGCCAACGGCCTGATGAGCGCCGCCGATAAGAAGAAACTGGATGGCATAGCGACAGGCGCAAGCGCGCCATTCATCGCGCAGACCAGCGCACCCTCCAACACAAAGACGCTCTGGATAGACACCACGGCAGGCACCGGCGGGCTGAAATACTACAACGGCTCGGCCTGGGTGAGCGTGCCAGTGGCGTACAAGTAAGGGGGGCATGACTATGGCTGTAATCAGCGCGGAGCGCTTTACGGCGCTCAAAGCAAAAGTAAAGGCCGAGATGCTCCGGCGAAACCAGAGCGGCAGCGTGGCGGAATATGGCGGCGCGGCCTACGATTACACAAGCGCCCCCGCCGCAGGGCGCGTCATCCAGAAGGAACATATCGAAAAGCTGACAGGCCCCATGCGGGCGGTGAACCCTGACCTTGTACCCGCGCCGGGCAATGTTGTTACAGAAGCAGAACTGGCGAACCTCGAAACCCGCATCACGGCATGGGCGCAGAGGGCCATCGTAGACAAGACCGCCACCGACTGCAAAAGCGGATGCACCGGCACCTGCTATACGGGGTGCGCGACAGGGTGCAGCGGGGGATGCAGCGGTACCTGTTCCGGTTCGTGCGGCGGTGCATGCAGTAATAATTGCACAGGCGATTGCGAGGGGTGTTCGGGTAGCTGTACGAACGAGTGCAAAGGAACCTGTTTAGCTCACTGCGCAGGCGGCTGTGGAGGAAATTGCACACAAGAGTGTTGGCATCAATGCTATTTTAATTGCAATACAAGCTGCTATACTGGTTGTAGTACAGCCGTCACCTGACAAATGGAGGACAAAAGATATGGAACCTGTAATTGTTCACATCCCAGAGGAAACCGTGAGCTACCTGCAAAGGCTGGATTACGAAACAACGGGCCTGCGCGTGCTACACACGCACGCTCTGAATGCGGGCGTACCGCTGGAAAAGCGCATGGAGATACGCCGGGAGTTTACAGAGCGCTTTGAGGAGTTCCAGCTTGCAAAGCAGGAATTTTGGGCACAATATGAGCCGGAATATCCGGGCGCAAGCTGGCGGCTCGACTACGCAAGCGGGAACCTGTACATAGAGGAGGGGCAGCATGCGTGATAAACAACAGCGCTCAGAACAGTTTACCGACACCTATGTGCGTATGTTCCCCGGTAAGCGCCTTAAAACCGTCACGTTCATTGTAACGCACCAGTGTAACCTTCGGTGTACTTACTGCTATGAGCATCACAAGGGTGAGGAGAAAATGTCGCTGGACACGGCGAAAAAGTGTATCGACCTGCTGTTTGCGGAGGACGCGAAGCACTCACAGCTTGTCAATGAGAAGGACGCGCACGGAATCATCTTGGATTTTATCGGCGGGGAACCGCTGCTGGAAATCGACCTCATCCGGGATATCATGGCATACTTTTTGAGCCGCGCGATAGAGATGAAACATCGCTGGGCGGTCAATTACATGATCAGCATGTCGACAAACGGCCTCATGGGTGACGACCCGCGTGTGCGGCAGTTCCTGAAGGAATACGAAGGGCGTGTATCCATCAGCGTGACGATAGACGGCGACAAGGCCGCGCACGACGCCTGCCGGGTGGACTGTCAGGGCTGCGGCTCCTATGACAGGGCAATCAAGATGTTCCGCGAGGTGAGCGGGCCGGACGGCAGGCGTCAGACGAAATACACCATTGCGCCGGGGAATCTGACGCTGTTAGCCTCCTCGGTGCGGCATTTAGTGATGGAAGAAGGCGTGGATACGCTGCATTGCAACTGCGTCTTTGAGGAAGGATGGACGGTAGAGCATGCGCGGGAGATGTACCGCCAGTTAAAAACCATCTCGGATATGATTCGGGAAAATGGGCGGGACACCTATGTGTCGATTTTAGACTGGGATGCCGGGGACCATGTGCCGGACACCGAAACACAGAACTGGTGCGGCGGGGATGGGAAAATGCTGGCGTTCGACGTGGACGGGACGATTTTGCCCTGTTTACGGTATTCCAGTTTGTCGATTGGCAATCAGCCGGTGTACCGTATCGGGGATGTGGAATCAGGGCTTGCCGTGCGGGAGGACGACAAAGAGCGGCTCGACGCTTTGCGGCGTATCACCCGGCAATCACAGAGTAAGCAGGAGTGTTTGGATTGCCCCATCAATCAGGGGTGTGCGTGGTGTACGGCGTACAACTACGAAAAGACGGGTACGCCCGACAAGCGCGTGACGTATATCTGCGATATGCACAAGGCGCGGGTGCTGGCACAGTGTTATCACCACAACAGGCTGCATCTGCTGGACAGCGCCCATGCGGCAAAGGCCATGAACGTGCCGAGGGATTGGGCGGTGGGAATCGTCGGCGAGGCAGAGTATGAGGCGCTGCGGGCGCTGGAGCGGGAGGCCACCGGGAAAAATGCGGTGGAATGATGGCAGGGCACAGGGGCGCGGGGACAGGCTCTCCGCGTCCTCCTGCGGGAAGGAGACAGCAGAGTGGGCGTGCGCAAATTGACAGCGCTGGAACACCTGACAGCGGCGGCGCGGGCGGCGAGAGAGTACGCCAGAGGACTTGTGGCGCAGATGGCAGAGGCCGCGGCGAAGGATATTGCGGCAGTGCGGGCTGTGGCGGAGGCGGCAAAAACCGCCGCGCAGACGGCGCAGGCGGCAGCGGACGCAGCGAAACAAAAGGCAGCGAGCGCGGATAAGCTGGCCACAGCGCGCGCCATCAATGGGACCGCATTTGACGGAAGCAAAAATGTTATCACGGCATACAGTTACAATTCTCTGGTCAGCGGCTGCAGTTCTGGCACTCATTACAAGCCGTTCTTGAAAATCGCTAAGGGAAACGGCGCGGTAGATGCGCATATATCCTGCATCCTGGCGGATTGCGGAGACTACTGCAACCAGATAACAGGGCTATGGTTTGTGGAAGCCGGGAACCGTTCCAACGCTTTCAAATGTGTAATAGACTGTATCCATCCACACCAGAGCGCAACAACTGTTAAGTTCGGTACATATTCAGACAACAGCTTCTTCTATGTTTGTCTCTATACGTCAGGCTTCAGGAATGGCTCAAAGGTTACAGTGATTGAGCAGCGCGGGAGTGTGGCAGCATTTGATGGATCATTCTTAACAGCCGCGCCCAGTGGATGGACAGAAATTGTCGTTCGTCAGCTTGCTGCCGTTTCTGAAACGGTTGCTGGTGCAGCCAAACTGACTACGCCGCGCGCCATCAACGGCACAAACTTTGACGGTACGGCCGCCATCACAACAGCGAAATGGGGAACGGCGCGAAGCCTGACCATCGGCAGCACAGCCAAAAGCGTAGACGGCAGCGGGAACGTTGCCTGGTCTTTGGCAGAAATCGGGGCGCAGGCAGCGGCGCAGGGAAAATTGTACGGGCAGACGATTGATCTGACCGCCTCCGCTTACAACGTCAACACTTACTATCCCGTAACCGGCACGAGTATCCCCAATGACAGCGGATATCATCTGCTTCAGTGTATAAAGGCGCTGGGTGCGCCGAAGCCGTCGTGGGCTACACATGGCACTGGATACGCCATTCAGCTTTCCGTGCTGAACGTGGCAGGCGGATGGGGCGCGCAAACGCCCTATTTGATTGTGCTGCAAAATACTTCCCTTTGGGCCAGTGGCGTGGTTGGATGGTATAGCTGGCTTAATAACAGCTCAACGCCTGTATTCTGGCTGCGCGGCGGCGGGAAGTATCCTCTGTATACCGATTATCCCTGCACATGGACGGTACGGACGGCCACATATACCGTCAGCAGCCAGTCGGTCGCGCCCACCACTACTGCCGGGTCGACTGTCGGCACGATATACGGGAACAACCTCGTGGGCAACGCCGCCACCGCCACCAGGCTGGCCACCGCCCGGACAATCAACGGCGTGGCGTTTGACGGGTCGGCGAATATCAACGTCAAGGGTTTTGCCGCGCAGAGCAGCGCGCCCGGCAACACAAGTCTTTTGTGGATAGACACGACGGCGAAAACGGGCGGATTGAAATACCACAATGGGTCAGCGTGGGTGCCTGTGCCAGTGGCGTATACATGAATTATGGCAGCAGGCCGCTTCCGGCAGGGGGCGGCTCGCCGCATCTCAGAAGGAGGAAAAAACAGTGGATGAGATGATATCGAGAGCAGAGCATGAGGAATTTGTACGCCGGATGACCAGCGAAAACAAGCGTCTGGAGGATGAGAACGACCGCCAGAACAAACGCCTGACGGCCTTAGAGGATAACGCCAAAAAGGTGACGGATTTGACCGTATCCATCCGGGAGCTTGCCATCAACGTACAGAGCATGGCGGCGGAACTGAAACGGCAGGGCGACCGCATGGAGCAGCAGGCAAAGCGCACCGGAGAGCGGCTGGAAAAGTTGGAGAGCCGCGACGGGGAGATGTGGCGGAAGGTTGTCGGATACATTGCCACAGCGGTGTTGGGCATCGTGATTGGTTTTGTATTTCACCAGCTTGGGATGTGACTGCATTATGAAAAAGAAAAAGCC
Source organism: uncultured Clostridia bacterium (assembly GCA_947381875.1). GTDB lineage: Bacteria > Bacillota > Clostridia > Oscillospirales > Ruminococcaceae > Ruthenibacterium. The sequence continues at coordinate 4,408 of CANCXY010000095.1, read as the reverse complement.
GTCCGAGACGACAAAGAAAATCATCTGGATATGCCTTGCCAATGGCTTTGCGTGGGTTTGGTGCAGCTACCTGTTGGCCTGGTGCGATAAGGTGCAGATCGCGGAGAGCCTGTCACAGGTGGCTGTCAGCGAGATTGTCGGCGTGGTATTGGCCTATTGTGTGAAATCTGCCATCGAAAATCTGAGCAAAAACAACCGCTGGCCGGATAAGGCGGACAGTGAAACGCCGCTCAGCGGCGAAGAACAGGAGGTAAAAAATGGTTGAACTGAAAGAAATGCTCGCTCCCAAACACAGCGCGGCGCGCACCGGGTATACGCTGCTGCCCAGGTATATCACCATCCACAATACCGCCAACACGGGCAAGGGTGCGGGGGCTGTGAGCCACGGGAAGTATCTGTCCGGCGCTGGCGCGAAAAAGGCTGTCAGCTATCATTATGCTGTGGATGACGGGTGTATTGTCCGCATCATCCCGGACAGCGAGAACGCCTGGCACGCGGGCGACGGTGCGAACGGCAGGGGCAACCGGCAGAGCCTCGCCATCGAGATTTGCGAGAACCCTGAAAGCGACCTGCGGCGCGCCACTGACAACGCCGCCGAGCTGACGGCGCGTCTCATGCACGACTGGAATATCCCGCTGGCGAACGTTGTACAGCACAACCACTGGAGCGGCAAGGACTGCCCGCGCCGCTTGCGGCGGGGTGAGCCGTATAGCTGGGATACATTCCTGGCGAAGGTGCGGGCGTTTTACGATGGCACCAGTTCCAGTGCGCCTGCTGACAGCGGCATACTCTATACCGTGCAGACCGGCGCTTTTCGGGACAGAACAAAGGCGGAGAACTATGCCGCGCAGTTGAAACGAAAAGGCATTGATGTGTTTGTCACGCGCCGCGGGGAACTGTACACGGTGCAGACCGGTGCATTCCAGGATAAAAAGAACGCCGAGGCATACGCAGCCAAACTGAAAGCGAAGGGCGTCAATACATATGTGACGCAGAAAGGGAACGTATGAGCGAATTTTTGACAGAGCTGCTCCGGGCCGTGGTGCTTGCGGCGGTGCCTGTATGCGCAACATTTTTGTGCAAGGGCATTGCCGCGCTGGCAAAATATCTGACGGAAAAGACAGACGACGCATTGATGCAAAAGTACCTCGCCGAGGTATCCGACGCTGTGCAGACGGCGGTGGCAATGCTCAATCAGACGTATGTGGACAGCCTGAAGCAGGCCGGGAAATTTGATGAGGACGCCCAGCGCCGTGCATTGGCCCAGGCGTATACCAAAGCTGAACAGATGCTCACCGCCGAGGCGCGGGCGTTCCTGGTGCGCGCATATGGGGATCTGGACAGCTATATCATCAGCAAGGTCGAGGCGGAGGTGCGGGCGCAGAAAATTTGCGCGCCAAGCGAGTTGCAATATAGTTGCAAGTAGGTTGCAAATTTGTTGCAAAGCAAGTTACCGGCAAGTTGAAGTTTGGCATGGAATGGCAGCGCCCCGGTACGGATATTCCTATGTGCCGGACAGTTTTGTGTACCCAAAATCAACAGAAAGGATTGATAAAAAATGTTGGTAGAAATCATGAAGTTTGGGAAAGATGAGCGCGTGGCAGTTACGAGCCTTGACGTGGCGGAGACGTTTGGAAAACCGCACGATAAGGTAATGCGGGACATTAAGGAACTCGGTTGCAGCGAAGAATTTAATGCCGCCAATTTTGGCGGCATTACCTATTCAGATTCCAGAAACCGAACGCAAAAAGCCTGTGTTATGACCCGTGACGGCTTTACACTCCTTGTTATGGGCTACACCGGAGAGACGGCCATGCGGTTCAAGGAAGCCTACATCAAGCAGTTCAACGCCATGGAAGCGGCTTTGCAGGGAAAACTGGTGGAACGGCAGAAGGGCATCGCCGTCCGGCAGGCGCTGACAAAAGCGCTCCAACAGTCCAGCGAGGACGCGAGGATGCACGGGCACGCATATTCCGCCTACACCAACTGCATTTACAAAGCGCTGTTCGGGCTGGACGCAAACCAGCTGCGGGAGAAATTCGGGATTGCCGGGAAAGACAGCCTGCGCGACCGCTTCACCCGGGAGGAACTGCGGGCGGTCCAGTCCATGGAATACCTCGTGAGCGGGCTGGTGGAGTGCGGATGGGAGTATGGCCGCGTGAAAGAGTTCATTGCGCAGACAAATGCCCGGCGGCAGCTGAGCGCGTAGAAAAAGCGACGGGTTGCAGGCGGGTTGCATTTGGCATGGAATGGCAAAGGCCCCGCGCGTGGAGGGTATCCGTGCGCGGGGCGGTTTGCAATTTTATTTTTCTTCTGAGTGAGCGATAGCGACTTCTTTTTCAAGTCCTTCTATCACCGGTTCACTATTATTAAGATAAAATACGAACGCTCCCAGAAATTCACCAACCGTAGGGGGTTCTGGTAATACGCGGTGCATGATTCGCTGCAACAAGCGTCGGTTTCCTTTCTGCCAGATGCGCTTGATGGCTCTCCTCATAGACACCTCTACACAACTCCATTTGACGTGCCGCATCTTCGCGATAGGCACATAAACTTCTTTGACGATATTTGTCAGTAATAAACGGTCTTCTGCAATAAGGGCCGTGGCATTCAGTAAATCCCAATAAGAGACACCTCTGAGTGGCACACCCAAGCGCACAAGCTCCCGTTCAGGATCTCTCATCCCATACACTCCCTTGATGCTGTTCGATGGAAGTATACAGGATTTGTGCCCTATCTGTTTATAATCGTCAGAAATAGTCGTCTTTCGGCAAGATTCGACAAAACTCGGCGAAATTTCCACATCAAATGCCAACTTTCTTGTGCAATATGACAAAATTTCTATTGCCACGCTATTGCCATGATTGCACTTGATTTTTGGCATAGAGACAGGGCATTTTCAGCCCCAGTGCAGGGCACTTTCATAGTTGCCTGTCCGCAGCCAGCCTGCCAGGAAGCCCGCTACCATTGCATCGCCCGCACCTACGGAGTTCCGCACGGTGCCGTCCGGCGCGCCACACAAATGTATGCGGCCTGCCTCATCCAGCAGAAACGCACCGTCCCCCGCCATAGAGATTAGCACGTTCCGCGCGCCCTGCCCAGCCAGCACTTCCGCGCATGTTTTGATATCCACATATTCCCGCACAGCGGAACGCCCGAACAGCGCACCCAATTCCGCTGCATTGGGCTTTATGAGGAATGGATGGAAAGACAGCGCACAGTTCAACGCTTCGCCCGCTGTATCCACAACAACGCGCAGGTTTTTCCCTTTCAGCTCTGACATCAGCCCCGCATAGGTATCCTGCGGCATCCCGGCGGGCAGACTGCCCGAAAGTACCAGCACGCTGCCGTCCGGCAGAGCGCGCAGTTTTTCTTTGAGCTGTCCCATCGCCTGTGTATCCGGGACCGGCCCCGGCCCGTTGACCTCGGTTTCCGTTTCGCCTTTCAGTTTCACATTGATGCGCGTAAGCCCCTGTGCCAGCCGGATAAAATCGGCGCACACCCCCAGCCGCGCCAATTCACCGAGCAGTGCCTCGCCCGTAAAGCCCGCGGCAAACCCCAGCGCGGTATTTTCCACGCCCAGCCGCGTCAACATCAGCGAAACATTGATCCCCTTCCCGCCGCACTGCACAATCTGGTACCCCGCCCGGTGTACCTCCCCCTGCCGCAGCTTCTCCACGCCCATCACACAATCCAGCGACGGGTTCAGCGTAACTGTGTAAACCACAACCTGCCCTCCCTGCCGGGCTGCCGCCCGGACCCGCCCAAAGGGCGCTGCCCTTTGGAATCCTGCCACCCTTTGGAAAAGGGTGGACGGAAACTTTAACACGCCCACACATTCGTATGGGCGAACCCTATTTATGGTATTTGCCGCCGTTGATGATAGAAAACGCGCGGTAGAGCTGTTCCAGCAGCATTACCCGCGCGAGCTGATGCGGGAACGTCATGCGGCTCATGGACAGTTTCTGCGCCGCCGCGCGCTTGACGGATTCTGACAGGCCGTGGGATGAGCCGATCACAAACGCTGTATCCGGCGCGCCGCTCTTGGCCCGCTGTTCCAAATACGCCGCCAGGGATTCACTCGTCGCCTGTTCCCCCTCAATGCACAGCGCCGTCAACGCGCTGCCTTTGGGGACGGCGGCAAGGATGGCCTGTCCCTCTTTTTCCAGCGCCCGTTCAATCAACGCGGACGAGTTCTCTTTCCCGGCGATTTTCTCCTCCGGCAGCTCTACGATGCGCAGGCGGCAATATGCCGAAAGGCGCTTTGCAAAATCGGCAGCGGCCGCGGCGTAATAGTCCGCGTTCAGCTTCCCGACAACAATCAGCGTGACCGCCTGCATTCTTCTCCCCCTGTCTGCATAGCTATCATGAAAGCACTTGATTTTTTGTTGTTTCCCCCGCCTGTATT
>CANCXY010000094.1 GCA_947381875.1 uncultured Clostridia bacterium | reverse complement strand
ACAGTGGTTGTCAATCATACCGCCACCAGCTTTTGAGCATTAAAATCAGATATGAGGAATTTTTGCTTGTCGTTTAGGCGCTTGATGGCATCCAAGGCAAGCCGAGAAACGTACTGGGAACCCAGCGTCTTGAACAGCACCGCCAGAGATGGACCAACCTGCGCTTCTATCCAGTTACGGATACGCTCTACGCTGTGTTCTATGGTGCCGCGCGTGACGAGCCGGATCGCATCCAGCTCGTCAACAAACGCCTGCCACCATACGCTGACTGTGCAGCGCGTGATATTGGAATCATCGCGCTCGATAAAGGAAAATTTGTCATTGATGACCTGCGCGGCCAGCTTGCCTACGGAATCCGCCGTTGTCATCTGCGATACAAAGGCATTGGCGTTCGCCGAACGCATCACAAGCTCTACACGTATCCAGTGGCCGTCTGTGCCCTGCTCCAAGGCCTTATCATAGATGCGCACACGAAAGTCAGAGGACGGCGAACCTATGTAGACAGTGGAACCGTCGCGCTGGCTGCCGTCATACGACACAACTACAGAACGCCGCGTCATGCGGCTGTTGATTTCATTAGCCTGTGCCTTTGACACAATTTCAGACATATCCAGATAGCCTTCTTTGTCATCACAGGCAATATCTATACGCGATATATTGACGCGCTCATCAGCAGCAAGCAGCCGGAACAATGCCGGAAAAGCCGCACTGGGTGTGTCCTGCGCATCGTCCGTGCCTCCACCAAAGCGAGACATGCTCTCAAATGTGCGGCAGCCGTTGCCGGACATGCTCACACAAATGCCCATATCCCGAAAATAGTCATTCTGCCGCGGCTCATAGCATACGGCTATATCACCGAAGCGCAACACCTTATTGTATCCAAGCAGGCCATAGCCGGGGTCTTGAAACAATGCCGGGTCAAGGCCAAGATAGTTCTGTATAACCTCCTGCGGGTTGTCCGTTTTTACCGAAAACGTCAACCAGTCTACCAGCACCTGACATTTCATAAACGTTCGCTCCTATCCTGTCATGAGTACCCCCGTGATTACTGCCGGGGGTATCCGGGAGCCTGACGGCTCCCGGATTTTTCCGCTACCAGCGCGCGGCCTTGGGAGGCTGCTTACCGCAAGACCTTTGCGCTGTTTGTACGATATCGGACAAGCGGCATATCATCACGACATTCCAGCAGTTGCCCTTTTATGCTTCTCCAGATGCTGCTTCAACAGGAACAAAACTAACAAATTTGCCGAAACGGTTATATTGAACCGTGACCATATCGCCGACTTCGGGAACATATCCACTTTTTACCAGTCGGCTATCTGTTGCAAATACGCGATCCGTCCCGTGGCCTTCGCCTTTATCGAGCGAATAGATCAGATAGAAATTACACCCGCTGACATCCTCGCCCTGACTGTCCTTAAATTTCGCCGAACGTTTGCCAATCACTTGAAACACTACATTGTCCATTGACTTACCTCCTTTGTACCTCTGTACCGTAAAAATTGGAAATATATAGAAAAACAGCCGGAAAACAGCAGTTTCCGACTGTCCAATTACATTATAGAACTCACCGGGCGGCAGCCCAACAATATTGCGGATTGACAAGCGCCAAATTTTGTGGTATATATTACGGTAAAGAGAAAGGCGTGGACGGAGGCAGTACGCGCCGTGCGAAAGCGGTAGCGAGCCGGGGAGGGTGCAAGCCCGGCGCAAATAGCGCGGCGCCGAATATCTCTCCTGAGCCGCAGGCTGAACCGGGCATGGCCCGCAGTAGGCTGAGCCGGTTTTTCACCGTTATCGAAAACACGCATAGAAAAGGCGAGGGCGCGCGTGCGCGGCGTCTGCTTTTCAGTGCGCGGCAAAAAGGTGGTTTGCGAGGCATATGCCCTCGTCCTGTTTTGCGGGACGGGGGATTTATTTTTCCCGCGCTGTGCGGAAAAGAGGAGGAAAGTAGCTGTGCTGTATGAGAAAGTATCCGCGAATATGAACTTCATTGAACGTGAAAAAGAGGTGGAACACTTCTGGGAGGAAAACCACATCTTTGAAAAGAGCGTTGTGTCCCGTCGGGAGGGCGAGACTTATACCTTCTATGACGGCCCACCGACGGCCAACGGCAAGCCCCATATCGGCCATGTGGAAACGCGCGCTTTCAAGGATATGATCCCGCGTTATCACGCAATGAAAGGCTGCATGGTGCCGCGCAAGGCCGGATGGGACACACACGGCCTGCCGGTGGAGTTGGAAGTGGAAAAACTGCTGGGGCTGGACGGCAAAGACCAGATCGAGCAGTATGGGCTTGAACCGTTTATCAAGCAGTGCAAGGAAAGCGTCTGGAAATATAAGGGCATGTGGGAGGATTTTTCCCGCATGGTCGGCTTCTGGGCGGATATGGACCACCCTTATGTAACCTATGAAAACAGCTATATCGAATCCGAGTGGTGGGCGCTGAAACAGATCTGGGAAAAAGGGCTGCTTTATAAAGGTTTTAAGATCGTGCCTTACTGCCCGCGCTGCGGGACACCGCTTTCCAGCCATGAGGTCGCGCAGGGTTATAAGGACGTAAAAGAGCGCTCCGCCATTGCCAAATTTAAGGTAAAGGATGAAGACGCCTATATCTTGGCATGGACAACCACCCCCTGGACACTGCCCTCCAACGTGGCGCTGTGCGTCAATCCGGGCGAACACTATGTGAAAGTGCGCATGAATGAGGAGGGAACCGTCTATTATCTGGCCGAAGCGCTGGTGGATACCGTGTTGGGCGCGGATAACTGTGAAGTGCTGGAAACCTATATGGGGCGCGATTTGGAATACAAGGCGTATGAACCGCTTTTCGATTTCGTCAGCCCCGCCGAAAAGTGCTGGTATGTCGTGTGCGATACCTATGTCACGCTTACAGACGGCACCGGCATCGTCCATATCGCGCCCGCGTTCGGCGAGGATGACGCGAATGTGGGCCGTAAATACGGTCTGCCGCTCGTGCAGCTTGTCGACGCCAAGGGCGAAATGACGAAAGAAACCCCGTGGGCGGGCATGTTCTGTAAAACCGCCGACAAAGAGATCCTCAAAGACCTTGACAAGCGCGGCCTTCTGTTCAGCGCACCCGCCTTTGAACACAGCTATCCGCACTGCTGGCGCTGCGGCACGCCGCTCATCTACTATGCCCGCGACTCGTGGTTCATCAAAATGACCGCGGTGAAAGAAAACCTCATCCACAACAACAATACCGTCAACTGGGTGCCGAACAGCATCGGCAAAGGGCGTTTTGGCGATTGGCTGGAAAATGTGCAGGACTGGGGCCTCAGCCGCAACCGCTACTGGGGCACGCCGCTGAATATCTGGGAATGTGAATGCGGGTGCCGCCATTCTATTGGCAGTATCGCGGAATTGAAGGAGATGTCCGACAACTGCCCGGATGACATTGAGCTGCACCGCCCGTATATCGACGCCGTGACCATCCGCTGCCCGCAGTGCGGCAAACAGATGAAGCGCGTGCCGGAGGTGATCGACTGCTGGTTCGATTCCGGCGCAATGCCCTTCGCCCAGCACCATTACCCGTTTGAGAACAAGGTGCTGTTTGAAAGCCAGTTCCCGGCCAACTTCATCTCCGAATCGGTCGACCAGACACGCGGGTGGTTCTATTCGCTGCTGGCGATCTCCACGCTGATCTTTGACAAAGCGCCGTATAAAAATGTCGTCGTCACCGGCCTTGTGATGGATGAGGATGGGCAGAAGATGAGCAAAACCAAGGGCAACGCGGTCGACCCGTTCGAGGCCCTTGCCAAATACGGCGCGGACGCCATCCGTTGGTATTTCTACACGGCGGGCGCGCCCTGGCTGCCCAAACGCTTTTCCGACAAGGCCGTGCAGGAGGGACAGCGCAAATTGATGGGCACCTTATGGAACACCTATGCTTTCTATGTGCTGTATGCCAATATCGACAACTTTGACGCTACCCGGTATACGCTAAATTATGAAAAGCTTTCCGTGATGGACCGCTGGATCCTCTCGCGCATGCACTCGATGGTGAAGTCGATGGATGAAAACCTGGCCGCTTATGCCATCCCGGAGGCGGCACGCAGTTTGCAGGATTTTGTCGACGAGCTGAGCAACTGGTATGTGCGCCGCAGCCGCACGCGCTTCTGGGGCAAGGATATGCCGCAGGATAAGATCAACGCCTATATGACGCTGTATACGGCGCTTGTCACCGTCAGCAAGGCCGCCGCGCCCATGATCCCCTTTATGTCGGAGAGCATCTACCGCAATCTTGTGTGCAGCCTTGACAAGCAAGCCCCCGAAAGTGTCCACCTGTGCGCGTTCCCGAAAGCGGATGAAAGCCGCATTGACACGGGATTAGAGCGCGATATGCAGATGGTCCTTCAGATCGTCGTATTGGGCCGCGCGGCGCGCAATGGGGCGAACCGCAAGAATCGTCAGCCGCTGGCGGCAATGTATATCAAAGCAGGGGAGAATTTAGGCGAGTTCTATCGGGAGATCATTGAAGATGAGCTAAACATCAAAACGGTGGAATTTACAGCCGATGTCTCGTCGTTCACATCGTACAATTTCAAGCCCCAGTTAAAGACACTCGGCCCGAAATACGGCAAACGCCTTGGCACTATCCGCACCGCGCTGTCGGAGCTGGACGGCAGCGCCGCCAAAAAACAGCTTGATGCCGACGGCGTACTCAAGCTCACTCTGCCCGACGGGGAAATCGAACTTGCGCCGGAAGATCTGCTGGTGGAAACGGTGCAGTCTACCCGTTACTATACGGTAGAAGATGGTGGTGTCACCGTCGCAATCGACACGCTCCTCACAGAAGCGCTGATTGAGGAAGGTTTTGTGCGCGAGCTTGTGAGTAAGTTCCAGACAATGCGTAAGGAGGCGGGCTTTGAGGTAGAAGATCACATCCGTGCCTTTGCAAATGGCAATGAAAAGATCGAGGCACTGTTGACCGCCAACAGCGGCCGCGTGGGCGGGGATATCCTGGCAGACGATATCCACACCGGCACCGTTTCCGGCTACGCAAAGGAATGGGATATCAACGGTGAAACCGTCACACTCGGCGTGGAGCGTCTGTAAAGTAGGGGGAGCGGCCAAAACAGGGTGTTTTTGTGTACTTTCCCGCCCTGTGGGCGGGGAAGTACATGGAAAATCTCTGTGCGGCGCAAAAGACCGTATTGCTGGGAGGATCAGCCATGCAAAAATCTACGCGTCACAGCAAAAATAAGCGTGCATCATCTTCAGGGCTGCGCGGGAAACAGGGACAGCGGAACACCGCGACTCTGCGCATTGAATCCGCAAAAACCCTTTCCAAAATGGATATGCTGTACCACTGGTTCTGCGCCGCGCGGGAAAAAGAAGTTTGGCCGCAGGTCGTACAGTATGCGTCCGAATACCTGAAAGCACAGCCGGACGGGGCGCGTGCAGCGGGGCCTGTGTGTGGTACACAGTTGGGGCTGTGCGAAGCATTCATCCATCTGAAACAGTATAAAAAGGCACTTTCCGCCTTTGCCAATATAGAGGCGGAGACGCTGGATGCCGAACAGCTTGAGGCGTACATATCCCTTCTGATGCTGCTGCATGCCTGCACTACAGCGGACACCGCGCCCGCGGTGCTGAGGCTGTATGAGGTCATCCGCATGGAGGCGGGGGATGGGGTAAAGGTGTTCCGCGCCGCCTGTTTTGATAAGGCGTCCAAGCGTTCCTTTACCGCGTCTTACCGGCGAAAAGAAGAACAGGCCGACAACTACTGGCGGCCCGCCTATACGCTGTTCCTGCCGCTGGAAAGTCAATGCGACGCGGGGCGCGCCGCTACAATCCTGACAACGGAAGACACGCTGCTGATCCACCGCGAGCTTACGGCGGTGGAGGACTGGCTGGCACTGCCTGTGGAGGCGCTGGCGCACGCTATCCAGAAGGGCGAACCGTTCCCCATCCCGGAAAAGCCACTTACCTTAGAGGAGCAGGAGTCTTTGGCGGAGCGCATGGCGGAAGGGGAGAATTTCGCCAAATGGTTTGCACTGCGCCTGCCTATGCCGGACACGGACAATTTGCAGAACCTTTCCTGGCTGCGCGCTCTGGTGGCTGCCGCTCTGCGCACCTGTACATGGGAGCTGCCCGAAAACTGGGACAGCCAGCGCCGGGAGATAGCCGCGCGGGAAAATATGGCGCTGATCCGCCGTTTTGCGGAAGTGGAAACCGTGCTTTTGCAGCGTATCCATACGCCGGACATGCTGACCGAGGAAAACGCCCTGCTGCTGGAACCGATGCACCGCTGGGGGCTTTATTGCGCGCTGGCTTTCGAGGCGCTGGATGAAGGAAACCCAAACGGATATCTGCGCCTGCTGCGAAAAGGGCTAACCGTATGCACAAGTGAAAGCGATATGGTGCAATTTTTAATCAACCGCCTTCTGGAGGGCTCAAAGCCCATTGCCTCGCCGGAGCTGCTGGCTCTCGCAAGAAAGGTGCGCGCGGCGCTGGCGTCCTGCGACCCGGACGACCCCGCTGTACAGCGTATCAAAGAAAGCGAAGCGTACAAGAAAACGGCTTGGCTGATCGAGCCGGAGCCGTTGGAACAGATGATCCAATGAAACAGGCCGCGCGAAAAGTTGATTTTATGGGACGCATATGATATACTATAAAGGTTCATCTAAAGAAAAATTGCATATCTTCAAAGGGAGCAAAGTTCATGGTAAATCAGATCATATGCGGGAATTGCCTTTCCAATGTGGACAGTTCGCTTGCGGCCTGCCCCTATTGCGGGCAGAGCTTTGAAAATACGAACCCTTCCGGTACGCTGCCGATCAACACAGTGCTTGCGGACAGGTACACCATCGGCAAGGTGATCTTTGTAGACGGCGAGGGGGTACTGTACGCTGCTGTGGACAACAGCACTGTGCGCCGTGTCGTGGTCAAGGAGTATGTGCCCATCACAATCTGCGCGGCGCGGGCACGCGACGGCTGTGTGATTCCGCGCCAGGGGCGGGAAGTGCTGTTCAAGACAACGCGCATGGATTTTACAGACCTCTACCGCGCGCTGCTTTCCCTTGGCCACACCAGCGGGCTGGTGCCAGTGATCGACCTGGTGGAGGCAAACAACACGGCCTATGCCGTGCGTGAGCCGGACGACGGTATCCCCCTTCACACCTATCTGGAACGCCGCGAACGCCCACTGACGCCGGAGGAGGCTGTGCTGCTCATGCGCCCCGTGATAGAGGGCGTGGGGGCCATGCACCGCATGGGCCTTCTGCACCGGGGGATCAGCCCGGAGACCGTGTTTATCACGAAATCGGGCGAGGCGCGGCTTTCCGGTTATGCGACGCTTGGCCTGCGCACAGCAGACAGCGAGCTGAAAAGCCAGGTATATGACGGCTACGCCGCGCCGGAACAGTACGCGGTGGCGGAATTCGACGGGAAGTATACTGATATTTACAGTCTTGGTGCGCTGTTTTACCGGCTTCTGACGGGCCGGACGCCAGTTCCGTCCAACCTGCGGCGTATGAATGATACGCTTTCCCCCGCGCATATGGTGGACGAGGAGATTCCTGGTTACGCTTCCAAAGCCATCGCGCGCGCTATGCGCCTCGCACCTGGGGAACGCATGCAGTCTGCCTCTGAGCTGCTGGCCGCACTCTCCACGCAGGAGGCGGAACCGGAGGAGCCGGAGGCGCTGCCCATCACCGCGCGCCAGCGGCAATGGCTGATCATAGGCGTATTGGGGCTGTTGCTGGTGGCAGGTATTTCCATTGGGGTGATTTTGTCCTCGGCGAACCGGCGGGCGGAGCTGGATTCATCCTCCGACAGCTTTTCACAGACAGAATCTGTCTCTGATACCTCATCCGATCCATTGAGCAGTTCCAGCAGCGAGAGTGAAAGCAATACGACGCCGGAGACAGTTCCGGTGCCGTATCTGGTAGGGAAAAAGTACGCGGATGTCGCTACCAATCCCGACTATACCATGCTGTTCAGCTTCTATATGGAGCATGAATACAGCGATGATTACCGGGAAGGGGAGATTATGCGGCAGAGCCACGCGCAGGGGACGCAGGTGACGGCTGGCACGGTAATCACCCTGACAGTGAGCGACGGCCCGGAGACGGCAGTCATGCCGACGGTGGTAGGCCGTCCGCAGGCAGAAGTAGAGGCGGACTTGCAGGCTGCGCGCATCCAGTATACCATTTTGCAGATGGCGAACGATGGAACAATGAAAGAGGGCGACGTGGGCCGGTGCAGTATAGACGCGGGCACGGCTGTTGAGATCGGTCGGCAGAAAGCGCTGTTGTATATCGCAGGTCCCGCGCCGGTGTCTTCCAGTGAACCTGAATCTTCTTCCGGCAGCTCATCCGACACCAACTCCTCAGGCCTCTCCGCGCCGGAATCCCTTCCGCCCCAGCCTGACTCCAGCTCCGATACCGTTTCTGACCCCAATTCCAACACAGTGCCGGAAAGCGACGCGGGGGCTGTTCAGCCTACAGAGCCAACTGGCGGTGACAGCGGCACAAGCGCCGCTGGATAAACAGGGAAAGGGAAAATTATGCCCCAAAATATCAATCATAAGCGTTACCCCGTCCTTGATGCCCTGCGTGGCGCGGCGATCGTCAATATGGTAATTTACCACGCGATATGGGACCTTGTTTATCTCTTTGGCTTCGATTGGAAATGGTACCAGTCCACAGCGGCGCATCTCTGGCAGCAGGCGATATGCTGCACGTTTATTTTCCTCTCCGGCTTCTGTCTTCCGTTCGGCCACAAGGGGATCAAACGGGGACTTGTGGTATTCCTTGCGGGTGCGGTGGTATCGGCTGTGACGATCCTGTTTACGCCGGAAAGCCGTATCCTGTTCGGTGTACTGACATTGATCGGGTCCAGTATGATTCTGATATCGCTGGCAAAGCCGCTTTTGGAGCGCTGCCCGGCTGCGGCTGGGCTTGGCGTCAGTTTTGTGTTGTTTTTATGCACAAAAAATATCTCCAGCGGCTATATAGGCTTTGGTTCATGGAGGCTGTGGACGCTGCCGAAAACATGGTACAGCGGATGGCTGACAGCCTATCTGGGCTTGCCTATGAAAGTTTTTTTCTCCACGGATTATTTTGCGCTGATGCCCTGGCTTTTCCTGTTTGCCGCTGGCTGGTTTTTTCACCCCATTGCCCAAAAAGCGGGATGGTTCCCAATTTTGGGGCACAGCGCTGCCAAATCGCTTGAATGGGCGGGGCGTCATTCACTGATTATTTATGTGCTGCACCAGCCGTTGATCTATCTGCTGCTTTCTGTACTGTTCCGCAGATGAAAGCGGCATGCGCTGTGTTTATCTGAAACAGAATAAAATGGGAAGAAGGTTCATAGAGCATGATCCGTGTTGTCACATTCAATATCCGCTGTGATTACGACCAGGACGGTGAAAACAGTTTCCGTTTCCGCAAAGATTTGATTTTGAAAAAAATCGAACAGGAAAAACCCGATATCCTCTGCTTTCAGGAGGTGCGCCCGCATGTGGCTGAATGGCTGAAACAGTCATTGAAAGGCTACTATGTTCTTGGCTGTGGCCGCAGTGAGGATTTTGCCGGTGAGCAGATGACCGTCGCCTACCGCTGGGACAGGTTCGACCTGCTTACATGGGAGACGTTCTGGCTCTCCGATTCCGGTCTGCCCGGCAGTCGTTTCCCGCGGCAAAGCGAATGCCCGCGCACAGCCGCCGAAGCCGTTTTTCTTGACCGGGAGGAGATGGCTTTATACCGTGTTATCAACACGCACCTGGATCATGAGTTCCCGGAAGCGCGGGAACGCGGCATGGCGCTGATCTTACATCGCTTGGCGAATGTCCGTACCTTCCCCGATGCGCATGTAATCTTAGCGGGCGATTTCAACGCCGAGCCAGACAGCCCGGAATTGGCGGCGCTGCGCCAATACGGCAAACTGACAGACGCGGCAGCATCCCTTGGCGGTACGTTCCATGATTATGGGCGCGTAACGCCGGAAAAGATTGATTATATCTGCATTGTACCCACACTGCACACTGTCAGCGTACAATGCTGGACAGATTGTATCAACGGCGTATATCTCTCCGATCACTATCCGATATGTGCTGATATTGAAAAAGCGTGAACAGGGGAGGCAGCGAGCCACTGATGATCGAACAGATCAAATGGATCCATTCTCTTGAAAAAATTCACCCGGATCGTGTCCCGGAATCCGCAAACATACCCGCTTCTTTTCTGACAGGGGAGACGTTTTCCATACAATGCGCTTTCCTCACGTCTTCCGAGGCAGGCGGGATGGCTGAGATTACGCTCTCCGGCCCATTTTCCGATTATGCGCATGTGCGGGAGGTCTGTCCTGTGCCTGTCCGCTATGCGGGGCGCATATGGGAAAACGGAGAAGCACATGTATACGCACCGGGCCTCTATCCAGACAGGTTGCGGGAACTGACGGAAAACCGCGTGCGGTTGTATCCCGGACAGTGGCACGCGCTGTGGGTCACAGTGGTTTGCGAAGCAGGGGAGGGGATACCTTGCGGCGTTCACCCTCTGACGGTTACTGTTCATCCTGATGGTGGGGAACCCGCGCAGGCGAGCATCGAGCTGGAACATATTCCCGTATCCCTCCCGCCTCAAACGCTGCTTCATACTGAGTGGTTCCACGTAGACTGCCTTGCCGATTATTACAAGGTAGATCCGTGGAGTGAAACGCATTGGCGCATTGTGGGAAATTTCCTTTCACATTACGCCGCAAGGGGCATGAATATGGTACTTGTCCCCGTCCTGACGCCGCCGCTGGATATAGCGGTGGGGCATGAGCGCACGACGGTTCAGTTGGTGGAGATAGAGGAAGAAATGCCGGGCGAGTTCCGTTTTGGCTTTGAAAAGCTGAAACGGTATTTAATGCTGTGCAAACAGGCGGGAATTAAACAATTTGAGATTTCTCATCTTTTTACTCAATGGGGCGCTCAGGCCGCCCCAAAGGTCATGGTGCGGCGCGAAGGGGCATTGGTGCGGCGGTTCGGCTGGGATACGCCCGCCGACGGGCCTGACTATCTGAACTTTCTCCAACAGTTTCTGAAAGCGCTTACAGGGCGGTTGAATGATTGGGGTCTGGCAGGGTGCGTATGCTTTCATCTCTCGGACGAGCCGGAGGGGGACGCATTGGAACGCTATCGCTTTTTGCGCCGGACGGTTGGTGCGTGGGTTGCCCCATATCCGATTATGGACGCCCTATCCGACTATTCTTTTTGTGCAAGCGGCGCGGCGGACAGAGCCGTGCCCAGTATGGATGCCCTTCCGCTGTTCGCTGAAAAGGGTGTGAGTCCGCTTTGGACATATTACTGTGTAGCGCAGAACAGGGGAACGCCGAACCGGTATATGGCAATGCCCGCCTGTCAGGTGCGTATTTTAGGCGTTCTGCTGTATATATATCAGGCAGACGGTTTTTT
>CANCXY010000093.1 GCA_947381875.1 uncultured Clostridia bacterium | reverse complement strand
AGGTCCAGAGGTCAGGTCTTAACCTTTTTCAACTTGTTCAGTTCCCTCGCAAACAGAATATAAAGTAATTCAATTTTTATCGCGCCAGTGACCCCATCGGATCCCACGGCTCCAGTTCGATAGGCAGTTTCTCAAACGCCGCCAACTGCTTTTCCGTCAGGAATTTTTTATGCACAACCACTTGGTAGACAAAATTGTCGAACCAACTGTCGGAAAGCACATAGTAGCCGTCCTTGCCCGGTTCCTTGCCCCAACTGTTTTCCACGCGCCAGCGGTCGGGATGGCCCGCTTCGTCCACATTGACACCCTGGAAAGTCATCGCGTGCGTCATCAGGCTATCGCCGTAGGCGAGGCGTTCGGCTTTCGTCATGCCGAAATGCGTGTGAAAGAGTGTGTCGAAATCGAACAGATCCGCGTCCAAAATCCCTGTCTCTTTATCGGAGCGCTTGCCGACATCGCTGCCGAACCACACCGGTTCGCCGCTTTGCAGCTGTGCCAGTGCCGCCGCTTTCAATTCCTCTATGGGCAGGTTGACATAGCGGACGCGCTGCCCTTCCTGTACGTTCCCCAGATATTTGACGGTGTAGCTGTGATAGAACGGCTTATCCTCGGTGGGGGCGTTGATGAGGCTGATATAATCGCTCAAATCCATACCGATATATTTGTCATAGAAGCTCTTAGGTGTAAGGCCGCAGTCGCGGAAGAATTTGTCGTCTTTATCGCGGTATTCAAAATCAAACGTTTTGGGCGGCTTGCCAAGGCAGATGCACAGAATGCGGTAAATCTCCATCATCATGGCTTTTTTGGCCGTGCGCAGTTCCTCCATGCCCGCCTTGTCCGCGTGCTTGCGGCGCAGGATACACGCGTCTTCCCGGAGCTTTTCCGTCAGATAAACATTCATTTCATAACTGGCGGAGGAGAGCGTCGTTTCGGGATATGCGCTTTGGGGCACAACGCCGTATTTTTGAATGAGACTGCGCAGCATATCCCACTGACCGCCGTCGTTGAGAGGGGCCGACAGCAGGAAGGATACCAGACGGCTATTCAGCGGTTCATCCAGCGTTTCAAGAACGTTTTCCAGGAAATAGTTGGCTTTTTCCAGTTTGTCATAGAAGAACAGGTACGCCTGTGAAAGCTCAAAATTTTTCAGCTTGCGTTCCTGAATCACATGGAACCGCAACACATTCAGCCCCGCGAACATCCAGCACCGGCCGCTTTGCTTCTGGTTGGTGATGTCGCCCTGCTTCAGGCTGATGGAAAACTCATGCACGTCCTTCTGCACGATGTCAGCCCGCCGGGCGCTTTTATGTACGCCGTTGTTTGTGACAGCGCGCAGGGCAATAAGATTGGCGCGGTCGGCATCAAAGGCGGCTTCAAAGCCATCCAGCGCCTCGCAGGTGATGGTGGGATTGGAACCCATGATAACATCCACTCCTTATGTATAGTTTGTCAGGGAAACAGGGGGACAGTGTGTAAAGCAGCGATTTTCCCCCGAAAATCCCTTTTTTCTACAATGCTATTGTACCACAGAAAAAGATAAATGCAATCCGTATTGAGAAAAACTTTTCCCTTGTGTATAATAGGAGCGCAGGGGATGGGGATTTTCCGGGAGCAGTCCAAACAAAGGCTTTTTGTGCATTTCCCCGCCATATGGGCGGAAAAATGCACGGAAAATACCTTTGCAGCTTGGGCAATTCCAAATTTTTCCTGGCGCGAAGGAGAAAACAGGATGCAAAAAATATTGATTATTGAGGATGAAGCGCTGATACGCGAGGAACTCAAGACGCTTTTATCGAACGCCGGGTTTGCGGCGGCGTGTGTGACAGATTTTGAAAACCCGCTGACGCAGGTCAAAGCGCAGGAGCCGGACTTGATTTTGCTGGACATCAACCTGCCAGGGCAAAACGGATACAGCCTGTGCGCGTCCATCCGCCAGTGGGCGGATACGCCGATTTTATTCCTGACAGGCCGCGCTACGGCAATGGACGAGTTACAGGCCCTGACGTTGGGCGGGGATGATTTTGTCACCAAGCCCTACAATATCCCCATCCTGCTTGCGCGGGTGAACGCGCTGTTAAAGCGGGGGCGTCCCGCCCCTGCGCCGGACATGCTGACATACCACGGCGTGGCGCTGTGCCTCTCTGCGGGTACGCTGTGCGTGGAGGGGCGCAAAGTGGAGCTGACAAAAACGGAATTAAAGATTTTATATGATTTGTTCCAACACCCGGAGAAAATCGTCCCACGCCTGGATTTGGTGGAATACCTCTGGGACAACGCGGTGCATATAGACGACAACACGCTCAGTGTCAATATCACGCGTATCCGGGAAAAAATGCGCGCGCTCGGCGGGGGCGTCGTGATACAGACAAAACGGGGAATGGGGTATAAGC
Source organism: uncultured Clostridia bacterium (assembly GCA_947381875.1). GTDB lineage: Bacteria > Bacillota > Clostridia > Oscillospirales > Ruminococcaceae > Ruthenibacterium. The sequence continues at coordinate 9,309 of CANCXY010000093.1, read as the reverse complement.
TATGCGCTTCACCGGATACCTGAACGACCGGAAGGCGGCGCTGCTGATTTGTTTTTCGGGCGGGCTGTTTTTTTCGGGGCTTTTGTGGCTCTTTGGGCTGGAAAGTGGGGAAATCGCGCTTTTGTGGGTTTGTTTCCTATGCCTGGCAGGCGGCGTGTTTTTCTGGGATTTTATATGTCTGCGCAGGCGCGTTTCCTATATGCAAAAGGCAATGGAGGCCCTGGACAGGAAGTATCTGTTTGCGGAGATCGTGCAGGCCCCAGCCACAGAGCGGGAGCGGGTATATTTTGCGCTGATGAAAACCGCGCTTAAAGCGATGACAGAGGAGGTGTCCGCCTGCGAACGGCGCGGCAGGGAATACCGCGAGTTTATAGAGCAGTGGGTACATGAGATCAAAGCGCCGCTGACAGGCATTGAGCTGCTCTGCGAGAACCATAAAACCGATGTCACGAGGGAAATCCGCACGCAGACGGAACAGATGGCGCGGAGTGTAGAACGGGTGCTGTTCTATGCGCGTCTGGGAAGCGTGGAGAAAGATTACATGATTGCGGAAATTTCCCTATATACCTGCGTTTGCGAGGCATTGGCACAGAATAAGCGGTGCCTGATACAAAACGGCGTTTGCGTCCATACCGAGGCGGTTTCCGGCACTGTCTGCACTGACCCGAAATGGGTGCAGTTCATCCTGAACCAGATCCTTTTGAACAGCGTAAAGTATCAGGGCGGCAGGCCGCTGATAATTGATATGGAATCGCGGGAGCAGGGGGCGGGCGTAACGCTTTCCATCCGGGATAACGGAATGGGGATAAAAGAAAGTGAGCTACCGCGTGTGTTTGAAAAAGGCTTTGTCGGGAGCAATGGCCGGGCCGGGAAAAACGCGACCGGGATAGGGCTGTACCTCTGCGCGCAGTTATGCGGCAGGCTGGGGATAGGCATTGAGATCCAGTCAGAGGCGGGTGTATATACAGAAGTCCTTCTGCATTTTCCCAAAAGCGGGTTTTGGCGGGTATAGCGGGAAATCTTACAAATCTGTCACATAATATCCTTCTATCTTTATACAACAAAGCGTCATTGGCTGTTACAATATAGTGAAACTACTTAAAAACGAGCAATGCTTTCTATATTTCCCCGTCCGGAGGGTGGGGAAATATCAAAATTTTGATGCAAAAGGGGGCATGAACAATGCAAGAACAGCCGCTGCTCCGGGTGGAGGATATCGAAAAATATTATGGCGACCCAAGCGCGGTAACGAAAGCGCTCGATCAGGTCAGCTTTACGGTAGAGGCGGGGGAGTTTATCAGCATCATGGGGCCTTCCGGCTCTGGCAAGACGACGCTGCTGAACTGTGTTTCCACCATCGACACCGTAAGCGCGGGCTATATCCTGCTGGACGGGAAAGATATGGCCGCTATCCCAGAGGATAAAATCGCGGATTTCCGCCGGGACAGCCTCGGTTTTGTGTTTCAGGATTTCAACTTGCTGGATACCCTGACCCTGGAAGAAAATATTGCGCTGCCCTTAACACTATGCGGGACGCAGCCGGATAAGACCGTGCGGCGGGTGCGCGAGATCGCGGAGAAGCTCTATATCGGCGATGTCTTGCACAAATTCCCTACGCAGATATCGGGCGGGCAGAAGCAGCGGTGCGCGTTCGCACGGGCGGTCGTCTGCCGCCCCCGGCTGATTTTGGCCGACGAACCGACAGGCGCGTTGGATTCCCACGCCGCCCGTGTGCTATTGGAGGTAATGGCCGGATTCAATAAGGAAATGGGCGCGACAATTCTGATGGTAACGCACGACGCATTCAGCGCCAGTTACGCAAAGCGCATCCTGTTTTTGAAGGATGGCCGTATTTTCAACGAGATACGCAAAGGCGAAAAAGTGCGTGGTGTATTTTATCATGAAATTTTAGATGTCCTTTCCCTGCTGGGAGGTGACAGGCCGTGTTGAAAAAGTTATCATTTCGCAATGCAAAGCGGCAGTGGAACGAATACACGCTGTTTTTTATCACGCTGATTTTTTCCGTGGCGGCCATGTATGCGTTCAACGCCCTGCTTTTTTCCGAGATCGTGCGGGCGCTTCCCGATATGGAGATGCTCCCGTATTTGATTATCATGGCTTCTCTGCTGATCGTCCTGATCATGGGCTGGCTCGTCAGCTATATGATTCATTATATGCTCAGAAAGCGCAGCCGGGAATTCAGCATATATATGCTCTCCGGCATTTCCAACAAAAAGATTGCGGCGCTGATATGGATGGAAAACAGCCTGATCGGCCTGCTTGCCTTTGTGCCGGGGCTTGCGTTCGGTATGCTGCTTTCGCAGATATTGGAGGCGGTCCTGCTTAGCCTTTTTGGAATGTCGTATATGCTGCATTTCGGTTTTTCCCCGCCTGCGGCGGCGCTGACATTCCTTTATTTCCTAATTGTCTTTTGGCGCGCGGTGCGAAAAAACGGGAAACGTGTCCGTCGGGTACAGCTTCGGGAGCTAATGTATTATGACAGGCAGAATGAAAAGCCCCCAGTACCCGGTAAACCGTCGGCGCTGCTGGCCTTTTGGGTTTCTATCCTGGCGGGGTGTGCGGGCATGCTGCTGATGGTTCTACAGCCGCTCGGCAAAGGGTATGATGTCCTGTTGGGGATCATTTTGCTGCTTGCCTTTCTGGGAGGCTTTTTTCTCAGCGTGCCTGCGTTCCTTACCGCGCGGTGGGGGAATCGCAGCGAATGGAAATATACAAAATACAGGCTGGTGCCGTTCCGCATGTTTACCGCTAAGCTGTATTCTATGAGTACGGTCATGGGGACGCTTTCTATTTTGTTTATGTTGTCGCTCCTGTGCAGCGGCATGGGGACAGCCATCGGCCTGATGATGAGACAGGATATACAGGCGGGTGCATTTGATATTATGATCCTGCACCCAGGGGGAATGGGGGATTTTACCCGCAGTGCCGCGTTTATCGAACAGGCATTTTCCGCACGCGGCTATGCGTATGGGATTTATACAAACAAAGCGACAACGTTTCGTACCCTGTACAATCAGGCGGTGGCGTCGTCGGGCCGCACTGTGCCCCGCGCCCGCGCGGAGTTTCAATATGATACCTGTATGGGGCAGAGCGACTATATCCGTCTGCGGGAGCTGTTGGGCTATGCCCCGCTGCCGCTCGACCCCGCGCGCTGTTATGTCCATTGCGTCCCGCCACTGGCAGACAGTGTCAAAACATATATAGAGCGGCGGGAGGGCCTGACCTGTGCCGGATACGTCTTTGCAGGGCGGGACGGCGTATTTTCGGAACCGTTCAGTCAACTCAACGGATACGGCAACGGGGAAGGGTATATCCTTATTGTGCCGGACAGGGCGGTTCAGAAAATGGAAATGGTGTACAGTGTATATGCAGCTGTAACGGAAAACCCGGTAAGCCCGGATGGTCTGGAAAGCATCTTGTCAGCCTGTGATGGCCTCATGCCGCTGGACCGTTCCAGCGCGAAGAACGCACCCGGCGGCGCGCCTACGCATTTCACGCACGAGGGCAGGGACTACCTTTCCGGCAAGTGGGCGGATAAGGGCGAATACCGCTATTTATATGCCATGCTGATCTGCCTGTTTTACCTTGCGCTGATTTTAGAGGTCATGGGGGCCGCCATCCTGACGACGCAGGTACTGGGCGACGGGCAGAGCAGGCAGCGGCAGAACGGCATCCTGCGTCAGCTCGGCATGCGGGAGCGTCTAATCGCCCGCATGAACAGCCGTCAGCTCTCCCGGATCTTTCTGCTGCCGTTGTTCCCGGCGCTGGTGCTGAGCGCCTGTTTTGTATTGTTCGGCACAAAGCGGATACTGCGCGGCTTCTTTCCGCTGCCGGTCGTCCCGGACGCGGCACTGGCGGCGCAGTCCTTGAGCATTGCGGGGACGCTCTTTGCGGTGCTGTACGGCGTCTATTATATGGCTGCCCGGTTCAGCTATGTACCGCGCGGAAGATAGCGCATACAAAAAGCCGCCCGCGCCCTGCCAAAATAAAGCAAAACAGGAATTGACAAACGCGCCCCATCCACTTATACTAAAAACAGAGGTTCTCAAATATTCACCGCGCGTTCCGCGCGAGTATCCAACGCGGGGGCTTGTGTATTCCCCGCCCGCAGGGCAGAGAATACACGGAAACACGCTCCGCAGTCTGGACACTCCCCGTTCCGCGCACAACATCACAGGAAGAAGGGCTTCAGATGAAAAAACGTGTGGGCATCCTTACCTCAGGCGGCGACTGTCCGGGTCTTAACGCCACTATCCGCGGCGCGGCCAAAGCGCTGTATCAGCGTTTCAAAGACGATGTGGAGATCATCGGCATCCTCAACGGCTACGACGGCCTGATCAAGGGCGACTGGCGCGAGATGCAGCAGTACGAGTTTTCCGGTATCCTCACGATGGGCGGCACCATCCTCGGCACCAAGCGCACGCCGTTCAAACTGATGACGGTTGTGGAGGACGACAACATAGACAAGGTTGCGGCCATGAAGAAGACCTATAAGGAGGCAAAACTGGACTGCCTGCTCTGTCTGGGCGGCAACGGCACGCATAAGACGGCCAACCTGCTCAGCGAGGAGGGCCTGAACATCATCGGCCTGCCCAAAACGATCGACAATGATATTTATGGGACAGACGTGACCTTCGGTTTCCACACAGCGGTAGATATCGCGACAGAAGTAATCGACCGCATCCACACCACCGCATCCAGCCACCGCCGCTGCATGGTAATTGAGATTATGGGCAACAAAGCGGGCTGGCTGACGCTGTATTCCGGTGTCGCGGGCGGCGCGGACATCATCCTGATCCCAGAGCTGCCATACAATATTGAAAATGTGTGCAAGGCCATTCAGAAGCGCGCCGACCAGGGCAAGACGTTCTCCATCATCGCCGTTGCCGAGGGCGTATATGATGTGCGCGAAGCCGCGATGAAGAAAAAGGAGCGCGCTGCCAAGCGCTCCGAGGCGGGCGAGACGACGGCGACGAACCGCATCGCGCACCAGATCCAGGAGATGACTGGCTGCGAGACGCGCGTATGCGTGCCCGGCCACATGCAGCGCGGCGGCAGCCCGTCTGCCTATGACCGCGTATTGGCGACGCAGTTCGGCGCGCACGCTGCCAAGCTGGTCGAAGCCGACCACTACGGCGTGGCCGTCGCTATGAAAAACAACATCGTCACAGCCAACCCCCTGAAAGACATCGCGGGCAAATCCAAGCTCGTACCCGAAACCTGCGACATGCTCACCGTCGCCCGCCGCATGGGCATCAGCCTCGGCTGATTGTTGGGCTGCCGCCCAAACCTGCCCAGAGGCTCTGCCTCTGGACTCCGCCAAAGGGGGCAAGCCCCCTTTGGAAACCCATCTTGTTCCATCATTTTCAAGTTTCGTTTGCTGATATCAGGCATTCTCTCCGCCGAAGGCGGGGGGAAAGGTATAAATAAGACGGCTCTTATCCGTATAGCGCGGGTAAGGGCCGTGTTTTTATTATGGGAGGGGGACGGCGTTTGCCGTCAGTGTTTCCCATAGCTGCGTGTCGGCGGAGAATGATTGCTCCTGTACTTTGCTGCGCAGGGCGCGGCGCGCAATATAGATGCCGGTCATCACGGACTGCCCGTCCTCCTCGCCGCCATCGGGGGCAGTGAACGGGAGGTAGGTGCCGAGGTCCAGCCCGCTCAGCACGGGGCAGTTTTCCCACGAGTAGGCCATCTGCCGCCAGTTGGCTGCGCCGTGTGTCGCGTCGGCGGTATCTGGCGCGCTGCCGTCCAGGTACCCCAGCGCGCCGATGCGTTTCTGAAAGCCTTCGGGGTCGTCCAGCAGGACAAGGTATACCCGCCCCGTTGTCAGGTCGACCGTCAGGCGCGTCACGGAGGTGGAGGTGGCGTCTACATTGATCTGGCTCTGTGTGTCAAAACCGAGCGGGTAGACAAGCAGTTCTACCTGTACGCGCCCGTCGCCGTTCACATCTTCGCCCAGTTCCTCCAGCCTCGTTTGCAGGTTCGCGCGTACCGCGGAGGGCACGTCGCGGGTGGTCACAAAGGCGATTTGATAGTCTGGCCGGGGGCGGAAAAACATATCGTGGATGAAATAGGCAAAGCCGAAAATCAGTACCGCCGCAAAAATAATCCACCCTGCGTGGTAGTGCCACCAGTTGCGCGCTTTTTCCGCGCGGGTGTATTCGCGCGGCTGCACCATGCCGAAACCTTTCCCGTCATCGGGAACATAGTGTGCCATTGCCGCCCGCCCCCTTTACCGGTCGTGTCCGTGCGCGCTGTCCATAGCCCGGATGGATTCTTCTATATGAAATGTATCGTTCAGCGGCTCATAAAAGATCATGGTCGTGGCAAGCTGCGGGAACCAGAAATTCAGCAGCAGGAAGATAACCAGGGAATAGGGGAACGCGAGCAGGATACACCCGAAATAGGCCAGCGCCACAAGCGCCGCGCCCAGCGTGCGGAGCGGATAGCGGACGCATAAAAGCAGCGAATTGAGCAGTGCGCGTGAAAACGGCAGGTCCATCAGCGCCATTTGCGGCAGCAGCCAGGATACGATCGCCAGCGTTAGCGCCGCCCCCACAAGCATGAAAATCAGAAGGAACAGGTCAAGCTGCACCCTGTCGGCCTGCGCAAAGATAAACACCTGAAGCCCGAACACCAGCCCGAACACCGCCCCCGGCAGCAGCGTGGCCTTCGCATTGCGTTTCCAGGCGCGGCGGTACATGACCCACCACGCGTTCGGGTCCTCCCGTGTGGCGCGCAAAACTGTGTCCGCGACGCCGCAGAGCTGTGGCGCGGCCAACATACCGCCCACAATGCCGCCGACCACCAGCGGCAGCAGGGAATGGCTGTTGACGGCGATCAGCAGGCACAGCGCAAAGGGCAGGAAGCTCGCCGTAGCCAGTGCCCCCGCGCCGAGCAGGTGCATGGAATCGGTCATAAATACCTTCCAGAACCGGGCGAAGCCATGCCCGCGCGGCCCGCCGCCAGTGTCTTGTTGTGATGGATGTTTCATTTTTTCAGTGTCCTTTCCCAGACAGCCGCCGCGCGGAGGTGGTACGGGGGAGGGTGTCCCTTTTGCGCGCGGCAGGCTGGATATTTTATCTACTATAGCACGTTTCCTTTTTTTACACCAGATACACTGTGCAAAAGCGCTGAAATTTTAGCGGGTTGCATGAAAAATAAAGCTGAAAATTGTGCATATATCACAAACGTTGTGAAAAATTGGCTAAAAAATGGTCAAAAAGGGGAAAGGTTTTTGGGAAATTCCTGTATGGGAAGAAATAAGAAAAATTAAAAACAATCGAAATTGCACAGTATGACAGCTAAAATGGAGAGAAAAAGAGTGAATTGGGAGTAAAATAGAAAGTGAATAGGGACGGCGGCGCGAGCCGTCCATAGTACGCGGGCTTCGCGCCCTGCTGCGGCGTGCCCAGGAGAGGAGAGGCGGCACGGCGGGCAAAGCCCATCTCAAAGGTAGCCGTTGGAAGGGACGGCTGCACATTTGTGATGTAAGGAGGATGCAAATGGCCAATACTGCGGCGGCTCGTAAGAGCAAAAAAGCGCCCTCGCCATTGGCGACCCACGACACCTGGGGGAAAGCGTTCAAACAGCATGGATGGCTGTATGTGATGCTGATACCCGGTATCGTGTGGATGATCGTATTCTGCTATCTGCCAATGGGCGGACTTATCATGGCGTTCGAGAACTTCAGCCCGTATGCGGGCGATTCCATCATCGGCTGCCTGCTCCACAGCCCGAAAGTCGGCTTTGATAACTTTAAGATGCTGTTTACAGGTACCGATTTCGGAAACCTTTTGCGCAACACGCTGGCTATCTCGCTGACAAACCTGTTGATCGGATTCCCCGCGCCGATCATCCTGGCGCTGATTCTCAACGAACTGCACTGCCAGTGGTTCAAGCGGCTCAGCCAAACGTTCGTGTACATCCCGCACTTTATCTCGCTGGTTATTGTGGCGACGCTCACGTTCCAGCTTTTCAGCACGACAGAGGGGATTGTATACAACCTGTTCGTGCAGATGGTCGGTCGTGAGAACGCGCCCGACCTGCTGAGCGACCCGAACCTCTTTGTCACGCTGATCGTCGGCCAGAGCCTGTGGAAGGAAACGGGCTACGGTACCATCATTTACCTGTCGGCCCTTTCCAGCGTCGACCCGCAGCTCTACGAAGCCGCGAAGATCGACGGCGCGGGCCGCTGGGGCCTGATGTGGCACGTTACGCTGCCCGCCATCCGCGGCACCATCGTTATCATGCTCATCATGCGCGTCGGCGCTGTGCTGAATACGGGCTATGAGCAGATCTTCCTGATGCAGAACGCCATGAACCGCTCCGTCGCGGAAGTGTTTGATACATATGTATATACACGCGGCGTCCAGCAGGGCCAGTACTCGCTGGCGACGACGGCGGGCCTGTTCAAATCCATCGTCAGCCTGATTATGGTACTCGGCGCGAACAAGATCTCCAAGATGCTCGGCGAATCCGGGCTGTATTGAGGGGGTGTACCGAATGGCTGCTGCAAATACAGAAAAAATCAAAGCTACCGGTGCGCTCGACAAACGCAGCCCTGGCGATATGGTTTTACAGGTGATCCTGTACGTTTTCGTCGGCATATGCGCGCTGCTGTGCGTACTTCCGTTCCTGTATGTTCTGGGCGCGTCGTTCGCGACGGAACGTGAGATCGTAGAACGCCCGTTCTTCATCCTTCCGCGCGAATGGTCGTTCAACGCGTACATCTATATTGCCCGCGACGGTTCGGTATTCAACGGGCTGAAAAACTCGGTGATCGTTACGGTGATTGGCACGCTTATCAACATGTTCGTGTCCTGCACGCTGGCATACCCGATCTCCCGCCCATACCTCAAAGGCCGCAACTTCGTGATGAACATGGTCGTCGTCATCATGCTTTTCGGCGGCGGCATGATTCCAAGCTACCTGCTGATTGCGCAGGTGCTGAATCTGCGCAACACCTACTGGGCGCTGTGGCTGCCGGGCGCTATGAGCGCGTTTAACATGATCATCATCAAGAACTATTTCCAGGGTCTCCCGATGGAGTTAGAGGAAGCGGCCACCATCGACGGCTCAAACGACCTGCTTACATTCGTGCGCATTATCCTGCCGCTCTCCACCCCAGTGCTTGCCAGCGTGGCGCTGTTCTACGCGGTCGGCCACTGGAACGCCTACTTTGGCGCGATGATGTATATCAACGACCAGTCGATGGAGGTCGTGCAGATTGTCCTGCGCCGCATCATCTTCCTGACAGGCGCGGCGGCGGAGGATACCGGCTTC
>CANCXY010000092.1 GCA_947381875.1 uncultured Clostridia bacterium | reverse complement strand
CCGCGCGTCTGCTCGGCTGACGGGTGGGCTGCCGCCCACACCTGCCCAGAGGCGCTGCCTCTGGACTCCGCCAAAGGGGCGCAGCCCCTTTGGAAACCCATCCTGGCCCAAATTTCCTGAATATGCAAAAATCAGATTGCAATTTCCGTTCGATTTTGCTATAATACAACCTATAATCGTATTTTGGGCAATAAGGAACAGGGCCGTCTGCCGGAGTGGGTAAAAGTTTCGCCGGCCTTTTCAAAGGCCGCGGAGTCCAGAGGCAGAGCCTCTGGGGCGTTTCCGAGGCGGGCGCGCCGCAGGTACGAGGGGGAATTGGATGGAGGAGCAGAAAGACCGTTTCATACTCAAAGCGCCGTACCAGCCGACGGGCGACCAGCCGGAGGCCATCGCGCAGTTGACGGAGGGCGTTTTGCGTGGCGACCGCTGCCAGACGCTCTTAGGCGTGACGGGCAGCGGCAAGACGTTCACAATGGCAAACGTCATTGCGAACCTCAACCGCCCGACACTGGTGTTAGCGCACAACAAGACGTTGGCGGCGCAGCTCTGCACGGAGTTCAAGGAGTTTTTCCCAGACAACGCCGTGGAGTATTTCGTCAGCTACTACGACTATTACCAGCCGGAAGCGTATATTCCCAGCACAGACACCTATATTGAAAAGGACAGCGCCATCAATGAGGAGATCGACCGCCTGCGCCACTCGGCCACGGCGGCGCTCTCCGAGCGTCGGGATGTAATCATCGTGGCAAGCGTTTCATGTATCTACTCGCTGGGCGACCCGATCGACTACCGCAGTATGGTCATCAGCGTGCGGCAGGGCATGCTGTTGAGCCGCGACGAGCTGATGCGCCGCCTGGTGACGCTTCAATATGAGCGCAACGACCTCAATTTTGTGCGCAATAAATTTCGTGTGCGCGGCGATATCGTAGAGATTAACCTTGCTTATATGAATGATGTGGCGATTCGTATCGAGTTTTTTGGCGACGAGGTGGACCGCATCAGCGAGGTGAACGCCTTGACAGGGGAGCGGCACGCGGTTATCCGCCATATTGCCATCTTTCCCGCCAGCCACTATATTGTTTCCGGCGATAAAATGCGCGCGGGTCTTGCGCGCATTCGCGACGAATTGGATGCGCAGGTCAAAGCGTTCACAGACGAGGGCAAGCTAATCGAGGCCCAGCGTATCGCCCAGCGCACCAATTATGATATGGAGATGCTCACGGAAGTGGGCGTGTGCAAGGGCATTGAAAACTATTCCGCCGTGCTGTCGGGACGCGCGCCCGGCTCCACGCCTACAACGCTGCTGGACTATTTCCCCGACGATTTCCTGCTGTTCGTCGATGAAAGCCATGTGATGCTGCCCCAGCTCCGCGCTATGTACGGCGGCGACTACGCCCGCAAAAAAAGCCTTGTGGAATACGGTTTCCGTCTTCCCTCCGCGTTTGACAACCGCCCATTGAAATTCGAGGAAGTCACGGCCAAGCTGAACCAGGCGGTGTTTGTCTCCGCAACGCCCGGCGACTATGAGCGCGCCCAGTCCACACAGGTTGTGGAGCAGGTGATCCGTCCGACGGGTCTGTTGGATCCGCGTGTGATTGTCAAGCCCGTAGAGGGGCAGATCGAAGATCTATTGGGTGAGATCAACACTCGCAGCGAACGAGGCGAGCGTGTACTCGTCACAACGCTGACAAAAAAAATGGCCGAGGACCTCACCGATTACCTCTCCGACCACGGTGTGAAAGTCAAATATATGCACCATGAGGTAGATACCTTTGAGCGCGTGGAGCTGATGCGCGACCTGCGCAAGGGCACCATTGATGTGATTGTCGGCATCAACCTTCTGCGCGAAGGGCTGGACTTGCCGGAAGTGTCCCTTGTGGCAATCCTGGACGCGGACAAAGAGGGTTTCCTGCGCAGTGAGACAAGCCTTGTACAGACGATTGGCCGTGCCGCGCGCAACGCCGACGGCGTTGTCATCATGTACGCCGACGCACTGACCCCCTCTATGGAAAACGCCATCCGCGAGACGGAGCGCCGCCGCGCCATCCAGGAAGCCTACAACACCGCGCACGGCATCACGCCGAAAACCATCGTCAAGGAGATCGGCGGTATGGGCGTGCTGGAAATTTCCTCGAAAGAGGAGGAAGCGGACAAGCCCGCCAAGCGCATGAGCCGCGCGGAGATAGAACAGAAAATCGCCCAACTGACGCGCGAGATGAAGGAAGCGGCCAAGATACTGGAATTTGAACACGCGGCGTTTCTGCGCGACCGCATAGAGAAACTGCGCAAGCAGGCAGAAAGGAAAACAAAACTGTAATATGGATAAAATCATCATCAAGGGCGCGCGGGAACACAACCTGAAAAATGTAGATGTCACGCTGCCGCGCGATAAACTGATTGTTATGACGGGCCTTTCCGGCAGCGGAAAATCGTCGCTCGCGTTCGATACCATCTACGCCGACGGCCAGCGACGCTATATGGAGAGCCTTTCCAGCTATGCCCGCCAGTTCTTAGGCCAGATGGAAAAGCCGGATGTCGACGAGATACAGGGCCTTTCCCCGGCTATCTCCATCGACCAGAAAACCACCTCGCGCAACCCGCGTTCCACCGTGGGCACCGTGACGGAGGTATACGATTACCTGCGTCTGATGTATGCGCGTATCGGCATTCCGCACTGCCCCGTCTGCGGGCGCGTGATCAGCCAGCAGACAGTAGATCAGATGGTAGATGAGGTGCTGCGTCTGCCGGAGGGCACGCGCTTTCAGGTGTTGGCCCCTGTCGTGCGCGGGCGCAAAGGCACGCAGCAGAAAGAATTTGACGCGGCGCGGCGCGGCGGCTATGCCCGTGTGCGCGTCGACGGCAACCTCTACGACTTAGAGGAAGAAATCACGCTGGAAAAGAACAAGAAGCATACGGTGGAAATCGTTGTCGACCGCCTGGCCGTGCATGAGAAGGACAGGAGCCGTCTGGCGGATTCCATTGAAACAGCCATCGGCCTGACGGGCGGCCTGGTGACAATCGACGTACCCGATGGGCAGGAAATGACCTTCAGCCAGAATTACGCCTGCCCGGATCACGGCGTTTCCATTGAGGAGCTTGCGCCGCGCATGTTCTCCTTCAATAACCCGTTCGGCGCGTGTGAAACATGCACGGGCTTGGGTACGTTTATGCGTGTCGACCCCGCGCTTGTACTGCCGAACCGCTCACTCTCCATCCGCGAGGGCGCGGTAAAAGCGAGCGGCTGGTACTATGCCGAGGGTTCCGTCAGCGAGATGTATTACAAGGGCCTGGGCAAACGCTACGGCTTCACACTGGATACAAAAATTCGGGATTTCCCCAAACCCGCGCTCCATGCGCTGCTCTACGGCACAAACGGCGAAAAGCTGGAAATGACGCGTGAGACAGACCGCGGTATGGGGACATACCACGCGGAATTTGAAGGGATCATCCCCAACCTTGAACGCCGGTTCCGTGAGACAAGCTCCGAGTGGATGAAAGAGGAGATACAGAACGTGATGACGGGCGTCGAATGCCCGGACTGCCACGGCAGCCGCCTGAAACCCACAAGCCTTGCCGTCACGGTAGGGGGGATCAATATCAGCCAGTTCACGCAAAAGAGCGTGCGCGACGAGCTGAATTTTATCCAGAATATTCAACTAACGGAAAGGGAACATCAGATCGCCGACGGCATTTTGAAGGAAGTGCGCGAGCGCCTGGGCTTTTTGCAGAACGTCGGTCTTGACTACCTGACACTGGCCCGCAACGCGGCGACGCTCTCAGGCGGCGAGAGCCAGCGTATCCGCCTTGCCACGCAGATCGGTTCCGCGCTGACGGGTGTACTGTATGTATTGGATGAACCGAGTATCGGCCTGCATCAGCGCGACAACGCGAAGTTAATCGCCACGCTCAAGCGCCTGCGCGACCTCGGCAATACGCTGATCGTCGTGGAGCATGACGAGGAGACAATGCGCGAGGCGGACTGGATTGTCGATATCGGCCCCGGCGCGGGTGTCCACGGCGGCGAACTGGTGGGGGAGGGGACTGTGGCGGATATCTGCGCCGCGCCGCGCAGTGTCACAGGCGAATACCTCTCAGGCCGCAAAAAAATTACCGTTCCGGGTACACGACGCACCGGGAACGGGCAGTTTATCGAAATAAAAGGCGCGACACAAAACAACCTGCGCCACGTTGATGTCAAAATCCCCCTCGGTGTAATGACATGCGTCACCGGCATTTCCGGCAGCGGCAAATCGTCGCTTGTAAACGAGATTCTCTATAAGCGCCTGGCCTCGGAGCTGAACGGCGCGCGCATCAAGCCCGGCGCACACCTGGATATGCTGGGGCTGGAATATGTCGATAAGGTCATTGGTATCGACCAGTCACCGATTGGCCGCACCCCCCGTTCAAACCCCGCCACCTATACGGGCGTGTTTACCGATATCCGAAACGTATTTGCGCAGACGCAGGAGGCGAAGGTGCGCGGCTATGGGCCGGGGCGGTTCAGTTTCAACGTCAAGGGGGGACGGTGCGAGGCGTGCGAGGGCGACGGCATCATTCAAATTGCCATGCACTTTTTACCGGATATCTATGTACCCTGCGAGGTGTGCAAGGGCGCGCGCTACAACCGTGAGACGTTGGAGGTACGGTACAAGGAAAAAACCATCACGGACGTATTGAACATGACCGTAGAGGAAGCCTGCGCGTTTTTTGAGAATATCCCAAAGATACACCGCAAGATCAAAACGCTGGTAGATGTGGGTCTGGGGTATATCCAGATGGGCCAGAGCGCGACGACGCTTTCCGGCGGCGAGGCACAGCGCGTCAAGCTGGCGCTGGAATTGGCGAAGCCGGGCACAGGCAAGACGGTGTATATCATGGACGAGCCGACAACGGGCCTGCATGTGGACGATGTACAAAAACTGGTGGACGTGATCGACCGGCTTGTAGAGGCGGGGAACACGGTAGTCGTGATAGAACATAACCTGGACGTGATCAAGCGCGCCGACCATATTATAGACCTTGGCCCAGAGGGCGGCGCTGCGGGTGGAACCATCATTGCCGAGGGCACGCCGGAGGAGGTTGCTCAGTGCGCCCATTCCTACACCGGGCAATATCTGAAACCGCTGCTGATGGGGAACGGAGAATAAATTTGGCCGTAGATTCCCCCGCTCTTTGGGCGGGGGATACCAAAACCATTGGCTATGAACACTTCACGCCGCCAGCCGCAGTAAGGCGTCCTGCGGCTGGCGGCGTTTCATTGTACAGTGAACATTTCAAGACAAAATCTCACCATTTCAAAACATTCCGATTGCCTGCCGCTTCTTTTTCTGGTATCTTTGTTATGGATTTCCCTGCCATGAGGGCAGAGAAATACACGGAAAATATCTCTACAGCATGACACTCCGTTAAAAGCGTGGTGATAAAATGATTCGGTTTGCGGTTTGTGATGATGAGCCGTTTATGCTGAAAGCGCTTTCCGAATACCTGTCAGCCTATATGCAAAAAACAGGCATCCCCTATTCTGTCCGCCTTTTTCCCGACGGAGGGAGTCTTTTGGAAAGTGCCTGCGATTTCGATATATTTTTTCTGGATATCCAAATGGAGCAGCCCGACGGGATGGAGACAGCCAAGCAACTCCGATGCAGAGGAAGCCGCGGCCTTTTCATTTTCGTAACCATACTGCATGAGCGCGTATTTGACGCCTTTGAAGTAGAGGCGTTTGATTATTTGATAAAGCCGCTTGACGCGACCCGTTTTACCCGCACAATGGACAGGGCGATTCACACACTGCGCGGGCGGGAGGAAAAGGGGCTTGTGATCCGGCGCGGAAACACCTGTGAGGTCGTTTCTCCGGCACAGATTGTATACTGCGAGGTGCAGGGAAGAAAGGTCTATATCCATCAAAGCGACGGAAAAACCATTGATTATTATGATAGGTTGGACGCATTGGCGCGCCGCGTCGACGGGCGTTTTTTCCGCTGTCACCGCAGTTATCTTGTGAATTTAGAGCATGTGCGCGGGTGCGGGGAAGGGCGGGTATGCCTGTCGCAGGGGGATACTATCCCTGTTTCAAGGCTGCGCGAACGCGAACTGGCCGAGGCTCTCCTGCGCTGTATGAAAGAGAGGGATCCCTGACATGGACTGGTTCAGTTTAGTCCTGAATGTTTTTTCCCTTGCCGCACAGGGGATCCTGCATATCCTTTTTGCTGCCCGGCTCACCGGGAAAAAAGCAAAGGCATGGCATTTTGCGCTGTATCTGTCCCTGCTTTTCCTGCTTGATTGGGTGGCGACCGCACTGCGCCCGTCCTGGGTCGCTGCCATAGGGGCGGAGACGCTTGTTTTATACGGCATGAGCCGCTGCCTGCTGCGGAACCGGCCGCTTGCGGCAGGGGTGTCGGCGCTTTTGGCGAACAATATTTCACAGCTTTCCTTTGGCCTCATCAATTCCATTGAAGCGCAGATATTCCCCTGTGTGGTGGGAAAGTCTGTGCTGTATGTGCTTGTCATTGTTGCTACGCCGCTTTCCTTTGCCCTCTGCGCCGCCTGCTATGCGCTTGTCCTGACGTTCCTGTCGCCGGAGGAATTGGGGCAGCAGGGTATGGAATACCTGTTTGTTCCCGTGCTGTTCTTTTTCGCGTCGGAGCTGTATATTATGCAGACAACCTATACGCAGGAAATATATAACGGTCCTTCTGGGGAATTCCTGCTGCGGGAGGCGGGAAAGCATACGGCGCTTTTGTTTTTACAGGCGTTGGAGCTGGGTTCACTGCTCTGCACACTGTATGCGTACCGGCAGCTATGCCGCGCCTTTCAGGCACAGGCCGCGTTTCGCTCCCTGACACAGGCGGCGCAGGCACAAAAAATATATATCAATGAGGCACAGACGCGCTGTGAGCAAACAAAGGCATTCCGTCACGATATCGCCAACCACCTCACCGTGCTGGATGGCCTGTTGAGCAGCGGGAAAGTGGAGGAGGGGAGGGCATATCTGCAAAAACTGAAAGCAGTTTCTGCCTCTCTATCCTTCCCCTGCCAGACGGGCAACCCGGTGGTAGATGTCCTGTTGCGGGAAAAACTGGCACTGGCGGAGGAAATTGAAACGGAGATATCCCTGATTTTGCCCCATCCCTGCGGGATAGAAGATTTTGATTTATGCGTAATTTTCGCAAATGCGCTGGACAACGCGCTCCACGCATGCCGCGCCGCGGAGGGGTCGAGGTGTATCCGAATCCACGGGGAACGGCAGGGGGATTTCTATATGTTGGCCTTTGAAAACACCTGCCCCGAAGGGCCGCTGTCCCCAGAGGGAACAGGGCTTTCCAATATCCGTGCAGCGGCGGAAAAATATCGCGGTGCGGTGCTGACAGAAAAAATCGGTCGGCGGTTTTCTCTGAATGTGCTGCTGAACATTTCATTACAATCAGAGAGCATTTCAGTTCAGAAACCTTGATTTTCTGTTTTGAAAAAGATACACTGGAACCATAGCACACCACTATTTTTGTCAGGAGGAAAGAAAAATGCAAATGGTTTCAGCAGTAAATCCAGGCGCGGTGCAAATGCCCGCTGATGTAGAGAAAACGACGCGCACCCAACGGCCAGAGGAGGCGGCGGAGAAACGCGCGGAAAAACCCCGGATGGACGAATATATCCCCGAAGAAAAAGGGGAGCCGACAGGCCGCTATTGGGTGGAAAAGGACGAAAACGGAAAACCCATAGTTCATGTGGACGGCCCGGAAAAAGCGGGGGACGGCGTGCAAAAGGCGAAAGATGTTTCCGATGGCGAGAAGCCGGAACAGGACAAGAAAGCGGATGGTGCGGACAAGAAAGCGTCCGGCAAGGAAAAGAAAGACACAACTTGCACCTGTAATACCGATAAGGTGGACAGAGAGATCGAAAAGCTGAAAAAGAAAAAACAGGAATTGGAAAAACACCTGCATACCGAAACGGATGAGGAAAAGATTGAGAAGCTGGAAAAGGAATTGGAGCAGGTCGAAAAAGAACTGCTTCAGAAAGATAACGACGCGTACCGACGGGAGCATGCGGAGTATAGTTTTTCATAGAGCAGCGAGTTAATCAGAAAATTGTAAATTACATATAAGTATCTTAAAACGCCGCCCGATACGGGATTCTTCCCGTATCAGGCGGCGTTTTATACCTAATATTAAAAAATATGACAACTTTCCTATATGTTTATAGTATGTACTGATTGGAGTATACAGTTTCTGCTTCCAATACAGCACCTGCTGGCGATAGGACGGTTATATCCATTTTTATTCTGTAAGTGCCACTGCCTAAAAAAAATATTTTTCTCAAGCAATGCAACTGCGGTCTCGGAAATATTCCAAACATGGGAAGTATCAGTCCATGATGATGTATACTCTTGAAGGGTTACAGTGGCAGAAACGGTATTGGAGGGATCCTTTGCAATAATCTTACATGAAACTGTATATGTAAGTATATTTTTTGTGATATTGCAGAAAAAAGCGCCAATATCCGAAAATCGTGGCTGTATAGTGCGTTCATCCGCAAAAGCAAATGAACAAAAAGAGGCACATATTGCAAAAATTAAAATTATAGAAACCGTTTTTTTCATAGTAATAACTCCTTTTGTGACTGAGGTTCTTATTTACAAAAAATAACAGTATAAATATAAAGAACTAATTAAGTCCATGAATGTTTTTAACAATATTTATAATATCATTTGGCGACAAATCACCAAAAATAGCAATCGCAATATCATCTCGTTGCAATGCAAAAGTGCTTCGTTGTAAGTCGGGTGTGGAGTAGATTGCACATTCTTCATCATTTATTATATATGAATGTTTATCCATACCTTCTGTGTCTAATCCTAAAATAGCATGGCTGTTACTATTTTCAAAAATAGCAAAAGATATGATATAATTACCTTTTTTATAATACAATACACCTTTATTTGAAGAGGAATCAGTTAACACAAAGCCTTCTGGCATCCATGTAGGATAGTACTCGCTTTCCCAGCCAGCGGGGCGTTCTTGGAGTTCGTCAACACTCCCTTGAAGATCTGAATATTTATCATAATCCTTTGCGATAAATCCCATTCGCTGATGGTTCGCCATATACGCCGTGGTAGTCAAAGCCAATCCAAGAATCACAACAATACAAGCGGCTCTCCGGGCTATCTTAATAAAATACTGCTTTCGCTCTCTTTTCTGGGCTTCTTTTATCTCCTTGTCGATAAAGTCCATAAAAGATTGCTTCTGTTCGGGTGTGGGGGGGACACATTCCGGGGAAGCGGCGAACTCGGCCAGCTCTGCCTGTTCGTTCCGATAGGCGGTCAAAGCCAGCAGACGCAAAAGACGCTCGTTTTCCTGTTCAACGTATTCCTGCTCAAAGGGTTCCCTCCCCGGCATCAAAAGACCTCCCCTCTATTCTGTTCTATGATTTTTCTATGATTTCCCTTGCAGTATCGAGCGCGTATTTATCAAGCATGGGAAGCTGTGCGACAGGTATACCCAGTTCTTTTGAAATCCTTTCGTCAGAAAATTGGCTGATATATTTCTGTTTCAGGTATTCTTTGTGTAGATCTGGGAGACTGTCTAATACCTTATTGAGAAGCTCATGCTCGTAGTGCTGATTTACGATCTCATCAATTGGCGTAGAGTTATCAGAAATATTTTGCAAATAGCTGATGGGTTTAATCACATTATCGCGGTTGACAGCTCTAAGGACAATAGAACACATATTGCGGTGTATACAACCATCTAAACAAGCATCCGTTAAATTATCAAGCGTTGGGGCTTCTTCTATGAGTTGTGCAAAAGCCTGCTGGAGAACATCTTCGGCTTCTACCGATTTGAATTTTTCTGTATAGAAACACGCGGCTTTATGACAGTTTTCGTAGTGCTGACTTGCAAAACGTTTAACCTGTTCCCTGGCATACGCGGCAGACCATTGATGAGGGCGCAAAAACATCCCTCCTCCTTTCGCGCGGGTGCTTCTACGCAATGTAGGATAAGATAAGTAGGGTTTCTACAAAATTACTATAGTAATTTTTTCCTCGTTCGTCAATACATGAAAGGATTTTTTGGCGAAAATTCGTGAAATATTGTAAATCCTGCACGAAAATAGGATTTCTATTTTATGCACATGGACAATGTTTCATCAGTGGGGAAAATCAGCAATTCTGGAAATAATTGTAATATGTGCCGTTTTTCAGGTTCAGACACCCAGAAACAGCGCTTTCAGCTCTGCCGCCGCGCGGGCAATATCCGGCTGCGCGATTACGGCGGAGACAACCGAAAGCCCGTCAATTCCCATAGGCCGGAACATTGCCGCGTTCTCCTTCCCGATACCCCCAATCACAACGATCGGCACACGAACGGCGCGGCGTATCTTCTGTAGTTCTTCTATGGATACATGTACAGCGTCCGCCTTTGTGCCGGTGGAAAAGATAGATCCTACCCCCAGATAATCCGCGCCGTCCGCCACTGCCTTGACGGCCTCTTGCACGCAGGTGACAGAAACGCCAAGCAGCCTGTCCGGCCCGATAACCCGCCGTGCCACATCAGCGGGGAGGTCGCTTTGTCCGATATGTACGCCGTCCGCCCCGACGGCTAAGGCGATATCAAGGCGGTCATTGATAATGAGCGGCGTTTGATAGTGGTCGGTGATCTTCTTGACTGCCACGGCCTGCCTGTAGAAATCCAGCGACGACGCCTCTTTTTCCCGGAGCTGTACCATTGTGCAGCCGCCCCGGATGGCCTGCGACACCGCTTCGGGCAGGGAATCGGCGCACAAGGCGCGGCGGTCCGTTACAAGATATAAGGTGTAATCCGGTTTCATTCTGCCACCTCCATTTCCCGCAGCCCATATTTATAAAGGTTATAAAAATGATGTGTTGGCCCGCAGCCTTTCCCAATGGCGAGCGCATGGTGTATCGCCGTGGTGACATACGCCTTTGCCTGCCGAACAGCCTCCTCGCACGTCGCGCCCAATGCCAGTTGAGAGGCGATTGCCGACGAAAAAGTGCAGCCTGTCCCATGCGTGTTTTTTGTGGGGATACGCTCTGTTTCAAAATGATACAGCGCTTTTCCATCATACAAAACGTCCAGTGCGTTGCCCGCCGCGTGCCCTCCCTTCACGACCTCAGCCCCGCAGCCCATGTGGTGGATTTGCTTTGCGGCGCGCTCCATGTCCGCCGTAGTTCGGATTGTCAAGCTGGTAAGCCGTTCCGCTTCGGGGATATTGGGCGTCAGAACGTCAGCAAGCGGTAGAATCTGCGCAGCCAACGTTTCCACTGCCGCAGGCTCCATCAAAGGGCAGCCGTTTTTTGCGACCATCACGGGGTCGACCACCACATTGCATGGCGCATATTCCCGCAGCTTTGCGGCAACCGTCTCCATACATGCCGGACTGGAAAGCATGCCGACTTTTACGGCGTCCGGCGGGATGTCCTCAAAAACGGCGTCTATCTGTTTTGCAATCATATCAGGCGTGATGTTCTGAATGTCAATTACCCGGCAGGTATTTTCCGCCACAACGGACACGATCGCGCTCATGCCGAAAACGCCGTGCGCGGAAAAGGTTTTAAGGTCCGCCTGCACACCCGCGCCGCCGCTGCAATCGGAACCGGCGATCGTCAATGCTGTTTTCATAAGGAACATCCTTTCTCTTGTTACAGATGGTATGCCAGGGAGCAAAAAGCGCCTGCCGGTATGGGCAGACGCTTGCATCAGGAG
>CANCXY010000091.1 GCA_947381875.1 uncultured Clostridia bacterium | reverse complement strand
CCTTTGGCCGGTCCAGCGGGACGCTGGCGGATTCCAAAGGCGGAGCCTTTGGCCGGTCCAGCGGGACGCTGGCAGGATCCCAAAGGGCAGCGCCCTTTGGGGGGCGCTATCCTTGCGTGAAGCACTCGGCGGGGTCGATGAGTTTTCCGTCGCGGGTGATCTCGATGTGGAGGTGGGCGGCCAGGGAGCTTTCGGCGGGGGCTTCGGCGAGTTTGCCGAGCTTGTCGCCGATGTTGACGGCCTGGCCTTCCTTCACGGAAGGTTTCGCAAGGCCGCAGACGCGGGCGATGCAGCCGTCGGCCTCTATCTCCACGACGCCGCCCCAGAGGGCGTCCTCCGTGGCTGTTTTCACGGTACCGGCCATCGGGGCTTTGACGGTGTCGCCCGCTTTTCCGGCGATGTCCATGCCGTTGTGGGTGCGCCAGTCGCCCATTGTCTCGTTATAGACAAGCTCGTCACCACTGAAGGGCTGCAAGACCGCGCCCGATTTCGGCGAGGCGAAGGGCTGTGCGGGCGTGGCGGGCGGCGCGCTGGATACGTCGGGCACGGAGGATGCAGGCGGC
The DNA here is from genome assembly GCA_947381875.1 of uncultured Clostridia bacterium. GTDB lineage: Bacteria > Bacillota > Clostridia > Oscillospirales > Ruminococcaceae > Ruthenibacterium. The sequence goes on along the minus strand of CANCXY010000091.1, from coordinate 11,308 downwards.
TGCGACGGCGCAGATGGCTGCGCATTCGAGGGCTGTGACGCCGGTTTCGAGGCGCCCGAAGACGCCGGGGCGGATGTCGCGTCCTTCTTTTCCGGCACGCTCTCCGAGGCCGGTGTGTTGGCCGGTTTGGACGAAGCGTCCTGCTCCTTTTCCTTTGGCGTTACAGGTACGCCCTGCTGCTTTTCCTCGGCGGGCGCGAGGGGCTGGTCTTGCCACGGCAGATCCTCCTCTGCGAAATTCTCCGGCACAGGCGATGTGCCGAGGCTGTCCATCATGTTGTTGATGGCAAGGAAGCTCGCTGTCGCCGCGCCCGCGATGACAAGCGTCAGCGCCAGATAAAACCCCTTGCCGCTCCAAAATGTTTTTGCATGCTGCGGTTTTTTCATTTTCATCCCTCCAGCCGCGCCCGTTCTTCCCTGCGCGGAAATCAATTCTGAATGATGTATCTCGCGGCTGTTTCCCGGAAGCGTCCCAAGCGAGGTATTTTGCGTGTATCTTCACAGTTTGGGCACTTCCTGTTCCCCCCGGAACCGGGGAGACAGCCGCAAAACGGGCAAATTGATTTCCCTGCCTGCGCGGCGCGGTATTTACAGCGATTAGTTTTGACAGCGCCCAGGGGAAATATACATCAAAAAAGCGCGCCTTGCGGCGCGCTCAAAAAACCAATTTTGCCCGCTTTTTCCCGCCAGAAGCGGGGAGAAACAGCAGGATGTATTGCTTTCCGCCGCACAAAACGCTTTTCCGTGCGGCGTGCCTGCCCTATGCAATATCCTTGCGCCGGAACTGCCAAAGCCCGAATCCCGCGCCCAGGACGGCCCACGCACAGCCCGCCGCCAGCGCCCCCGCGACCGGCTCGCCGGAGAGCAGGCGCGCGGCGTCGGCGTAAAAATAGGGCGTGAAGAACCGCAGGCCGTCCAGACGGGCATCCAGATTGATTATCAGCCCCGCGAAATAGAGCAGCGCCGTCAGCCCCAGGCCGAGGCCCGCGCCGCCCCGGCGCAGCAGGGAGGAAAGCCCGAAGCATACGCCCCCGATCTCCCACTGCATCAGCAGCATGGCCCCGTGCAGGCGCATCAGATCGCCCCAGTCCGCCTGCCCGCCAATGGCCGCGATCGCCCCGGCCCCGCAGGCAAAGCACACCGCGTTCAGCGTCAACACCAGCACGGCCAGCGCCATCAGCTTTTCCGCGCCCACGCGCAGGCGGCTCACCGGGTGCGTCAATAAAAATTCCGCCGTGCCGCCGCCTTCCTCCCCCGCCAGCATGCCCATACCTGTCAATGCCGCGTAAAACGCGCCGCCCAAACCAAGCAGGTTGCCGCATTCAGTACCGTAAAACCCTATCAGGCTGCCGAAAGGCAGGGTATCCAGCCCGAACGCGGCGGAAAAGCTGCCCATCTGCGCAAACAGCGCCGATACATTCTCCATCTCGCTTTCCATCGACGGGTACAGCCCCACGCAGACGGCCATCAGCCCGCCGACGCTCAGCGCCCATACCGCTAATCCCGCCGCGTTTGTACGCAGTTCTTTTTTCAATATCGTCATACCGTATACCTCCTGCATCTTGATATTTCCCCGCCCGCCGGGGCCTACCCCTGCCGCTCATAATACTCAAAAAAGCGGTTCTCGATATCCAGTTCCTCCGTCGTCCCCTCCACAATCAGACGCCCTTCGCGCAGGACAGCCGCGCGGTCGCAGTAGCGCTGCACTTCATAGAGTACATGCGAGGAGAGGAACACGGTTGCCCCTTCTTCCCGGCGCGCCGCCACCTCCGACCAGAACGCGCGCTGCACAAGGGGGTCAAGGCCGCTGGTCGGCTCGTCGAACAGATACAGCCGGGGGCTGTGCTGCATGGCGCATACAATAGATACCTTTTTGCGGTTCCCCAGGCTCAATTCGCGGATGCGTTTGCGCGTGTCCAGCATCAAGGTACGGCACAGCGCTTCGGCGCGGCGGGCACAGTCTTTGCCGCGCAGCGACGCCGAGAGGCGCAGCACCTCCGCGACGCGCATTTCCGGGTAGAATTTCGGCTCGGCGGGCATGTACCCCACCTCCGCGAGGATGGCGGGGCTTTCGCGTGCGCAGTCGTGCCCCAGTACGCGGGCGGTGCCGCCCGTGGGGCGCAAAAGGCCCAGCAGCGTGCGGATGGTGGTGGATTTCCCCGCCCCGTTCGGCCCGATAAAGCCGTAGCAGCACCCCGCCGGGACGCGCAGTGTCAGGTCCGTGACGCCGCGCGCTTTGCCATAGGTTTTGGTGAGATGGTCGATTTGAATCACAGGTATTCCTCCTTATACAGAAAGCGGCGCAGCATATCGGCATGCTGCTTGTACTCGGCGAACAGCGCGTCGATCTCGGCGGCGGTGCAGGCACCTGTCTCCGCCAGCATCCCTTCGCTGGCAAGCATGATGAGGCGCATCACCTGTTTGGGGTCTACACCCTCCTTGAATTTGTGCAGGTCCATACGGGAGAGGAAGTCGTCGGTGATCTGCGCGAACAGCTCGCCGATTTTGCGGCGCAGTTTCGGGGTCAGGACGCTGTCCTGCTCATAGTAGGCGCGCATGATGAAACGGAACATCCCCGGTATGCGCCGCGCCATCGCCATTTTGATGCGGTGGCCCTTTTCGAGTACGCGGAAAAAATCGGTGTCGGTGTCGTCGTAAACCCGGTCGAGGTATTTGTGTACACACTCGTCGATGGCGTATTGGAACAGATAGAGGTACAGCTCCCGCTTGTCCTTGAAATAGTGGAACAGCAGGCTTTTGGAAACGCCCGCGCGCTTGGCGATGGAATCGGCGGAAGTTTTTTTGAAGGTCGCCGCGCCGAATTCCAGCATCGCACTGTTGCGGATCAGGTCCTGCCGCTCCTGCGGCAGCGTAAAGAAACGCGGGTTCATAATGCAAACGCCCCCTTTCCCTAACACCATACCGCCATTGACCAAATCGGTCAAGACCCTTTTTTCATTGGGAGTGTCCATGTCGCGGAAATATACACAAAAACTCCTCGTTTTGGCCACGCCCTTTTCATTTGGGGGGGGGCCAGGACGCAGGAGACATGATTATGAGCAGAAAAGCAATCAAGGGGGCTTTCACCAATACGGTGAAAGCCCCCAGTGGATAAAAAGGGATTATAGTGCAAGCGTCATGATACCAGCGGAATTTTCAAATAAGCCTTTTTAATTTTAATCTATATGATGGCTTTGTAACATAGTCCATATAAATCGGCCTGCCTTCATACTCTAAATATGCTTTGTACCGTTCCCGGATAGCGGGCGTTTCAATCAGCTCCAATACTTTCTCTTTGGGGATATAGGCGGATTCTGAATTTTCCTCCGATGGCCTGGGCGTGCCGCTTTTTGCTGTACAGATAAAATCCAGCAGGATTTTGGTCGGGACCTCTTTTACCCCGTTATAGCCCGGATGCTTCCCCGTGTTGGAAGATATGCAAAACACTTCCCCCACGTCAATATCAATCCCTGTTTCCTCCATGATTTCCCTTTTTACGGCGTCAACGACATTTTCTCCCACTTCCACTTATCCCCCAGGAAATACCCATCCAGCATTATGCGTTTTTACCATAAGGATTTCCCGCTTTTCATTTATCACCACGCCGGCTGCCGCGATGATGTGTGTCGGCATCGTCCATCCGGTATTTTCCATGTAAGGCACCTCTTTTTGATTTATAACACTTCCCCTATATATGCGACTGTATCTGTAGGGACAGTAATAAAACCATCCGTTGAAAATGAATCGAAAAACGCATGCAGCGCGTTCAGATATTCGCTGTATTTTTCATCGGTTTCCTGGAGGGAGTAAGAGGAGGAAAGCGCCCGGTTGATAAACCCCTGCCTGTCATATTGGGGCGTGTTGTCAACGCGGTATATTTCGCACTTTCCATCAAAGAAAGCCACGCACGCTTCATTGCTGAGGCCGTTGGAAAAGCCATGAAATTCGGTGTTGTATTTCCGGCGCAGCGCCGCGAGGGCTTTTGTGTACGCTGTATCTTGTTTACGCGCGTTATAAATGAGCATAACTTTCCCGCCCGGCAAGGTATAGCCTTTCCAATCATCTTTTACCCGGTTTTGCAGCAAATAGGCGGTTTCGCTATGCACTAAGCATAGTACGGTCAATTCAACTTTTTCCGTTCGTTCCATAATAATAACTCCTTATCATAAAGAGTTCTTTTTATTTATGCAATGGCTGTATCTCGCTTGTCCTTTCCAAGGTTCATTTTTGATGTTCAATAATCCATTTCAGTATTTCCTGTTCGTCAATATTTCCTGATGCCAGCGCAAGAATGATGTCGCTTAATTCCTTTTGTTCATAAGATAACTCATAGCCATTCAATGCCAGAAAAACAAGCATTACATGTGTGCCAAGCCTTTTGTTTCCATCAATCATTGCATGATTTTTTACCAAACCAAAACAAAGCCGGGCTGCTTTAGCCTGAATACTCGGATATAGTTCTGTTCCTCCAAATGTTTGAAAAGGATTATTTAGCGCTGAATCCAGCATATCTTTATCACGAATGCCAGCGCTGCCGCCGGTAGTTTCGATTAGTTTTGCGTGAAGCTGTAATACCTGTTCCTGGCTTAAAATAATCATTTCGCAAGAACCTCATATGCTTCTCTGTTTTGCTTTATCAATCTCTCAGATATTGCAAAGACATCCTCACTGTCAGCCACTTTTTCTTTTTCTGCCTTGCTGAAATCAATAACCAGATAGCGCGGAATATTATTTTTCAGAATAACCGCCGTTCCATGTTCGTCAACTACTTTGGTTACTTTGGAAAAATTCTGATTTGCCTCTGTAATAGAAATCATTGTATTTGTATCTATTATCATTTACACACCCTCCAAGTTTTGTTACAGTATAAACATATTCAAACGTGTACACTAAGGGAGCGCGATGAAAGATGAAAAAACAAATTCACCAAATCGCGAATTCGACTTTAATGGTTATTATCCAAAAATTACATTCCATTTTCACTGAAAATCATTTTGATGTCAGCATCTATTCTGGACCATTGTTCTCCAAGAATGTTATAATAGTTTTTATCCTTTTTAAGGTAGTTTGTAGCTGTAAGAGTTGAATCGTAGCGACACGCAATCATATAACTAGTGATACCTGCCTCAATGATGACAGAAAATAGTCTGCCTAACATACTATCATACGATTCTTTGTTATCAAACACTCGAGGAAGTATAAAATATTGGATATCTCCTACTTCTCGGAATGTCTCATAGAGTGCATCCGAACTGCTTTCGGATGAAGAAGATTCAAAAATGGGTGTCAAATCCTGAACAGATATATTATTTTGTCTATATCTTGAGGCGAGCGCCACAAAGGCAGCACAAATTGTTCGTGCATTATGTGCAAAGGATATTCTTATACTTGCATTTGGTGAAGCATTATTTTCGCTGTCAAATTTTTTCTGATATACTGTACGGAAGTAGTTATCAATATAAAGCAATTCTTTACATAATTTTGCAATTTGCGATTGATTTCCATTGAATATTGGCTCATAGTATTTTTCTTGGTAAAGAGATGATGGCTTGGCTCTGCTTAGGCAAGGAACCTGGAATATTCCTGCCAAACAAAGTTTACCAATTTCAGCCAAATCAGTATTGAGATAAGGCACTCTATACTTAGAGGGAACACTTTCTCCTCGTTTTGTTTGATAAAATATCCCAACCTCACGCATTGCTTGTGCGAAACGCACCTGCTCTGGTGAATTAGCCTTTAGGTCAACAGGTTTTATTGCTTTCTGGGAATTAGTTGCTTTGGCTATAGATAAGATAAATTGATTTTTTTCATCTTCCGTATCTCCAACAATTTTTATAATTTTGCAAGGAAGATACAAATCATTCTCACTGCTTATACATGCACTTTTATGGAGTAAATAAGTAGTTTGTCCCCCGTTGACGATAGAGAAGTTTTTTAACCTCACATCTTTACCATCAATTTCAAAGCTATCACAAATTACAGTGATGCCATTATTCTTGAGCCAAAAAGAATCGGGATCGTTAATAATCGTTTCATTGATAGCATTATCAATGTCGCGTCCGGCTACATGGTAGCGCAGATTACGCGCAAGCAGATTTGTATTATGCTGTGCATATAACTGTTTTATGGAATATGCTGAGACATTTACAACCGCAGCATTATCTCCATAAAGCAGGTAGTTACTGCTTTCGTCAATACAAATTTTGCCTGATTCTACAGTCGGACGTCTGGATTCTGATTCCTTGATCTAATCCACAATATCATCTGCAAACAGAATTGACACCTCAATGTTGCTGATCCCAGTAAACTGTTCGCAAAATTTCTTTTGAATCCTATCACGACGAATCCCTCTTTGAGGGGCGCTTGTATAAAATACAAAATGAATTTTCGACTCGTCGCCAATCTCAGATTGCAACGTCATAAATCTGTGCTGCACCGTAGCATTTACTTGTTCATATTGTCCTCGAACCATCTCCTTATAGAACACTGCCATCTTAATCATAGCGTTTAGGACATCTTCATATTGTATAGTTTCATAAAACTTTGATTGCCCAATAACCAAGTCTGCCCCTTCTGTATTGGGATCACTTAATAGAAAATCCACACCACCGTCATACTGACCATCAACAATAATTTCCTCCCATTCGTATTCATTGAGAATGAGTGCCGGATTTTTATAAAAACATGATTTAACGCACAAGGCAGAAAACACATACACATCGGATCTTTCGCGCAATGATGGATATGTGGTTTGCATCGCATGAACTTTCTCCGTTATAAACGTGTGAGAATTTTGAGGTATTGGCATATTATTTCCTCCATTATTACTATTTCTCTAATGATTAGAGGATGTCAAATCACTCCGCCCGGTTCTTATCCGAAAGTGCCTTGATGCTGGAGGCATATTCACTGGGCGTCATGCCGGATACCTTTTTGAAATGCCGGGAAAAGTAGTGGATAGAGGTATATCCAAGCAGGGCCGCTATCTCGGTAAAGTTATGCGCGCCCTCGCGGATCATGCGTTTGGCGGTTTCGATTTTCAATGTGCCGAAATACTCCATCGCCCCGCCGCCGGTTTTCTCCCGGAAGATCTTTTGCAGATAGCTTCGCCCCGCTAAGTTATCGCGGCAGATATCCGCCAGCGTGAGGCGGCGGCGGACGTTGGTTTCCAGGTACGCCTGCACCTGCTCGAAAAACGCCTGCTGGGAACTGGCGCGGATACTGGTGGTCTGGCGCTGGGCGGCCTGCGCGCCCCGACGCACAAAGTGAATCAGGAGCTGCTCGATGCTGGCGGCGATGAGCTGTTCCGCGCCGAAGGGGGCCTGTTCGCGGCGTTCCAGGCGCGGCGTGAGCGGGTCGCCTAAGGGTGTGGAAAAGGCGGCCTCGCCCTCCTTCACAATGCGCGAGAGCAGCGCGCGCGCCTCGTCGTCAACGGAGAGGACACGTCCCTCAAAAAATCGCATGCCCTCGTCCCGGCACATGAAGGAAACGACGACCAGGTTTGGCGCAACTACGCCGTTGGCCGCGATGGCGTGGAACTCGTTGGGCTTATGGAAAATGATCTGCCCTTTGGTAAGGCGCAGGGTCAGTTCGTCCGCGCGCACATCTACCTCGCCCTTGTCGACATAGACAAATTCCCAGAAATCGTGCCGTTCGCCCTCAAAAAAATAGTTGCTGGCATATTCGAAATAGTGGATGGACACCACCTCATCTATCGTCAATGCCCGCGCAATGCGCAGCGCCTCATAATTCACCCTCGCTCACCTTCCGTCAGGAAACTTCTATTGGAAGTGGTTTTCCTGTATGGCCCCGCCCTTGGGGCGGGGGATATACAGAACCCATTGCTTTTGAAAAAAGGGGGGAGAGGCCCGCGCCCCTCCCCTATTCTTGCTTTCATGGGATATAGACTTATTACGGCTCGGGAATCAGCAGGCCATAGCTACCGTTATGCCGGCGGTACACCGCGTGTACCTCGTCGGAATCCGCGTCGCGGAACAGGAAGAATGTATGCCCGAGCATATTCATTTCCAGGATGGCTTCCTCTACCGTACTGGGTTTGCAGGAAAAATGCTTTTCGCGGATGATCTGATAATCCTCCTCGGCGTCCGTTTCGAGCTGCGCCGCGGCAAACTCGTTGACAGCGGGCTGGCACACACGGTTTTCCAGCTTTTTGCGGTTCTTCACGATGCGGCGCGTCAGCACATCTAACGCAGCGTCAAACGCATCCTCCATGCGGTCGGCCGATTTCTCGGCGCGGCAGGTGAAGCCTTTATCTTTCACGGTGATCTCCACCGTCTGCCAGCCTTTCTCCACCGTAACGGTAACGTTGGCCTCGGCGGTGTCTGAGAAGAACTTGTCCAGCTTTGCGAGCTTCGTCTCCACACGTTTCAGGAACATGTCTTTCAGCCCGACTTTTCGCCCTGTGGTTGTGATCTTCATTACCCAAAGCCTCCTTTTGCCGCAAGGGGCGCTTGTCCGGGAAGTGTGCAAGCCGCGGAGATGTTTCTCATGTGTTCCCCGCCCTACGGGCGGGAAAACCCGCAAAAGCACTTGGTTTGGCTGCTCCCCGCTTGTCCCCTTACTCTTTAGGACTATTTTACCATAGTTCCCCCTGGAATGGCAAGAGTTTTTGGATACTATTTATAAAATTTTCTGTCCCTGCCCCACCTGCCCACACAAAACCCGTCCCCTTGCCCTCGCCAAAGGGTACAACAAATACACCCCGCCCAAAGCGTGGGCCCCCCCCGCGCCCCCTTTTATTCGGGTGTTGTTTTCCCCCGGGGGCGGCGCCCGTGGGGCGGGTCCGGGCAGCGCCCGGCGGAGTCCAGAGGCAGCGCCTCTGGGCAGGTTCGGGCGGCAGCCCGGCGGTCAGCGCCCCCGGCGCGAGTAGCCGCCGCCGCGGCGGGCCTCGGTGACGCGGCGCAGGTCGGAGATCTTTTCTTCGCTGCGGGACTTGAACTGGCTCATCATATCCTCGAAGGACATTTCGCCCTGGGGCTGAGAAGGTGCGCGCGGCTGCCATACGCGGCCGGTGTCGTTGCGCTGGGGGCGCGGGGGACGCGGCTCGGTGCGCTTGATGGAGAGCGCGATCTTTCCTTCGGGAGAGACGCTCATCACCTTTACCTTCACGACCTGCCCTTCGCTCAGCACGTCGGACAGTTCCTGAATGTACTGGTTGGAGACTTCCGAAATGTGTACCATGCCGGTCTGTCCGCCGGGCAGGGAGACAAATGCCCCGAATTTTTTCACGCCCGTTACTTTGCCCTCGACGATGCTTCCTACCTCTACTGCCATGAATCGTTTATACCCCTTCTTGGGGACACCGATCCACGGAAACCTATTTTGCTTGCTTTTCCCGCTGGAGGCGGCGAAAACAGCAGGGTCACTGCCTCCTGCCGCGCAAAATGCAAAAACGGATTTCCATTACACCGGCCATCCCCACATTTATTGTGGAGCATGCGGGGGACGCTGCGCCGCGCCCGCATGCTGCCTTTCAAAACCATCCGCCGTGCCGCGCCGCAAAGCGCACGGTTGGGAAGTGTCCAGACCGGGGAGACCGTTTCCGTGCGTTCCCAGCCCCGTAGGCGGGGAACACGCAAAAACGCCCCGTTCCGGATACCCCCCACGGCCCCGTCACCCGCCGGACATATCCACATAAATATGTTCGCCGGGCAGAACATACCCCAACTTTTCACGCGCGATGCGCTCCATATAGGCTTCCTCGTCGCTGTCGTCGCGCAGGCGCATCAGCTCCTGATTCACCGCCTGCTGGGCCGCCGCCTGCTGCTCAAGGTTTTCAAGCTGTTTGCGCTTCGCGACGATATCCACCTGCAAAAACACAAGCGATACACACAAATACACGCACAGCCCAAATATCCCCACGCGCAGGGCAAGGGAGGGGAACGCATTTTTCTTTTTTGGACGCCGCTGCCGTGCCATCCTGTATCCGGCCCCCTTCACGGTTTTTTCAAAATATCCCGCCGCGCCATGCACAGACGGGCCGCTTCCTTTTGCTTCACTTAGAATTATACAACACTTGCCCGCTGGTTTGCAACCTTTTCTTTTGCGCGGCGCGTTTTTGTTTTTCGCGCCGCTCGGCGTGCGCCGCATGGGCGGCCCGTGCCCGGCCCAGGATTAGAAGCCTCAGGGGATCCAGCGCGAAGCGCCAGAGCATGACGAACGGCCACGCCAGGCACCAGCGCACCAGCGCCTCTACGCCCTCTAAAAGCGGAGCCAGGGCGGCGCGGCTCGCCAGGAAGCACAGCGCGCACCCGGCCATGGTGTACCAGCGCGGCTGGCCCGCGTAAAACCGGCTGAGCGCGGCGCTGCGGTACAGCAGCGCGCCCAGGGCCAGGATGGCCGCGTCACACACGAACACCACCACCCTGCCGCTGCCCAGCACCAGCCGCGCGGCGCTGTACGCAACGCACAGCAGGAAGCCAAGCCCCGCCGCGTAAAACAGGTCGCGTAAGGCCAGTGCCGCCGGAACGCCGCCAACCATCTACCGCACCAGCCTTTTAAGGAATGAGCCGCTTTTCTCATGCTTGACCGTATACTGCACATACTCGATTGCGCCGCCCACCTTCACTTCGCCCGTCTGTACGCTCAGCTCGCTCACGTTCAGCCCTTCGCCGCCAATCGCCAGCGTACCGAACGACGTTTCCAGCGTCACCGTATAGGCGTCGTAAGAGACGATGGAAAGGATGCCTGTCGCGGTCAGCTTTTTGCGGTCCTCTAACACCACGCTGTGGGGCATCTGACGCGCTGTGTTCTGCGCCGCCGCCTGGTTCGTCGCCATATCGCCGCACCTCTTTTCGCCACAGAAACCAATTTACTTGTTTTCCCCGCCGGAAACAGGGAGAAACGGGAATCCATGTCTTTTCCCAGTATCTGTATGCGAAAAGGGGGTGTTTTATGCCTCGCCCGCGCGGGGCTGCTCCCGCACTTCCTCCGAAAGCACCTCATACATTCCGCGCGCCAGGTCCTTCCCGTTCGGGGCCTCGGTGGAGACCACCTTCACGCGCACCACACGCGGCCCGAACGCCACCTCAATGATATCGCCTTCCTTGACGGCATAGCTCGCTTTCACGGCTCGCCCGTTCACCAGAATACGCCCGGCGTCCGCCACCTCATTGGCGACCGTGCGCCGCTTGATGAGGCGGCTCACCTTCATAAACTTATCAATCCGCATGGTATCCCTCCCGCGGGGCCTGTCCCCCGCCCGCAGGACAGGGAAAAACGCTCCCCGTCCATCCAAAATGGGTGCGCGGCAATGAAATTGCCGCGCGTGATGGGTTTCCAAAGGGGGC
>CANCXY010000090.1 GCA_947381875.1 uncultured Clostridia bacterium | reverse complement strand
TCATGTGTCTACCTCCATTTCACCGACTGTTTCCCATTTTTTCAGTGCTGCATATACTTTCTGAATGCCTTACCCCAATACCCGCAAGGTTTCCTTTTTAGTATACCATATGTACTGACAAAAAACAAGAAGTTTTATAAAATGGGAGTATCCAAGCTGCAGAGAAACAGACAAACAAGCCGCCGCCCGGCACAGTGCGGGCGGCGGCTGAACACAAACCAAAGGGGCAGTATTACAGGATACCCATCAGCCAGACGGCCAGAAAGGCCAGCCCGGCGAGGATGGCTACGGCGGGGACGAGCAGCACGGTATAGGCGACAAGCGTCATCAGACAGCCTTCGCCGAACCCTACGCGGGGCCTGTCGCCGTCCGCGTGTGGGGCTTCCTCCTGCTGACGTTTCTCCCGCTCATCGGCATATTGATGCAGCCGTTTCCAAATCAATCCGCCTACCCTCTTTCCTATACAGTATATGGTGGGACCCACTTGAAAACAAGCGGAAGTTTTTGTTGTTGCCCCACTTTTTCTTTCAAGAAAAGCGGTGGGACGCTCCCACGCCCAACCTGCGCCGAGAGATTCAGCAGCACACAGCGCCGGACGGGCTGTTCCATTGTTAGTTCTTTTTGCCGAGCTTTTTCTTTCAAGAAAAAGCGGCGGAACGGTTGGATTTGCGTTCCATCTTGGGGAGTTCAAAGAGATAGTTGCCTTCGGCGTCCAATTTGGGCTGCGGGAAATGACAGGCGAGGTAATGGCCCGGCTCTATCTCCTGGAGGGGCGGCGGTACGCGCTTGCATTTTTCACAGGCCATGTAGCAGCGGGTGTGGAATTTGCAGCCCGCCGGGGGACGGATGGGGCTGGGGATGTTGCCCTCTAACAGAATACGCTCCTTTTGCAGGCTCTCCGGGTCCGTCGTCGGGATAGACGAGAGGAGCGCTACTGTGTAGGGGTGGCGCGGGTCTTTGAAAATTGTCTCCGCGTCAGCCAGCTCTACCACGTTGCCTAAGTACATCACGCAGATGCGGTCGGAAATGTAGCGCACCACCGAGAGGTCGTGGGAAATGAACATGTAGGTCAGGTTCTGCTTCTGCTTCAGCTCCTGGAGCAGGTTGATGATCTGCGACTGGATGGATACGTCAAGCGCCGATACACACTCGTCGCACACGATGAACTTCGGGTTCAGCACAAGCGCGCGGGTTATCGCGACGCGCTGGCGCTGCCCGCCGGAAAACTGGTGCGGATAACGGTTCACCATGTAATCCTGCAAGCCGCATTCGCGCATGGTGCGCAGGACGTGATCTTTCATCTGCTCTGAACCGGGACGGTAGAAATTGTGCGTGAGCAGCGCTTCTTCAATGATCTGGCCAATCGTCATGCGCGGGTTCAGGCTGGAATACGGGTCCTGGAAAATAATCTGTAAATCTTTGCGCAAAAGACGCATTTCGTTGTATTCCAGGCGCGCAAGGTCGATGCCGCTGTCCCGCATGGCCTCGTATTTCGCAAATTCCGGGTCCTTCGCGTATTGAGCGCGCAGGGCGTCCAGCTCCTTTTGGCATTCCTGGGTACTTTTGTCGTAGACGGCAATCTGCGCCTGCAAATCGTCCAGCTTCTTCTTTAAGTCAGCGGCCTTCTGCGCGTCCTTTGCGCCGTTCTCACAGGCCAGGCTGTAGGCGGGCTGTATCTCCTTCTGCTTCGCAATCAACTTGTTGCGCTGCACGTTCTCATTGTAAACCTTTTTCATCAGCTCGCGGCCGCGGCCGCCCTCATCTTTGGCGAAAAAGCCGCCAAAGATGGTGACAATATGGTTCAGGCAGGTCTGGCGGTCACAGCGGGCCAGATTGCGCTCCTGGATCAGATAGAAATCCGCCTTGTCCTCGCCGACGGCCTCTACCTGCTTTTCCAGGTCGGCGGCACGCTGCTGTGCTTTTTCCAGCTTCGCCTTGTACTTTTCCAGATTTTGTAACGTGTCTATCACATATTTCGGCGTGGTGGCGTCCAGCGTGGAGCCATAGTACATCGTGTTGCCCGCCGTCTGGGGGTAGAGCTGAAGCAGCACGCGGCCCAGCGTCGATTTGCCGCAGCCCGATTCACCTACGACGCCTACCGTCTCGCCCTCGTAAATATCCAGGGAAATATCCTCGTTCGCGCGGACATAGAGCTGCTCTTTCTGGAACAGCTTCGCCTTGGCAACCGGGAAATATTTTTTAAGATTCGTAATGGACAACAGCTTTTTGGTGTTCGGCACTGCGTCTCACCTCCTTTTCGGGATAGAAGCAACGGATCAACTGGCCGTCGCCCGCGTCCACAAGCCCCGGTTCCGCGTCGATGCACTTCTGCGTGCAGTATTTGCAGCGCGGGGCGAATTTGCAGCCCTTGGGCAGGTCCAGCGGGTGCGGCACCGCGCCGGGAATCGGCTCGATTTTCGTGTGGATTGCGTCCAGACGCGGGATGGAGAACATCAGGCCCTCGGTGTAGGGGTGGCTCATCTTGCAATCGGCAAAGATAATGCGCGCGCTGGCCTTCTCCACCACCTGGCCGCAGTACATCACCGCCACATCGTCCGCCATCTCGTTGATAACGCCCAAGTCATGCGTGATAAAGATGATGGACGTGCCGTTCTCGCGCTGCAAATCGTTCATCAGGCGCAAAATCTGTGCCTGGATTGTCACGTCCAGCGCTGTGGTCGGCTCGTCGGCAATGAGAATCTTCGGGCGGCAGGCCAGGGCCATCGCGATCATCACGCGCTGGCGCATACCGCCGGAAAGCTGGTGCGGGTACTGCCGCAGCACGGCCTCCGGGTTCGGAATCTGTACGTCGCGCAGCATCTCCAGGCTTTTTTCCGCCGCCTGTTTCTTGTTCATATGCTGGTGAATCATAAACGGCTCGGAGAGCTGTCGCTGGACGGTGAACACCGGGTTCAGGCTCGTCATCGGCTCCTGGAAAATAACCGAGATCGCGTTGCCGCGGATATGGTACATATCGTCCATCGAGAGCTTCGTCAGGTCCTTGCCCTCGAACAGGATCTCACCGGATTCAATATAGCCGTTCGCGTCCAGCAAGCGCAGGATGCTCATGGCCGAAACGCTTTTGCCGGAACCGGACTCGCCTACAATGCCAATCGTCCTTCCCGGCTCCAGGCTGTAGGAAACGTCGTTCACCGCTTTCACGGTGCCGTTCCTCGTTCTGAAATAGGTGTGGAGATTCCTTACCTCCAACAAGTTTTCTGCCATTATTTCTCCACCTCCGATTTCGGGTCAAGCACATCACGCAGGGTATCGCCGATGATGTTGATGCAGATAACGACAATCGAGAGGAACAGCGCCGGGAACAGCCAGCGCCACCAGTACGACTGGATGACCGTCGCGTTGCGGCTGCCGTTGAGCATATTGCCCCACGTCGGGCGTGGGAGCTGCACGCCGAAGCCGAGGTAGGAAAGCTGCGATTCTGTCAGCATGCAGGTGGCAAAATCAAGCGTGACTGAAACCAGGATCACGGAAACGATATTCGGCAGGATGTGCCGGAACGCAATGCGCCCCTCCTTCACACCAATGGAACGCGCCGCCGTGACAAACTCCTTCTCACGCTCTGCCAATATCTGGCCGCGCACCAGCCTTGCCAGGCCCGTCCAGCTCAAAACACCTAAAATCACCATGATGATGGCAATACGGGCATTCTCATGCAGGTCGCTTGCCTGTAGGATAGCCGAAAGGCTCATTGCGAACGGCAGGAACGGGATGGAACCGACAATCTCGACCACGCGCATCAGGAACATATCCACCACGCCACCGAAATAACCTGAGATGCAGCCCACGATAATGCCAATAATCGTAGCGATGATAACGGAGATTGCGCCAATCGTCATTGTCATTTTGCCGCCGTTCATCAGGCGCAGGAACACGTCGCGGCCCAGCTCGTCTGTGCCCATCAGGTAGCCCTTGAGGCCCCACGCGCCCACAAACTGGCCGTCCTTGAACGCGTAGTTCTGGAAGCCGCTGGCAATCACCTGGTCGACTGCGCCCTCCTGCTGCAATTCCTCCGGCACGTCGCACTGGTGGCGGTAGTTCTGGCCCCAGGCGTATACGCGGCCCTTATCCGTGAGCAGCACAAAATGCCGTGTGCCCGCGCTTACGGCCACCGCTTCTTCGTCGTCCCGCAGGGTGGGCAGCGGGTCGCGCATGCCGGAAACAATAATCTCGCCGTCGTCTGTCACCAGCGCAACGGCCCCGCCCGTCGCGGCAATGTCCACAACTTTCCGCTCGCCGATATACTCAAATATATCCATCATCGTGTTGCGGCCATTTTCATCCGGGACGTTGATGATATTGTATTTTGTGCTTTTGCCGGGCACGAACACGCCGTTTTCATCAATGGCGTACACAGTATCATTGGTAAACGCCAGCTTTTTCAGCGGGCTTTCCTTCTTGCCGTGCTTGATAACGGAGGAAAGGTTTGTCGCTGTAAGGCCGTCGTTGCCCCAGGCGTACACGGTGCCGTCCTCCATCAGGATAGCCGTGATCTGGTTGCCGCAGATGAGCTGGCGCACAGCGGAGGCGTCAATGGTGCCCTCCATCAGTTCCTCCGGCTGTGTGCGGGCCATGGCCGCCATGGAGCCGTCCAGGCCGTACTGCCCGTTCTCATTCTCGCCCCAGGCGTATACATGGCCGTCCTCGCTGATTGCGACCACATGGTCGGAACCGGCGGAGGCATGCACAATTTTGCTGTTCTTTACCTCGTCCGGTATGTTCAGCACGTCCTTTTCCGGCTTGCCGGAGGAGTTGAAGTAAAAGCCCCACGCCTCCAGCGCACCCGAATCGTCCACGCCGATGGTGAACGTGCCGCGCGAGGAGATATCCACCACATTGGTTTTCATGCTCTCCGGCAGCTTCATCAGGCTGTTGGTGGGGGATACGTTGGTGTGCATCACCTCGGTGCCCGTCTCGGTCAGGTCCACCGGCGCGATGGCCGAACCGATAAACACGAACAGGAACATGCCGATGAGTACAATCACCGCGCCCGTCGCGAGCGGGTTGCGGAAAAAGCGCTTGACGGCCTGTTTGGTCGGGCTGTCGTAGCGGTCGTCCTTGATTTCCTGCGAGGGGCCGAGCACCATCCGCTTGAACCAGCGGACGGGGGCAGAACCTTTCTTTTTATTCATCTTCTCTCCCCTCCCTTACTTATTCACGCGCACACGCGGGTCTGCCAGGCCGTAGGCAAGGTCGACAATCAGGTTGCCCAGCAGGGTAATCAGCACATAGAACATTTGCAGCAGCAGCACCACTTCAAAATCCTTGTCGTTCAGGCTGCGGATATACAGGCTGCCGATGCCGTTGAGGCCGAAAATATTCTCAATGACGATAGAACCCATGAAAATGCCGACAAACCAGCCGATTATCAAGGTGATGATGGGAATGAGCGCGTTGCGGAAGGCGTGGCTGTAAATCACGGCGCGCTCGCGCAGGCCCTTGGCGCGCGCAGTGCGGATGCAGTCCAGCGAGAGCGCCTCGCTCATAGAGGCGCGCACATAGCGCGTCATACCGCCCAACGAGGAAAACGTCATGACGATGAGAGGCAGCAGCATATAGTAGATCCTGTCCTTCAGCTCCTGCAAGCCGGTGTAATTGGAACCCGGCGTCTTCATGCCGGAGACAGGAAACCAGCGCAGATTGATGGCAAACAGCCAGATAAACAGGATGGCCGTGATAAACACCGGGATGCTGTAGCCGACGATGGTCGCCACCTGTATGGCTGTATCGCGCTTGCTGCCCCGGTGGACAGCACAGAAGATGCCCAGCGGTATCGTGATGCCCAAGCCCAGGATGGTAGCAAAAATATTGATAAATATGGTGTTCACCATCGGCAGTGAAAGCACCTCATTCGCGGGGCGGCTGTATTTATAGCTCCAGCCGAAATTGCCCTGCAAAATGCCATTGTATTTGCCGTTGATGGGGCCGAGGCCGAGCCACCCTAAGTAGCGCACTACCACATTCTGGTCGGTGCCAAGCTCCCGGCGGAGCTGCGCGACACGCTGTTCGTACAGTTCGCCCGCACGGGGGTTGTTTTTCAGGCCCTGCTTATATGTTTCCGCCTCTACCACGGCCCTGTCGAACGGAATCAGGGAGTAGACGAAAAACATCAGGAATGAAAGGATCATCATCACAACGGCCATATAGCCAATACGCTTTACTATGTATTTTCCCACACCGCTCCTCCTTTCCCTTGGGGCTTTCTGCGCGCTTGTGTGTGCGGCGGCGCGCGCCCCTTTGCGCTCGGAGCCTCCGCATCAAGCGCCGGGTATCTTCCGGCCGTCCGGCAAGGTATTCCCGTGCATTCCCCCGCCCTGCGGGCGGGCACGCACGGTTTTTCCAGCGCTTGATGCAGCGGTTCCCGCTGTTTCCATTTAAGCAGAAGGGGCAGCCAACAAACAACTTGGCTGCCCCTTCCTTTCTTTTTAATCAGATCGTACCCTCAGCGGGTGCGCATCATCAGTGCCCTTTTACGTTGGCATAGATAATGGCGCGGTACTGCCCATAGAATGTATCCGTGTTGAAGTTCTCGATCTTCGTGTTGTAAGCGTCATAGTAAATGTTGGAGTACAGGGGGATGTCCGGCATCAGCTGATTGAAGCGCTCAATGTAGCCCATCCACCAGTGGTTGTACTCGTCTTCCTCACCCTCGCCCGCATTGTACACCATCGCCATGGAGAGGTAGTCCATACCCAATTTGCCGCCGGAAGCCTCCACAGCCTCCTCGTATGTCAGCTTCTCCCCGCTCTTGTCGTAGGGGAAGTCGATATCATACGCATCATACAGGTGGTTTGCTGAATAGGCAAAATATTTCGGGTCATGCGACCAGTTGAAGGACATATCATACACCGAACTGTTCCAGCCAGTGGCGAGGTTGTACAGGCCATAGGTCGGAGTGCCCAGGTAGCCCAGGGACGGGTCACGGTAGATGTTGCCAAGCAGCGTATTGAAGTCGCCCTGTGTGGCACGCACGACCATACCGGCAGCAGTCACGTCAGAGCTGTTTGCCATAGCGGTGGTGAGCATATCGGTAACATCATTCTGCTCGGTGCCAAACCAGTTGATTACCAGCGGCATATAGTACTCGCCGTCGACCTGGACGGTCTTATACTCCACACCGTCTGTGTTCGCAACGGAGGCAAAGGTCTTGTTCGCGCCGTCCAGCGCGTTGGCTTCTTCTTCTGTCAGCTTCTTATAGCGCACGGCGTCAATGCCTTCGCCGCCTTCTTCATACGGCTCGCCCTTGGAATTGTAGATCCAGCCGCCGTCCTCCAGGACCTTTTTCGCGTTATCCGGCGAGAAGGAGTAGTCGATCAGGTCGATTTCATCCTCTACAGCCTTCCACATCGCGAAGCAGGGGGCATAGGGGCCGTCGACAACCGCGCCGTAGCCGCCTGTAAAGGTCTGGCAGAAGGTGTTGCGGTCAACGAGGTATGCCAGCGCCTGGCGCACTTCCTGGAACATCGTGGGGCCGAAGTCGCAGTCAAACTGCAGTTTGCCGTAACCGGCGCGCTGATAGTGGTTCTCGGCAAATTTGCCGCTGCCATCGTTGACAAGGTCGAGCGCAGGTGTTACGTCGGTGCCGCCTGTCAGGCCGGACAGTACGTCCACAACGCCGGTGTTGAGCTGTTCTGTCTGTGTCTCGGAAACAATGCGGGTAGCCACAACGGTTTCGATGGAGGCGACCTGGCCCTCAAAGTTGCCCTTGAAAGCGGGGTTAATCTGCATCGTCACCTGGCGGGTGCCCTCGTCCCATTCGGTGATCATATAGGGGCCGCTGAACGGGAACTTGGTTGTGTCGAAGCGGTTTGTCTCCATTTCGCCCGCAACCGTATAGGTAGCGTCGTCGCCCTCGCCCGTCTTCGCATAGAAGCTGTCGGAGAGGTAGCAGCCCTCGCCGTCATCCATGATATCGCCGCCCTCGCCCAGCCACATGGCCAGGGGCACCGGCTGCAGCGCCGCATAAGTTTCAGCGAAGTAGTAGGGGTAGAAATCGGTGGTGACAGTTACTTCATAGGTGTAATCGTCGAGCATGCGCACGCCGGAGAACACTTTGCTGGCGGTCACGCCGTCCAAGCCCTCTACAGCCTCGCCCTCGTTGTCGCCCGTGTAGGCATGGAACGCATCGAAGCCCACAAGAGACTGCCCGTTCTGACCGGAATGGCCTGTCTCCGCAGCAACCTCGGTGGAGAAAGCCAGTGTCTGCGCCAGGTAGTCCTTTACAGTGATGGGCGTGCCGTCGCTGTAGGTGAGATCCTGGTTAATTTCCACATGGAAGGTAGCGGTACCGTCCTCATTCTCCGTCATGGAGTGGTTTTTCACGACGGTATTGTTCCACTGGTACACGCCGTCGCGATCAGTCTCCATAGCGGCGTAGCCGGCGGTCATGAACCAGATGCCCTGGTCAGCCGCGTTGGGGTTGCCGCCCCAGCCGGGATAACGGAAGTCGCCGCCCAGCTCGGTGGAGTCGCCCAGGATGACCTTGTTTTCATATGTGACCTGATCGGCGGGTTCAGATGAGCTGCTGCTGTCCGTGCTGCTGGACGAGCTGCTGGAATCATCCGCCGCGCCGCTGCTGCTGGACGACGAGGAACCGCCGCCGCAGGCCGCCAGCGAAAGGACCATAGCCAGTGCCAGCGCGAGTGCAAGGAACTTTTTCATGTTCTGTTTTTCCTCCTTGATCGTGGAAAGCCGCGTCCGCCGCCCGCGCGCCGCACAGCGCCCAGATTCGCTTTCAGATGAAGCAAATGCGTCACCGCCTCTTTGCAGCGTCTGACGGCCAACCTGCCGCCCCGCCGCGCGCCGAAGCCCGTCGCGCACTTTCCCTATCGCTTTATCTATAGCCGCCCTTCCCCTCTGGAAAGGCCCTAACGGCTATCGACCATATGTTACTCCCCCGCTATGCAGGGGAAATCGTAGGCTTGCAAAGCAAGCCTACGCGAAAGGGGGACCCCCTTTCGGCTGTTGGGCTGCCGCCCAAACCTGCCCAGAGGCGCTGCCTCTGGACTCCGCCAAAGGGGCGCAGCCCCTTTGGAAACCCATCCTGTTTCAGTTTCTCGGCCTGTTTTTTATCCGGGAGCGCTGGAACGGAAGCGTTCTGTGTAGTTTCCCGCCCGCTGGGCGGGAAACTACACAGAAGATTTTATTCGATGCCGGTTAGGTCGAACGCGTCCAGGCGCTCGGCTGCTTTGGCGCATACGCCGCGCAGCGTGGCCTCGTCGAACGGGCTTTCCAACCCGGCGTTTTTCAACAGCTCCGTAAAGGTATGGCTGCCGCCCTGGCGCGTATAGGCCATATAGTGTTTCCAGGCGTTCTCACGGTCCTCGTCGATCATCGCCCAGAATTCAAGCGAGACGGTCTGGGCCAGGCAGTAGTCAATATAATAGAACGGGCTGGAATAGATGTGGTGCTGGCGCTGCCATGCCTCGCCATCGGCATAGAACGGGATGTCGCCGTCTAACTTCATCCACGGCATATACACGCCCTGCAATTTTTTCCAGGCAGCGTGGCGCTCGGCGGGCGTCATGTCGGGATGGGCGTATACCTCGTGCTGGAAGTGGTCGACCAGCGTGCCATACGGGATGAATTGCAGCGCGCCCGCCAGGTGGCTGTAGAGGAATTTTTTCGCGTCCGGCCCAAAGAACCCGTCCGACCACGGCTCCGCGAAGAATTCCATCGACATGGAGTGTACCTCGCAGGACTCCATGCTCGGCCATACGGTTTCAAGAGGTACGCGGTCGCGGTTCATCCACGCGGCGAACGCGTGGCCCGCCTCGTGCGTAACAACTTCCACGTCGCCCTGCGTGCCGTTGAAGTTTGCGAAGATGAACGGCACGCCGTAGTCTGCCAACGCGGTACAGTAGCCGCCCGACTGCTTGCCCTCGGTGGAGAGGACATCCAGCAGCTCGCCATCTAACATTGTGCGGAAAAATTCGCTCGTTTCGGGGCTGAGAGCGTCGTAAAACTTTTTGCCCTCGGCTAAGATATCGTCGGGCGTGCCCTGCGGTACAGGGTTGCCGGAACGGAAATGCAGGGCGGCGTCGGCGTAGCTGAGCGGGTAGCTCATGTTCAGACGCTTTGCCTGCTCGCGGTAAATCTTATCGGCCACGGGCACCAGGTATTTTACAACGGCGTCGCGGAAACGCTCGACATCTTCTTTCGTGTAGCAGTTGCGGCCCATGCGATAGTAGCCAAGCGTAGTGTAGCCCTCGTACCCTAACTTTTTGCCCATTGTGTTGCGCAGGTGGACAAGCTCGTCATAGATGTGGTCCATCTCCGGCTGATGCTCTTTGTACCATTTTCCCTCGGCTTTCCACGCGGCCAGACGGCGCGCGTCGTCAGCATCCTGCTTAAAGGGAGTGAGCTGGGAGAGCGTGTAGGTCTTGCCCTCGAAGGGGATCTGCGCGGAAGCAAGAAGCTTTTCATATTCCTGCGCCAAGTCGTTTTCCTTCTGCATTTCGGGGATAATCTCCGGCGAGAAAGTTTTCAGCGCAATCTCTGCGTTTACGAACATCAGATCTCCGTACTCGGCGGCGAAGTCGGCGCGGAAGGGGCTTTTCAGCATGGCAAGCGTCCACGCCTGCTCGTACTCCTGCAATTCGGGGGCAAAGGCATTCCAGAACTTCTCCTCCCCCTCGTAGAACGCGTCGCGCGTGTCGATAGAGTGGCGGATATGTACCAGCGACCCCAACGTCTGCGCATGGCGGGCGTCGGCTTCCTTTTCCAGGAACACGGCGCGGGCCTCATCGTAGG
Source organism: uncultured Clostridia bacterium (assembly GCA_947381875.1). Lineage (GTDB taxonomy): Bacteria > Bacillota > Clostridia > Oscillospirales > Ruminococcaceae > Ruthenibacterium. The sequence goes on along the minus strand of CANCXY010000090.1, from coordinate 1,136 downwards.
TCTTGGCCTCCTCCAAACGCTTTGTCAGGCTGGAAAGTTTTTGCTTCATCGCCTCGGCGTCGGGGCGTGTATAGGGCATTTCTGAAAATTTTGTCATTCTCTCGCGTACCTCTTTTCCGGCGGCGGCATGAACCGGGCCGTCTCTTTTTATCCTCTCCGCCGCGCTTTATTAGGGCAAAGGGCGGCGCGTACAAATGTCATGCGTAGAAATACAATGGAGATATTGTATAATTTTTTTCGGCGTAAATCAAGAGGGGGAGTTTTCCGGTTTGCGCGCCGGGGGCGTTTTTTCTGGCGGCGAAGGGCCGCAAAATGGCCGATTCATGCTGTTTTTGACGCATATTTTCCATGTGTTTTGTGAATTTTTTCTGAACGTTCCATGGAAAAATGATGGATTTTGTTTTATCTGCTGAAATTGAAAAAATACGAAATTTTTTGTTTTGTGGGCAGTTTTATACGGGATTTCCGGGCGGAAAATGGGTAAGGCTGTGTGCGGGATAAAAACAAATTTGGGGCTTGCATTCCGGCGCAGGGTGCGGTATACTATATATGGTTGTTAAATATGATAGGTTCTTTTTTCCTGTATAGAGCCTGCGAACACAGATAGACGGGCTTCGCCGAAACTTTTCCCCCTTTTCCCTTTTGCCCACTTGTAATATAAGAAAAGGATGCTATAATGGAAACAGCATCAATTTTGGGCTGAAATCCGCCAGCTCTGAAAGGAATGTGCGCTATGCGTCCCCCCTATCAAACGTACTTAGACAACATGACCGCCGTGCGCGCACTTGTGCGGCCGCGGCTGGCGCCAAACCTCGCGGATGACGCTGTGCTCTCCGCCATCCACACAAACGCGACGTGCCTGTTCGCCATCCACCGGCAAAACGACGCTATCTTAGACGAGATCCTCTTTTCCCGCCATCCCGAAACGCTCTCCGCCGAAGACGCGGCCTCGCTCTCGGAACTGGCGGACGCGCTGTTCAATTTCAACCGCAGCCCGGACGTGGGTATCGCCTACCGCATCCACCAGCTCCTGTACAACTACGCCCTTTTCCACAACGACCTGGACCTCAAAATCCGGGAGCTGTATTTCCAGGGTATCACGCTGCACTACCTGAATGTGCGCAGCCTGGATTCTG
>CANCXY010000089.1 GCA_947381875.1 uncultured Clostridia bacterium | reverse complement strand
CCCCACGTCTCGCAACACTCTTTCCCTACACGACGCTCTTCCGATCTCTCCGGTCTGGAGCGCTATTTCGACGGGGTGTTCATATCCAGCCGTGTCGGCGCGCCCAAGCCATCGCGAAAAATATTCGACGCGGCGCTGAATGCGCTTGGCATTGAAAACCGCAAAAAGGTTTTGATGGTGGGCGATTCCCTGAAGGCGGATATCACAGGCGGCATCAACGCGGGGGTGGATACCTGCTGGTGCAATTTCCATGACCTGCCGCTGCCAGAGGGCGCGCCCAACCCGAAATATATCATCCGCAGCCTAAAAGAACTGCTGCCCATCGTGATGGAGGAGGAGGAGCTTGCCAATGTCGGAAATCCAGAAAAACGTCATCAGGTTTGATTCATCGGACGGCCTCAATACCGTCGTCGGCTATTCATACAGCAGCCCGGATACTACGCCGAAGGCCGTGCTGCAAATCTCGCACGGCATGTGCGAATATATAGGCCGCTATGATGATTTCGCGGGCTATATGGCGCGGCACGGCTATGTGGTATTCGGCAACGACCACTTGGGCCACGGTGCGACGAGCGACGGCGTGAACGGCATCGACGGGTATTTTGCCGCGCGCGACGGGCGTAAATATGTCCTGAAGGACCTTCACCAGATGAACCGCATTGCCCATGAGCAGTACCCGGAGCTGCCGGTCATTCTGCTGGGGCACAGCATGGGCAGCTTTTATGCGCGCCTGTACGCGGTGGTGTACCCCGATACGATCCACGCGCTGCTGCTCAGCGGCACGGGCGGGCCGAACCCCGCCGCCAGTGTCGGCCTGGCGCTGACGGATTGGATCACAAAAACCAAAGGCGCGGAGTACCGTTCCAAGCTGGTAAACAATATCGCGTTCGGGCAGTACCTGAAACGCGTACAAGCCCCCAAAACGCCGTATGACTGGATTTCCCGCGATGAGGAGATCGTGGCAAAATACGCGAAAGACCCAAAATGCACATTTATCTTTACGGCCAGCGCGTTCCATGACCTGATGTCCGTCCTGCGCGATGTCAACCGTCCCCAATGGGCACGGAAGGTGCCAAAAGACCTGCCCGTGGCGCTCTTTGCGGGTGATATGGATCCCGTGGGCGATTACGGAAAAGGCGTCGAGGCGGTGTACCGCGCGCTCGCCGAAGCCGGCGTAGCCGACCTGACCTTAAAGCTTTACCCCGGCGCGCGCCACGAGATCTTGAACGAGATAAACCGCGCCGAGGTATACGAGGACGTGCGCGCCTGGTGCGACGCGTGCCTCGCCTGATGTTGGGCTGCCGCCCAAACCTGCCCAGAGGCTCCGCCTCTGGACTCCGCCAAAGGGGCGCAGCCCCTTTGGAAACCCATCTTGTTCCAGAATGGATTTGTCTGCCGGGTGATAGGGCGGCTGTGTTCGGAAACAGATAAGGTTTTTTCGGGGGTTTTAACTGCGCCGACGATAGAGCGGGCAGAAAACAGAATGGAGAAGATTGCATGAACGCTTTTGCCAATTTCATACAGGCGATGTTTGGCTCTGTGCTTTCCCTGTCTGGCGTTTCCGCCGTAAAGATGGTGGTGATGTGGGCCATTGGCGGAACATTGATTTATCTCGCTATCAAAAAGGATATGGAACCGAGCCTGCTTTTGCCGATGGGCTTCGGCGCGATCCTCGTCAACCTGCCCATGTCCGGCGCAATCGACCAGATGCACGAGCTGGGGCTGGAAGTGGGCGCGCTCAGCGAACTGTTCCGGGCGGGCATCTCCAATGAGCTTTTCCCGCTGCTGCTGTTTATCGGCATCGGGGCGATGATCGACTTCGGCCCGCTGCTGGCGAACCCCAAACTGCTTTTGTTCGGTGCGGCGGCGCAGTTCGGCATTTTCATGACGCTGACCCTCGCATGCGCTGTCAATCTGATTTTCCCTGGCATGTTCAGCATCCAGGACGCCGCCTGCGTGGGCATTATTGGCGCGGCGGACGGCCCTACCTCGATTTTCCTCGGCAATTTCTACGGCACAAAGTACCTCGGCGCGATCATCGTCGCGGCCTACAGCTATATGGCGTTGGTGCCCATCATCCAGCCGCCTGTCATCCGCATGGTGACGACGCGCAAGGAGCGGCTGATCCGCATGCCGTATGAGGCGAAGGAGATCAGCAAGACCGTGCGCGTTCTGTTCCCGATTGTTGTTACCATCATAGCCGGACTGGTCGCGCCGCGCAGTGTTTCACTTGTCGGCTTTTTGATGTTCGGCAACCTGCTGCGTGAGTGCGGCGTGCTGAACAGCCTTTCTGAAACGGCGCAGAATGTATTGGCGAACCTTATTACCATCGTACTGGGCATTACGGTAGCAACGCAAATGCAGGCCGATATGTTCCTTTCCTGGGGCACGCTGATGATTATGCTGCTGGGTCTGTTTGCGTTTGTGTTCGATACCATCGGCGGTGTGATGTTCGCCAAATTCCTGAATTTGTTCAGCAAAAATAAAATAAACCCCATGATCGGCGCGTGTGGTATCTCCGCGTTCCCGATGAGCAGCCGCGTGATCCACAAAATGGGACTCAAAGAGGACCCGCAGAACTTCCTGCTCATGCACGCCGCGGGCGTCAATGTCGGCGGGCAGATCGCAAGCGTGATTGCGGGCGGTTTGATCCTCAACTTGATTCCCCGTCTGTAAGTGGAAGGATTCGATTTGTTTTCCCATAGACACAAATAGCCTGTCAAATAATGGATGAAAATGGGGGTGCCGCAGAGCAGATTGTTCACGGCATCCCCGTTTTCTTTATGTCCTATTGAATGCCGGTAACTTAATATGTTCAGAGGGTCATTATTTGCTTGCTACAATAGTAAATTCTCCTGGTACATTTTCGTTTTCCCAGGCAGGGTGTTCATCAAACCTTCTTAACGTGAAACCACAATGTATGACCGAATTGATGATTTCACTGATTGTATACTTTCTGTAACTGCACTTGGGCATCTGTTCCCGAATGCTTTTTTCAAAAAAGCGGGCATGAGCCATTTCTCCATCAAAGATTTCTTTTGAAAAATAACTCATAGTTGGCTGTTCAAAATTTAGTACATCGGATATTTTTGTGAATGGATGAAAATCGCTGCATATCATTTTTCCATTGTCTTTCAATAATAAATACATGATGCGCATAAATTCATCAATGTCATGAAAGTAATGCAATACGCCTCCTTCCATGAATACCACATCAAAATAGCTGCCATACCTGGCTGTATCAATCTCCAATATATCACATACTTCAAAGTTCAAATCAACATTTGCAGCTGAGGCGACTTCGAGCGCATACTTTTTGTTATCTTCTGAAATATCGAAAACAGTAACATCTGCTCCCAAAATAGCCAGGGGGACAGCTTTCTTTCCGCAAGAACCACATATGTTTGCAATTTTAATACCGCTATAGGCATCAAAATAAGGAGAATATTTTCCCAACATGCCGATAGGATTTTCCAAAGTTCTTTTTGCTCTATCGCCTGGTGTACCGGACTGTTTCACCCAAAACGCTGAAAAAGGCGTTGGAAATTCCTGATCGCATTTGCACGAAATTCAATATTGATGAGGCGTCTGCCCATAAATATATCAAAAATATCAGGGATGCTGACACTGTCGAAAAATTTACAGCATGAAAAAAGCCCGGCGGAGAAACTCGCAGTTCTCCGCACGGGTTTTTTTGAAATATAGAATACACCATGCAGAAGAAAATACAGTGGCCTATTCCTCCAACTCCCGCCGCAGGCCAAAGGCATACAATGAGACCGCCAGGATCGCGTTCAACACATCTGCGGCTGCCTGTGCCGCAATGATGCCGTTATATCCTGCCAATGCCTGCGCTGCCGTCAACACCAGAATAAATAATACACCCTGACGGCTGATGGAGAGGAAAAAAGCGGGCAGTGCTTTTCCCGTTGCCTGGAAAAAAATCATGATAAGCTGCCCCACAGCAACGAGGACAAGGGTAATATTTTGCCAGCGGAACATGTCGGCCCCGGTTTGAACAACGGCGGCATCCTTCAAAAACAGCCCCGTCAGCGGACGTGCGCCAATCAGCAGTACCACAGTGAGGATGCCCGCAAGCCCGCCGAGGAAGGCAAAACAAAACCGGATGAGCTGGTGCAGTTTTGGTTTATCGCCCAGCCCATATAGATATCCTACCAGCGGCTGCCCGCCAAAAGAGAACCCGACGATGAGAAGGACAGCCACCATACTTGCTTTCATGGCAATCCCCATGGCGGCAATTTTATCATTGCCATAGGGAAGAAGCGCCTGATTGACCAGGATTACGCTCAAACTTTGCATCACGTTTGTGAGCGCGGCGGGAACGCCGATGCCAAAGATTTGCCCGGCATATTGGCCATCCACGCCGGCATCTCGGAGCCGCACAGAAAAACAGGGGCACTGTTTCCACACATAAAACAGGCACAGTACGTTTGTACAAATGTATCCCATCACAGTCGCAATGGCAGCGCCTGCCGCACCCATGCCGAAAACAGAGATCAAAATGGGATCCAGAATCACGTTCACAACGGTGCCGCTCATGCTTGCAATCATGGACTGTATGGAAAGCCCCACCGCGCGCAGGAGATTGGTGAACACAAACGACGCGACAATAAACGGTGCGCCGAGTGCCAGCCATTGGAAGTAGGAAGACGCGAAAGGCGCGGACGCCATATCTGCACCTAAGAGCCGGAGCAGCGGCGCGGTGAAAAGAAGCATTGCTGCACCGGTCACGATGCCTGTAAAGAGTGATGCGTAAAAGCAGAATGCGCTGACGCGGCGGACGCCCGTCTGCTCATGCTGGCCCATCAGGCGCGAGATCAGGGAACAGCCGCCCTGCCCGAAGATGTTGCCAAATGCCATCAGCAGTGTGAACACCGGCGCACAGAGCGAAACGCCCGCCACAAGGTCGACATTCTGTGTCTGCGCGATGAAATATGTATCCGCCATATTGTAGAAAATAGACAGGACCATGTTGAGTACACTCGGCAGCGCAAGCGAAAAGTAAATTTTTGGAATAGGTACGCCTGCTTTCAGTTTTTCTTCCATTACAAGTTCCTCCCATCATTTCTTATCCTCAGTATACCGAAAAAGGATTGACGAAGGAAGTGACATCTGTCATAATATAAAATAAATAAAATTTTGATATTTCCCCGCCCTCCGAACGGGGAAATATAGAAACGACCTGCTCCTTTGCCGGTGATTTCACGATAGCAGATAAAGTGGGGGATATTGTATGACGGTGATCCACGATGAAAAACAGATACATGCGCTCATACGCAAGCACCGCATGGATACTTGGACTGAAGCGTCCCATCTTGACTTTCAACTGCAAATTTATGAGAAAGGGGAGATCCTCTGTTCCCCGCTTATGCCGCTGGACTCGATTCTTTTCCTCGTAACAGGAACAGTCCATGTGTACGATTTGGGCCAGAATGGGCGGCAGATGATGCTATCTATGGTATGTTCCCCAAAAGTCAAGCTCATGGGAGACTGGGAGTTTGCCACAGGGCATCCGACACCGTTCTTCGCGGAAGTCAAAGAACAGGCGGTATGCCTCGCGCTTCCTATGGAAAAATGGCGGGAAGTGCTGCTTAGAGACGTAGTTTTTCTGCGCCGGTTGGCTGAATCTCTGGCAGAGAAGCTGTCCTCCAGCGCGGGGCTGAATACCCTGTCCGCAACGGTAGAGGAAAAAGTGCGGTTCCTGCTGGAAAATCCGGCTGACGAGCATCGCATCTGCAATGTGGGAAAAACGGCGATGCTGTTCCATTGCAGTCAGCGTCAGCTGCAAAGAGCCTTAAAAATACTTTGCGAGAAAGGCATTATCAGAAAAGAGGGGAAAGGGACATATGTCCTCCGGGAGGGGAAAAGCAAGGAAGGCCCTCTCCCATAAATAAACAAACGAAGGCGGTAAAATGTAAGCAGTTTCCGCATCAGATGGAAATGAATGCGTTTGTAAAAACTTGACAAATCAGGGAAAGTATGATAACATAACGAAAGTGATAAAGTATGGGACAGAAAGATTTATCCGAAAAAATTCTTTTTGACTACAATGGCGTTTTTGCACGGATTGATACCTTGAAAGAATTTCGCGTACCCGACGCAGAAATCCCCGGTCGCATTTGCACGAAATTCAATATGGATGAGGCGTCTGCCCCTAAATATAGCAAAAAATATCAAGGGTGCTAAAGAAATCGAAAACGAACAGCAAGGAGGCGTTTGAAATGACAGAAGTTTTACAGTCGCTCGGCGTGATGCTGATGGGCATGTGCGGTATTTTTATTGTGATGGGCGTGATCAGCGTTGCCGTCTCAGCACTGAACCGTTTCTTCAAATAGCTGTAAAAGGTCAAAAATCCCTGGAGCATTTTCGATATGGAATAGGAAAAAGGGGGAAAGGGTATGCTGGAAACGTGGTTTTGCCGCCTGCGCACGGGCTTTGCACGGACAAAGTTGTGCTGCTGTACCGCGTGCCTGCTCCTCTACCTGCTCTTGGTCCGCGTCAGCGGGGCGGGGCTTTGGGGGGCGTTCCTTTTTGTCCTGTGTGCGTTCGCCTACCTCTATCTGCCAGGCCGCTTCTGGTCGCGCGTGATGGGAATGGACGCCGCTCTCCCGCAGTATACAGCGCCCATAGGCATTATGATTGGCACGGGCTTTCTGGCGGCGCTATACTGTGTCTGTATGCGGCTCGGCCTGCTGTGGGTTTTTCGGACGCTGCCGCCCCTGCTGGGTTTTTTCTGGCTTTTATTCCTTCGCGGTCCTCTGAAAGACCCGCGCGAGGCCATACGTTCAGCCTGCCGCGACGGCGCATCCCTTTCCTTTGCCGCGCTGTGGGGCGTGCTGCTCGTTTTATTTGCGTTACAGATCAGCGTGAAAAACGCGCACCCAACGGCGGCGGGGGAGATTATCCTGACACAGGACATGATGTGGAATATCGGCAATGCCAATTCTTTTGCCCTTGCTTTCCCGCCGCAGGATATCCGGTTCTCCATGGTTCGCTTTTCCTATCACTATTTAACAGAACTTGTCATGGGGGCGCTTGCTATTATCAGCGGCGTTTCCTGTTATGATATTTTTATCTTCTACGCCGCGCCGCTGGTGCTTGCCGCGCTGCTTATCTGCCTGCTCGCACTGGGAAACTGCTTTTATCCGCAAGCGCCGGAAAAGGCGCGGCTTTTCCCGTTCTGCCTGCTGCTTTTTAACTGCGCCAGCCTCTGGACAGCGCTGACGAACGGCAGGGGCATTTTTAACAACACAAACCTGATGCACCTGATTACAAACATCAACGCGCAGGGCACGGCGGTGATCTTCATTTCTATTTTTACCGTGTTATTTGTAGAGATGGCGCGCCGCGGGTTTGCGGTCAGCGTTCGTTATCTGCTTGTTTTCCTGGGCGGCGCCGTGCTGATGTGCTTTGCCAAAGGCCCGGAAGCGGCAATCGCCGTGTGCAGCTTTGTGATAACCATGCTGTTCCTGCTGTTCCGCAAGCCGAAATTTTCCCGCGCGCTGCCCGCTCTGGTGGGTGTACCGGCGCTTTTTGTGGCGATTTACTTCACCATTTTTTCCTCCGGCACAAATACAAGCATCCACTTCGGCTTTCGGACAGTGGAGGATTCCTCTGTGGGCGCATGGCTGGCCGGGCTGTGCGGCGGTGAAAAGCTGAACGCCGTGTGCATCTTTCTTGGCGCGCTGGTGTTGGCATTTTGTATGCAGCCTCTACAACTCCCCCTTTACTTCCGGGCTTTGTGGCGCGATGTGCGCCGCCTCTGGCAGCTTGCGCCGGAACGCCTGTTTGCACACGGCGCGGTGGCGGGCGGATTTCTGGCCTATTTCCTTTTCTGGCACCCATCCTACAGCCAGCTATACTTTGCGCTGTTGGCTATCCTTTTTCTGAATCTGTTGGCGGCGGAAGAATTCGGCACGGTCCGCGCGCGCCCTGCAAAAGCGTTTTTGACGGGCTGTGGCGCGGTGGGCTTTGCCACAACGCTGGTGCTGTTTGTCAATTTTACAGGCAGCGGTATGCGGCAGCTTGCGCGCAATCTTGATATTATCCCCAAATACCCCTATGTCAGCACGGCGCGGGCGGGGGATGAGGAAGCGGCGCTCTGGCTGCGGGAGAATACACCCCCTACGTCTATATTTGCCACGAACCGTATCCACAGCATGGCGAATGTCACCGACGGCATTTCCAGCCTGTATTCTGCCATGAGCGGACGGCAGGCATTCATGGAGGGCTATACCTACGCGGTGACGAATATGGGCGTTTCGGAGCCAGTGGTGCGGGAAAAGCAGGAAATCAATGACGCCCTTTTCAGCGCGGATACCCCGGCGGATGTCATTGACCAGTATTGCGAGTCCAACGGGATTGCTTACCTTGTGTTTTCTAAACAGTATCCGGGCGATACGCGGCAGTTTGCCGCCTATACGGTCGTATTTGAGAATGAGGACGCTGCGATTTACGCAATGCGCCCATAACAGAAGAAATATACAATCAACCTTTAAGAGAGTTCATAAAAATCATGATATTAACAGTACAAAACCTGCAAAAATATTTCGGTGCGGAGCTGTGCCTTTCGGATATCAACTTTGCACTGGACGCCCGCGACCGCGCTGGGGTAATCGGCGAGAATGGCGCGGGCAAAACCACGCTGATCAAGCTGATCACCGGCGAGCTTTACGCGGACAGCGGGGAAGTGGCCCTGGCGCGCGGGGCCAGCATCGGTTATCTGGAACAGAACAGCGTGCTGGACCCCTCGCGCACCGTATACGGCGAGATGGAAAATGCTTTCCGCCCTGTGCTGGACGCGATGGAGGAGATGAAGCGTATCGAGCAGGAGATGGCGCTCCGCCCCCATGACGCAGTTCTGTTGGAGCGCCACGCCGCGCTGTCGGCGGCAGTCGACGCGGCGGACGGCTACCATATGGATATGCAGATCAAAAAAATCTTAAACGGTATGGCGTTCCCCGCTCAGGACCACCAGAAAAGCGTGGCGGTGCTTTCGGGCGGCGAACATACGCGGCTCTGCCTTGCCAAGCTGCTGCTGCAAAACCCGGATCTGCTGATCCTGGACGAGCCGACCAACCACCTCGATTTCGAGACGATGGAATGGCTGGAAAATTACCTGCAAAACTACCGGGGCGCGGTGCTGGTCGTCAGCCATGACCGCTATTTCCTGGACGCTGTTTGCACGCGCATTTTTGAGATCGAAGATCACCGCCTGACAACGTACAAGGGGAACTATTCGGCGTATCTGCCGCAAAAGGAAGCCGCTGTCGCCCTACAGCAAAAGCAGCATGACGCGGACGTGGAAAAGGCCGCAAAGTTAGAGGACTATGTGGCGCGGAACTTAGTGCGTGCATCCACCACAAAAATGGCGCAGAGCCGCCGCAAGCAGCTTGAAAAAATGGAGATCACCGAAGCGCCCCGCACGCAGCACTGGGATCTGAAATTCCGTTTTACATTTGACGTAAAGCCCTACAATGAGATATTGACGGCGAAAAATATTTCCGTGACACTCGGCGGCAAAAAGCTGATTGACAAATTAGACCTGGCGATGCAGCGTGGCGAACGCCTGGTGATTGCGGGGCCGAACGGTGCGGGCAAATCGACGCTGCTGCGCGTGCTGGATGGCCGTCTGCGCCCGCAGACGGGCACGGTGCGTCTGGGCACAGGCGCGAAGCCGTCTGTATTCGAGCAGCAGCAGCTCCGGCGCAGCGGCACGGTCATCAGCACGATTTGGAATCAGTACCCCAAATTTACGGAGTTGGAAGTGCGCAGTCACCTTGCACAGCTCAATTTCCGCGGGGAGGACGTTTTCAAGGAATGCGCTGCGCTTTCGGGCGGGGAACTGGCGCGTCTGCGGTTTTCGGAAATTTTGCTGGAAAAGCCGAACATCCTTTTCTTGGACGAGCCGACAAACCATCTGGATATCTACACACGCGAATCTTTGGGCGCGGCGTTGTCCGATTATGAGGGCACGCTGGTGCTTGTGACGCACGACCGCTATCTGATGAACAGCCTTGCCTGCCCCATCCTGCGCCTGGCGGATGGCAAGGCGGAAATGTACGCAAACTACGACGCGATGATGCACCGGGAAACGCCCCTTCCGACGGTAAAGGAGAGCGCGGAGGAGAAAAAACAGGCTGCGGGCGGGAAAGCCGCCTATGGGAAAGAGCAGCGCCGCCGCCGGGCGGAGGTGCGGGCGCGCGTCAAGGCGCTGGAAGATGAGTTGGAGGCGCTTGCGCTGCGCGTGATGGAATTGGAGGACACCGTGAACGACCCGGAGGTCCTGCGCGACCACATGCGTCTGCGGGAGGTGTGCGACGAATTGGATGACACGCGTTTCCATCAGGAGGAAGTGCTTGCCGAATGGGAAAAGCTCGCCGAGGAACAGGAGAGCTACGGGCAGGAGGAAGAAGAATAAAGGTGCCGGCATCTTAACAGATGCTTGCATATAACACAAATAAAGAAAGGGTGGTTTTTTATGAAAATGTATCGTACAGGGAGGGTGTACGTTTTCTGACCCTCCGAATCACATTCAGGAGGAAAGTACATGGAAAACCAAATCACCATCCGTGAGGCAGTCACGGAAAATGACATTGCGATTTTTTGGGAACAGCTTTACGCCTATTTCAAACGGGATATTTTCCCGGACCCGGCGGATGAGGACAGGGCCTATTTCTTCGGCACAGCGCACCGGGCCGACATACAAAGGCTGCATGACAGGAAGGAAGACCGCTGCCATTATCTGTTTTTTTACCGGGATGGAAAAGATATTGGCTTTGCCATGCCGGTGATCTATGCCACAGAGGACGGCAAGTGCTTCATTTTAGAGTTCTGCGTCTATCCCGCGTTCCGGGGCGGCGGCACGGGCCGAGCCTGCGCGGGCGCGCTGATAGCGTGGGCCAAGGAAAACGGGGCGGCGTATGCGGAACTGAACTTCGGCGGGCAGGAAAGGCGCTGCCATTTCTGGGAGCGCGTCGGGTTTGTCCCCAACGGCGCGGATGAGTGGGGCGAACCCCTGATGATCCTGCCGCCCTGGGTGGAACTTCCTGTCACGGTGGAGATGCTTTCAGACCCGGAGGACTGGCAGTTGAAGAAGCTGGAAAACGGATTCCTTTCGGAAATCGGCGAGCAGGTGTTGAGCGAGGAAAGGCAGAAGATGCTGTGCCAGGCCGTCCGGGAGAAGAAGATCATATTTTTTATGGCGCGGCGCGGGTATCGTGCCGTGGGGATGTGCAGCGTATCAAGGTACTGGTCCACGTTTTCGTGTGCGGATACGGCTGCTTTTGATGATTTCTATATTGAACCCGTATTCCGAAAAAAAGGCATTGCCCGGAAGCTGACAAGAGCGGCGCAGGCGTGGTGCGAGAGGGAGGGCATTGCGAGCTTGACGGTCTGCTGTGCCCCCTGTGATGAGGCAATGTACCAAAGCCTCAGTTTTGATGCCCGTATTGGGGCTGTCTTTGCCCATCTGTGCGATAACGGAAATGCGCCCGATGGCTGTCAGCCGTAGGGGGCAAGAGGGCAGACAAAAACCCGCGCGGCAATCTGTAAACACAGACGCCGCGCGGGTTCCTCATGGAGCGGATTACGAGGCTCGAACTCGCCACCTTCTGCTTGGGAAGCAGACGCTCTACCGGATGAGCTAAATCCGCACATCCAACGCAATCCATTATACTCCCTTTCCGCCGCTTTGTCAATTCCCCCTGAAAAATTTTTTGCTCCCGTTGCTTTTCCTACAGCGGGCCGCGGAAAAGCATACAAATTTTGTCAGGGGGGACTTGCATCATGGGGGCAAATTGTTTATAATATACGCGATTCTTCTATTTTACCACCACGCACATCAAATCTATGGAACGAGATGGGTTTCCAAAGGGGCTGCGCCCC
>CANCXY010000088.1 GCA_947381875.1 uncultured Clostridia bacterium | reverse complement strand
GGGAAATCAATTCCGTCTGTTTCTCCCCGCCGAAGGCGGGGAGAAACAACAGAATCTATTGCATCCTACCGCGCAAAAATTGATTTCCACAGGCATAAAGAATCCCCACCCTGCGGGCGGGGAAATACACGGAAACAGCATTTGCCTCCCCCATGCCGCAGCACAGGGGAGGCGTTTTTCGGCCTGCTTATGATATCCTGCCAAAACAGCCCTGCTTCCCCGCTTTTACTTCGCCAGCGGGTTTGCCCAGCTATAGTGCAGCTTTGTATGCCGCCAATCCATCATGCGGTTCATCTCGGCCAGCGGGCCAGCCTCCTCCTTCTCCGGGCGGAAACTGACAATGTTATTCACCGACACCTTCCCGAAAAAGATCTCATCGCAGAAATCGGCAATCGCGCGCCAGTCGGCGGCCTGGAACTCATGCTTGCCCTCGCGGAAATGCAGCGCGTTATGCCCGGGCACACCGAGGAAATCGAACACCTCCTGCGCGGCACGCCATGTCACCTGCGTGCCGAACGGGTTCGCCCAGGTATCGCCCAGGCCGTCTGTGGTGATAATCGCGCGCGGTGCAATCAGCGCTTTCGCAAAGTGCATATCGAACGGCAGGCGGTCCTCGTCGCGCGTGGTGCCGAACAGTTCACGCGAGACCCCGGCCATCAGACGCATCATCCCCTCTTTGCCCTCCACGATGGGGAAGGTCGAGCTGGTGTACTCCTTCTGCCGCGCGCCAAATTCCCCGAACGCGTCCGACCACCAATAGCCAAGCATATCATTGATGCTGCCCGCCGTCTCGCAGGTGCCCACGCCCTCGCCATAGCGCCCGCCCAGAAACCGGAAGCAGCCCGCGCCGCCGCAGCCGGAACCGTTCGGCGCGCAAACGGCAAAGCGCTCATCATAAATCGCCGCGCACAGCGCCACCTTGCCGCCGCGCGAATGGCCCGTAGCGACGAGTTTTTCCGTATCCGCCCAATCGGTCGTGAACAGGTAATCCGCCAGGCGGCTGTGGCCCCACGCCCACATGGCAATGGCTCCCCAGTCGCAGTCGGGATACGCTTTCGCCAGCTTGCTTTCCCGCGCCGCGCCGCTGTCCGACGCGATCTGCTCCTTGTCAAATTCCATGATCGCGTAGCCCCGGCGGCAGACGATATCTTCTTCCTCCGGCGAGCCGTGGCGTCCCGTGAACTGGTTCCATGTGATGACGGGTACTTTTCCCTCCTTCACTGGCCGGATAAGGTCGGCGTCAAACACAACCTCGCCGGACGGCCCTGCGGTGATGCGCACGGTCTCGGCCACCGCTTTGCCATTGTACACGGGACGGGAGAAAATTACTTCGCCTTTTGTGGGTCCCGGCTCTTTCGGCATATGGCCGTACAGGTAATGGGCCAGCAGCTCTTTCAGGTATTCCCGCTGCGCGGGCCATTCTTCGGGCGAGGCCACGCGGCCCCCGTCTGGTTTTACAAACGGGTCGGGCAGTTCGGGGATGCTGGGCAGGGCTTCTTTTTTGGGAAATGTGTATGCCATTATTCTTTTACGCCTCCAATCATAACGCCTGATACAAAGTATTTCTGTACGAACGGATATACAACGAGGATCGGCAGGGTGGACACTACAATCGTCGCGTACTTGATGATCTCTGCCAGCGCCGTGACGTTCGTGGACTCGCCGCCGGTGCTGACAATCGCGTCGGCGCTGCTCGTGAGCAGAATCTCTCGCAGGAGGATCTGCAATGGGTATAAGTTGCGGCTGCGCAGGAACATGGTCGCGGGGAGCCACTCATTCCAGCGCGCCACCGCGTAGAACAGCAGCACCACGGCCACCGTCGCCTTGCTCAGCGGGATGATGATGCGGAACAGGCAGGTAAAGTCGTTTGCGCCGTCCAATTTGGCCGCCTCGATGAGGCTCTCCGGCACGCTGGCAAACGCCGTGCGCATCACGATCATGTTATAGGTATTCAGCGCCATCGGCAGCAGGATCGCCCAGCGCGTATCCACCATGCCAAGCTGGTTGATCCACAGGTAAAACGGGATCATGCCGCCGTTGAAATACATGGTGAACATAATGGCGATGGTCAGCGGCTTTTTCAGCAGGTAGCCCTTGCGGCTGAGGACATACGCCCCTAAGAAGGTGAGAAGCATGCTGATTGCCGTGCCCGCGACAACATAAATAATCGTGTTCAGATAGCCCATGCCCAGATCGCCCGTGAACACATGCTTATACGCCTCGGTGGAAAAGCCCTGGGGCGCCCACAGTACGGTGAAATCGTGCTTGATAAACCGGTTGGGGTCGCTGAATGAGGCAAACACCACATACAGGAAGGGGTACAGGCAGACGATACCAATGACCGCCAGCAGGATATAATTGAAGATGCTGAAAATGCGGCTTCCGCGCGATTCCTTTTCGACCATGTGTCCCCCTCCTTTACCACAGGCTGGTCTCACTCACCTTGTCGCTGATCTTATTAACAATAACGACAAGCGCGAAGTTGACCAGTGAATTGAAAATGCCGACGGCGGCGCTGAAGCTGAAATTCGATTCCACAATGCCCTTGCGGTAGACAAAGGTAGAGATAACGTCCGCCGTCTCATAGATGCCGCTGTTATACAAAAGCAGTATCTTATCATAGCCCACGGACATAATCTGCCCCACGCGCAGGATAAACATGATGATGATGGTGGGCAGGATGCTGGGCAGCGTGACATGCAGCACACGCCTGAAGCGTCCCGCGCCGTCCACAGCGGCGGCGTCATACAGCGTGGGGTCGACGCCGGAGAGCGCGGCTAAGTAAATGATGGAATTCCAGCCGATGGTCTGCCATAATTCGCTCACGACATACAATGCGCGGAAGCGCGACGGGTCCTGGAGCATGGTTTCAGGCGTCACGCCAAAGAGCGCCAGCAGCGAGGTGACAAGGCCCGTACTGCTGGTAAATTCCTTAATCAGCCCGCAGATAACGACGAGTGAGATAAAGTGCGGCAGATAGCTCACGGTCTGGATGGTGCGCTTGAACAGCTTGTTTTTGGCCTCGTTCAGCAGCAGCGCGAACAGGATAGGGGCGGGGAAGCACACGAGGATGGTATAGAAGCTGAGCAGAAGCGTGTTGCGCACGGTGCGCCACGCATAGGGGCCCTTGAAAAAGCTGATAAAATGCTTGAGCCCCACCCAGGGGCTGCCCCAGATGCCCGCGCCCATGTTGAAATCCTTAAATGCAATCTGGATGCCCGCCATCGGGATATAGGAAAACAGGATGTAAAAGGCGATCACCGGGAGCGCCATCAGATAGATCCATTTATTCTGCGAAAGATCCTTTTTGACCGCGCGCATCGTGAGCGGAGATTTTTTCATTGGATCCTCTCCTTCCTTTCAAAGCGCAGCGCAGGGTTTTGAAAAACGCCCCGCGGCGGCGCGGGAAAGGCCGCCGCGGGGCACTGTGTACCCGCATTACTGCACGCGGTTGTTATAGCGTTCGAGTGCCTTTTCCTGAAGTTCCAGAACGGTATCCAGGCCAAGCGTTTTCAGCGTCTCCTGGTACTTTTCAAAGTTGTCCAGGGATTCGTTGCCCATGATGAATTTCGAGAACATCTCGTCGACATACGTCGTCAGCTCATTGTAGGCGTTGGCGTATTCGGCGGATTCCTCCTGGAGCATCGTGATGGACGGAATGCCAATGCGCACGGTGCCGTTTTCGCTGGAGGACCACAGGTCGAGCGATTTCAGGTTCTCGTCGGTCTCGCCCTCGGCCAGCGTGTAGTCGCGTTTGGAGACAAGGCGCTGTGAATGGTCCATTGGGTACGGGCCGTTCAGGTTGCGGTAAATGCCGAACGCCTCGCTGGGCGCAAGGCCCTTGTCGTTGTTGATGATGGCGTCGGTCAGCGCGGGCCAGCCGTCCACGAACTCATAGCTCTCGCCCTCGATGCCCCAGTTGAGCAGGCGGTTGCCTTCCTCGCTCCAGCCGTAGTCCAGCACCTTGCAGGCGGCGGCGATATCCTCGCAGGAGGTCGTGATGGCCGCGCCGGAATTGGTATAGGCGGCGTTGCCCTGCTTATAGGTGAGCTTCGCGCCCTCCTCGCGCACGGGGTTCAGCACGCCGATGGGGTAAAATTCGGAGTCGGGGTCGTCGAGGAGCACCTGGCGGCGCAGGTTGCCAAGACCGGTGGGCATCATTTCCACCCACGCGCCCACTTCGCCGTTCAGGATCTTCGTCTGCACGTTCGTGCGGTCCTGCACCATGAAGTCGGGGTCGAGCAGGCCTTCGCTGTACAGCCTGTTCAGGAAGGTGAGGTAGTCCTTATAGCCGTCCTGTGCCGGGCCGTATTCGATCTTGCCGTTGTTCAGCACAAAGCCGCTGGAACCACCCATGCCGCCCATGCCGGGAACGGTAGATGCCACGTCATAGGCGCTGGCGAAGCTGTCGGCCATCGTCATGAACATACCCATGCAGGAGAACGGGTATTTGATGCCCATCCCCTTGAACGCGACAAGCGCCTCGTACCAGTCGTCGATGGTGACGGGCACATCCAACCCGGCTTTGTCCAGCAGATCCTTGCGGATGACAAGGCCGATAAAGCTTTCCTCATACGGCTTGCGGTCAATGGTGTTCTGCCACTCGTCGCTGTTCTCGTCGGTATAGGTGTAGACGGCGGGGAAGCAGTAGATGTTGCCAGTATCGGTCGTAATCTCCTGGCGGATATCCGGGTGCGCTTCCAGATACGCATAGAAATTGGGCGCGTATTCCTGGATATAGTCCTGAAGCGCGACGATCTTGCCGTCCGCAATGGCCGCGTCCGGGCCGCCGGGGTACGAAGCCCAGCTATAGTACATAATATCGGGCAGGTTCGTAGAGGACAAAATCAGGTTGAACTGCTCAGAGGCCTGCCCGCTGGGCGGTTCCTGCCACTCAATGGCAATGCCGACATCCTCGGCATATTTCTGCCACGCCTTATGTTCGGAGAAGGATTTAATCTGGTTGGAGGCCATATTCTGCGGGTCCATCCACCAGGAGACGGAGGAGGCCGTCGGGGCCGCCGGGCTGCTGCCGCTGGAAGAATCGTCCGCGGTGCTGCCGCTGCTCGAACTGGAAGAACCAGATGAAGAATTAGAAGCGGAAGAACTGCTCTGTCCGCCGCCGCAGCCAGCCATAGCCAGCGTCAGCAGGGCGCAGGCAAGCAGCAATGCGAGAAACTTTTTCATGCGTTTTACCTCTTTTCCTTTTCGTATACTCCAGATTTCACATAGCCGGGTCCTTCCCGGCCCGATGGCTACAGCTTAGCAGGTTTTCGGCAAAATAGCCATCTTTATTTTCCCATTTCATCCTGTTTTGTTTGGTTTTACAGTTTTCCTGCACCATCGAATTTTTTGTCTATCCTTATTTTTTGTGTTTTCCCCATCAAAATACACAAAAAAGCGCGGCGGATTTTGGCTCCACCGCGCTGTTGGGCTGCCGCCCAAACCTGCCCAAAGGGCGCTGCCCTTTGGAATCCTGCCAGAGGCGCTGCCTCTGGACTCCGCCAAAGGGGCGCAGCCCCTTTGGAAACCCCATCTCATCCCAAAAGGTCACTGCCTGCCTGTATACTGCCCGGCGTGACGCCTTCGTATTTTTTGAAGATGCGGATAAAGGTATTGATGTTTTCAAAGCCCGCCTCATGCGCCGCCTGCGCTACGGAGACATGGCGCTCCAGGATGCACTGTTTCGCGTACCGCACGCGCAGGCCGTTGATATAGCTCAGAAGGCCGATGCCCGTCTGCTGTTTGAATAAGTTCGAGAGGTAGGAAACGTTCATACCGAGGTATTCCGCCGCACGGGAGACGTTGAAGTCCGTGTCGCGGTAATGTTCGTTCACGCATTGCATCAGGCGGTCCAGCGGCTGTTCACGGGTGGACTGCGCCCGCTGGCCCGCGCCCGCGCAGGCCGCCGCTGAACGCGCCGCCACCCCGCGCAGCGTCTCCGCGATCTCCTCGCGCGTGTTCCCGTGGCGGAGCTGGTGCAGGTCGGCGCGCAACGCGTCGTGCTGTGCGTTCCAGACATCGGGCCTTGTACTCAGCGCGCGCAGGACGCCGCACAAAAGGTCATAGGCAAGGCACCGGCACATGCTGAGGGGAAGCTGCTGTTCGTCCCAGTTGTTGTGCAGGATCACCTTGAGCATATCCTGTGCCTTTTCGCCGTTGCCCGCCAGGATATAGCGCATCAAAAGCTCCTCCTGCTCCGGCGGGAGGAATGGCGCGCCTGTCACCGCCGCCGCGCTGGCTTGTGCCTCGGCGGCGCGCCCCGCCTGCTGATGCAGCGCCTCGCTGGCCTCCAGGTAGGCCAGGTGGATGTTCTGGAAATCCCGCCAGGGCCGGGAGCAGGCGTACAGCAGGCCTGGTATCCGGCATTCTTCCGCCGCGTTTTGCATCTGCCCCAATACGTGCGCGACGCCCTCCTCCGCGGGGGCGTTCACGAGTACCAGCCGCTGCTGCCCGCGCACAAGCAGCTTTACATGTGCGCCGCTTTCCGGCGCAAGGGGCAGGCGCTCCATGAGCGATGCCTCGTCCTGTTCCGCATGCTCCCCTGTGCCCTCCCCCGCGTCCAGCAGCGCAATACCGAACCAGTCACCGGCAAACTCCGCGCCGAGATGCTCCATCACCTCGCGCAGATGTTTTTCATCATAGACCGAATCGTCCTCCACGCAGGAGCGGAGCAGCTCGCCCCAGAGCTTGTCCTGCTGTACCTCCCAAAGCGCCTGAATCTGGTCGCGCCCGTTGCGCGCGTCCGTAAAGGCGGCAAAGAGCTGATCGTATTCGTTCCCCGTTGGCAGAGCGTCCGCCGTGCCCGCTATCTCCCTGCGCAGACGGTGCAGAGGCTTGTATTGGATATACAGAAACAGCAGGCACAGCGCGCCGGAGGCCAGCACCATCCCGATCATGATGGGAAGCGACTGGCGCACGACCCAGTTGGATTTTTCGCTGATTGAACGCATCGGCACCACGGTGACAAGCTGCCACGCGGCCTTTGTCAAACGCTGGCACTCGACCCAGTACGGTTCGCCGTCCAGCAGGATCTCCGAATCCTCGGCGGAGGCGAGGTCAGCGGCGGGGAGCAGCAGCGCCGCCGATTCGTTGCCTGTCCAGCTCAGCAGGGTGCCGTTTGCGTCCAATAAAACGGTCGTACTGTCCTCGACGGCGTTACCGGCGCGCATTGTTTCATTCAGCGTTTCGGGCGGAATCACCTGTACCAGTGTACCCCTGGGTGTGCCGACCAGCGGGACGCTGGTGAGCATCATGGCCTGCGCCTGCCCGTCGACCTCGAAAACAAAAAGCTGATTGTAATGGTGCGCTTTTAGCAGTGTGGTAAATTCTTCCGCGGTCATGGTTTCTGAGAGGGCAAGCTCCCGGTAAAATTCCTGTGTCCTGTAAATGGCCCCGCTGGACAGCGCGCGCCCGATATTGTTCATATACAGATATTGGCGCACCGTGCCGCTGTACTGGAGGTCATGGACGGACAGCGACTGCTGGATGGGATTGAGGTTATAGTATTTGGAGCCGGAGGGGTCGGGGGTGGCGACGAAGTCCATCACGAGATAGTCGTTCCCGATCTCGTAGGCTGTGCGTTCCAGCCGGTGGAAGTAGCTTTCGATGGAGGTGTTTGTCTGGCGCTGTAACGTCTGGGTGATGGATTTATATTCGCCGGTGAGCTGGGTGCGCGCCTGGTGGCCCAGAATAATGCCCATCAGGGCCATCATCAGCAGCAATAGGCCGTATGAGATGCACCATGTATATAATACGCTTTTCCGTTTGAACACGCGTTTCTCCTTTCCTATCTCCGAGCTGGACATTCAGCATATACACGCATCTCCGGCAGGGTGTTTGTGGGCGGCAGGGGACAAACTGAGCCTCCCCCTGTTTTCTGAAAAGGCCTCCTGCCCATAAACCTGACCTCTCTGTGGCAATATTATACATCCCGTATTCTATCAAAATTCTGGCCCGATTGCAAGGGGGTTGTGGTTTTGGGCACGGAAATCAATTTTACCTGTTTTTCCCCGCCGGATGCGGGGAAAAACACGAAAACGCCCCGCATGGGACACGCCCTTTTCCCACACCATGCCAATGCTATCCAAGAGGGCAATTTACGAAAATGTAAAGCGCAGCGGCCACTTCGGTCACTGCGCCCTATGTTTTCCTGTATAACCTTACCCAGCCCACGTCCGCTATAGGGATGTCATCTCCCGGAATTGCAGGCCGGTCCCCAATCGATCCGCACCCGCCGCTGTATACATCTCACAGGCTTTGCGCACCTTCTCATCTGTCAATATCATCCCTTCAATAAGCGCCGCATTTCGCGGAACGATTCGGTATAGGGCTTATTGTACAGCACACAGCCCACCGGGCGCTGACGACGCATCAGCTCCTCGCAGTTCATACATTGGGTACAATACCGGATTTCTTCTTCGCGCCCCTCCTTCAGCTTCAGCGGGGTGAAAGGATCCGCAAGGGACTGCCGTCCCAGGCCGATCATGTCCATCATGCCATCTTCGATACACATGGCTCCTATGGCAAACAGGGACGATTTCTCCGGTTCAACAGCCAACAGTTTGTTTTTCATCCCTTGAAATGGGGAAAAGCTGGAACCGATCACCACGGTCTCCGGCCTGACATGCTGTTTGAGCAGGTTTGCAAAGTAAAAATGCAGATAGGAAAGGTATGGCTCATTCTGTACGGCTTCCACAAAATTCCTGGAAGCGTGTACATTGCCGAGGGATTCTATAAAATAGCACGCGCCGCGCTCCTCCAAACCCTTGACCAGATCGAGCGGTTCCCTCAGATCCATCAGCGGGGAATCTGGCCCGGCCGAACCGCATCCGCCTGGGAACCCCTCCCAAAGGGATAATTTTGAGCCAAGGATGAAATTTTTGCCGGCATTGGTGGCGCGCTGGATCCGTTCCATCAAATCGTATGCAAAGCGGGAACGGTTTTCCCAGCTTCCCCCGTATTTCCATTTGCGGTCGTTGTACGGGCGCAGGATCTGGCTGCCAAGGTATCCGTGGCAGAATTTCAGGTCGATGCCGTCCGCGCCCGCTGCCTGCGCGATCTTCGCGGCTTCTGCAAAATTGTCAATGATGGTATCCACATCTTCATCACTTAGAAGCTCGCCCCCCAATCCGGGCAGCGGCTTCACAGTGACACGTCGTGAAAATTCTGTTTTGCTGATTTCGCCTGAATGGGTGAGCTGAAACACGATGGGGATAGAGGGGTCGATTTCTTTGAGCGCGCGGATAAACTTTGTGAGCGCTTTTTCGTTGCGTGGCATGATCTCCAACTGTGTTTTGCGCGCGCGGCTCTCGTTCGTCACAGTGATCGCCTCAAGGTCCACAAAGCCGAATTTCCCTTTGTAAAGGTTTTCATACCGCTGGAGCGTCTTTTCAGTGGGGTTGCCCTCCGCGTCAGAATCCACGCATTCCATCGGCTGGGCAAAAAAGCGGTTCCGGCTTACAAGGCCGCCAATCTGTACCGGGCTGAGCAGGGTTTCTTTATACCCCATCTTTATTCCCCTTTCCGTCAGGTTTTGCGGCACTACTTCAGCAGAGCGCCCGCCGCCGCGTCCACATAGGCGTCGCAGTCGGGATGCAGCTGCAATATGCTGGCAGGCACATTCTCCGTCACCGGGCCATGCACAGCCGCGCGCATGATCTCCGCTTTCTGCGCCCCGTTTGCGGCCAACAGGATACGCCTGCTGTGCATCACATTTTGGATGCCCAGGGTCACGCCTCCCAGCGGCGCGCCTTCCGGCGCCCCTGTCTCCTTGCGGATACGTTCATACAGCCACGGCTCCATGACGGAAGTCCATGTCGTCTGGCCGAAAGCGGTGCCCGGCTGATTGAAGCCAATATGACCGTTGCCGCCGATGCCGAGGACCTGCAGATCCACCTGCCCGCAGCGCGCCAGCGCCGTTTCAAAACGCACGCATTCCGCCTCCCAATCCTGGGATACCGTAGGCGGCATGATATAGTGTTCCAAAGGGACCTCTAACGGCTCGATCACCTCGTGCAGCAGCATATAATAACAGCTTCCGAAATAATCCCGGCTGACATTTGTCACTTCGTCCAGCCCGAAAAACGTCACATGGGAAGTGTCGAAGGGATGCGCTTTGTAGATGTCCGCCAGCGCTTTGTGAATCGGGCCTGTGGTACGGCCTGTGGAAAGGCCGATCAGGGAATCCGGCTTCAGGATGATCTGGCGTGCGATTTGCCATGCAACGGCGTTAAAGAAAGCCTGTTCGCTGTCCTCAATAAAAATCCTCATAATAGTACACTACCTCCCAGCAGAATGTGTCTGGTGATTTCCGGGCTGACAAGTATCTTTCCCAATGGGGGCCGCTCTCCCCCGCCTTACCGCGCGAAGTCAGCCGCGAGCCAGAGCCAGCGGCTCACCGAGGATGTCCACACCTCTTTATAAGTCGCGTTGTTCGTCTGCGGCCAGTAGGGGATATCCTCATTCCTCAGGGTCTCCACACCGACAGGCATTTCACCTGCAAGCTCTCCGCACATAGCGGCATACTGGCGGCAATACCGTGTGCCGGAGCCATAGATCAGGGACTGCCCAAACGGGTTTTTGCCCCACATCCAATAGAGCTGTTCCCGCCCGATTTGCAGCAGGGCTTCATCCTGCAAAGCATGGCCGAGCAGGCTCGCGCTTTTGCCCATAGAGAGCAGGACAGCCGTATTCCCCCGGAAGGAGAACCACACAGGAAAATTGCGCAGCACATGCGCGTCCCCCACCGGCGTACCTGCCGCAAGCTGCGCGGCGTAATTTGCTTTTTCGGCCCCATAGTCGGACAACAGATGCAGATAGGGGAACAGCGCCGCGTCCTCCGGCTCATCCAGACGGTGTATGCCCGCCGGCAGCATCCCGTAAGGGGCAGTATTCGGCGCGATGGCGAGGAGGTAATCCCCATACCGCCGCATGGCCTCGCGCCAGCGCGGTGCCTGCCCGGCTTCCGGCTGTGTTTCGCACAGCATCGTCAGTGCCTGCGCGAACTGGTGTTCGCGCGACTGATGGTTGAAATGGACGATCGTCCTGTGCCGTTCGTCCCGGTAAAAAAATCCTGTGAAAGGAATCCCCGCCGCGCCCGTCTCCTGGCAGGTGAGCAGTTTTTCGGCCCACAGCCTTGCCTGCTCCGCATACGTTTCCTCGCCGCTTGCCTTATAGAGGCATGACGCGGCCCAGACGATGGCGGCATAATACTGGGAAAGCCCGCAGCTGTAGGTGTGTTCGTACATTTGGACGTGTTCAACACCCGTTTCGGCAAACTTCTGACAGGCGAATGCAAAATCCTCCCTGGCCGCGTTCAGGCTGCCCCATGCAAGGCCTGGATCAGATTGCGCAAACGCAGAGGCAGCATATGCCTCCACACCCGCAAACACAAAATTTTCGTAGGAATGATCATATACGCGCGCGGCCACGTCGTCCATATCACCGATCCGCCCGTTGGAAAAACGCACAAGGCCCGCGCTTGTGGCGCGCCATCCGTCGCCGAAGCGTGTCCGCAGAACGAAGTCAAGCCCCCACTCGGCTTCCTCCAGAAGGCGCGCGTGCAGCGCGGGCGAGGCTGTATACTGGGCCGCCGTTTCCAGAAGTGCGTGTACCACCTCCGCGCTTTGCAGCGTCTGCTGCGAAACGTCGCCCGCGTCATGCCAGCCGCCCGCATAGGGCAGCTTGACGCCGCCGTGTTCCGCGATGACATCAAAGTGGCACGCACCGTGGCGGCCGCACACAGGCGCGCCGCACCGCTCCCCGAACAGGAAATTGATGGCGCGCCATACGCTTTCCTCTGCAAGGCCCTCGCCGATCCAGAATGGCTTTGTGCGCGCCTCGCCCGCCCGCAGATAGTAGCTGCCAGGCGTCTGGTATTCGCTGAAATCCAGCACAGAGAACGAACCTCGCGCATTGGCCTGGGCCTGCACCGGGCCTGTATAAACAACCCGGCCCGTCTGCGCCTCCACCAGTTCAAAGCGCTCCGCACACAGGTTGCCCACCGCGGTTTTGGCCCCCTGGGGAAAATACCCTACGGTAGAATAGGTGATGCGTCCGCGCTCACACTGCCAGCCGTGTTCCATCTCCGGCTTTTCCACCTGTTCCAATACGATATTGCAAAAATCAAACGCCATG
>CANCXY010000087.1 GCA_947381875.1 uncultured Clostridia bacterium | reverse complement strand
TTCCAAAGGGGGCTTGCCCCCTTTGGCGGAGTCCAGAGGCAGCGCCTCTGGGCGGTTCGAGCGGCGCCCGCCCGGCCGTTAAAAACTACGGATGAGTTCCACAGCCTCCTGCACCAGGGCGGCGAGCGTTTTATCTTTCACGCCCACGACGAGATTCCCACACTGATTGACAGGGATTAAGACACGCTTTGCACGGCTTTGGCCGACGGCGGCGGCTATGGCGGGGGTGATTTCGCCATAGAGAGAGTCGGCAATCACAATGCCAATGGGACCGGCAATCACATCGGCGGTACGGCACCCGACGATAGCCGCGTTTTCGCCGGTGGCGGCGTGATGCGCGCCCGCTTTGAGCATGGCGGCGGTGGCCGCGCTGTTTGCGCCTACGGCGGTGATTTCTGCGGCGGGGATGCTCTGGCGGACAGCGGCAACCAGTGCCCGGCCAATCCCGCCGCCCTGGGCGTCGAGAATTAAAATATTCATGGAAAAACCCCATTTATTATAGAATAGAGTATATCCTATCTGTAAAAATATTTCTACTATCCGTTGTTTTCCACTATGGAAATCCATTTTGCAATTTCGCGCGGCTGGAAACAATCCATTCCCGCCGCTTCTCTCCGCCCCCGGCGGGAAGGAACAGAAGAACTTGATTTCCCGTCCCTCCGCACCCTGAGGTTGCGCAAGCAAAAAAATTCGCGCACACAGATAGCTTGCGGCCCGCCAGGGAAAATGCTATACTGAGCATACGGCGCGCCGCAGAAAAACAAAAGGAGACTATCGTATGAGCTTCGGGAAAAATTTGCAGTTTTTAAGGCGTCTGCGGGGAAACATGACGCAGGAGGATTTGGCCGAAAAAATGAATATCAGCCGCCAGACCGTATCAAAATGGGAGCTGGACACCGTGCAGCCCGAAATGGATAAGGCTATAGAGCTTTGCCGGCTTTTCAACTGCACGCTGGACAATCTGTTCCGCGACGATATGGCCGCCTGCGGCGAAGCGTATACCCATTTGCGCGTCGAGGTCGTCCCCGCTTTCCGCTATATCAAACATACCGTTATAAGCGACGACCCGGAAGGGGACGCCATCGACCGGGTGTTTTCCATTGCCCGCGCCTGCGGCGTGGATGCACCCCGCGTGATTGGCTGGGATTTCCCGCATGTATCGCAGGAGCAGATCAATGTTTTCAATATGCACGGCTATGAGGCGGCATGGATACTGCCGGAGGGGGTCGTCCCGCCTGACAGGGAAATCTATGAGCAGGCCGCCCACAAATACGCGGCCATACACATTGAAAAACCCTTTGAAAACCCCTTTGTCACCATCCCCAACGCCTATAAAACGCTGATGGAGTATATGCGCGTGAACGGCCTGGAACACACAAAAAAGGACGTAATCCCCTGCTTTGAAACCGACGGGGAAAACATGGATGTTTATATTGCCTGTAAGTAGTCAGGCGTAAGAACCGTTTGAATCTCCGATATATCGTGTGTCATTTCAGTGCCCCCCTTGCCTCCTATTATACACCATCCACCCAAAATAAGAAACCGTCAATTTGAAAAACATCACCCCAAATCGGCCCGCATCTTTCCCCGGAACACCACGACAGCCAAAACCGCAACAGCCGCCGCATACGCACAGGTGATAAGAAGATGCAGCCCAATCCCCTCGAACGTCAGGGACGCGGCCAGGCGGGCGGCTTTCACGCAATGCACGAAGGGGAGGGCGGTGCAGATCTTCTTTAGGATCCCGCCCACGCTGTCCACATCGAACCAGACGCCGCCCAAAAAAGAGGCGAATGAAATCACGACCGAACACAGCCCCGGCGCGGCCTTTTCCGTGAACAGCGTGCCGAACAGCAGCCCCAAGGACAAAAACAGGACAATCGTCGGGAGCAGCGCCGCAAGGGCGAGCAGCAGGCCGAGGGGGCGCAGGGACACGCCCTGGACGGCGGCAATCGCCAGGGACGCCGCAAAGGTAATGGATACCTGCGCCAGCGCCAGCGCGCCCGTGGGCAGCAGATAGCCCGCTATAAAATCCGTCGGCGTCATGGGCGTGGCATACAGGCGCATCAGGAACGCGCCGCCGCGGTCCTTCGAGACAGTCAGGCAGACGAACAGCATCAAAAACGTCAGGCCAAACACGGCAATGCCGCCCGACAGGTTTTCTATCTGGAACAAGGTCATCCCCGCTTCGGCGGGGATGCTCTCATTTACCAGCGTCATCACAAGCAGCATCACCAGCGGGAAACCCAAGCAGAACGCATAACTCAACGGGTCGCGCACAAGCTCCTTCCAGTTGCGCACGGCAAATGCGGCGGTGCGTTTCATAGTGCGTCCCCCTCCTCCCCGGCAATTTTCACAAATACATTTTCCAATCCCCGCTCGCCTGTCCGCGCTTCCAATTCGCTCAGTGTCCCCTCGGCGCGGAGCGTGCCCGATGCCATCACGCCGATGCGGTCCGCTAAGTGTTCGGCCTCCTCCATATAGTGGGTTGTCAGTACGATTGTCAGGGAGCCTTTCAGCGCGGCAATCACCCGCCACAGTTCACGGCGCGCCAGCACGTCGAGGCCAAGTGTCGGTTCGTCTAAAAACAGAACCTGCGGTTCCCCAATCAGCGCCATCGCGATTGAGAGCCGCCGTTTCCAGCCGCCCGACAGCGTTTTGGCGCGGACGGTGCTGTATGCGTCCAGCCCGAACAAACGCTCCATCCGCGCCACGGATGCCGCCGCTTTTTCAGCGGGGAAGCCGTGGACGCCGCACATGAATTGAAGGTTTTCCCGGACCGTCAGGTTTTCCGCCACGGCGGTGTCCTGCGGGGAAATGCCTGTCAGCGCCTTGACGGCCTCTAATTCGCTCTGGCAGCTTTTTCCGCACACAAAGCACGTCCCGGCGGTGGGCTGGGAAAGGCCCGTCAGCATGCGGATGGTGGTCGTTTTGCCCGCGCCGTTCACGCCTAACAGCGCGTAGATTTCCCCCGCTCCGATCGACAGGTCCAGCCCGTCCACAGCGGTTTTCGGGCCGTAGCGCTTTGTCAGGCCCCGCGTCTCCACCGCGTTCATGTCTCCACCTCCGATACCTTCACCAGCGCAAGCCCCCGGTTCTCATCGCCCAAAAGCAGGAGCGTGTCCTGCGGCTGGATGCCGAATACCTCGCGGCACTGTTTGGGGAGCGTGATCTGCCCCTTGTCATTCACGCGCACGATGCCGAACATGTGCAGCTTTTCCGATGTCGCGCCGCCGTAAGCCGCGACGTTGCGCACCAGGGAGTCCACCGTCACCTCGTAGAGGTCGGCCAGCGCGATGATATTGTCGATATCCGGCAGCGCGTCGCCGTTCTCCCATTTCAGCACGGCCTGCCGTGATACGCCGATCTTCTCGGCGATCTGCTCCTGTGTGAAGCCGCTCTTTTTGCGGAACAGTTTCAGGTTGTTGATCTCTATGTCCTCACCCCCCTGCCTCTATCATAGTATATCCGCGCACGGATAGCAACTAACTTTTCTGTACGAAAATGTCAGCTTTGGTTTACATTTTCGGAAAATGCGGAGGCGGGGTAAAGAAATAACCCTCCCCAGGGGGAGGGCGGCGCTGTCCTGTCGATTTTGATTGATAGGCTACTCAAAAATAATGATAGAATCCCCCTCAAAGGAAATTGCCTGTGTATTGCCTAACTTGATGCGTTCCTGTCTGTCCTTAGAATAGCGCCCCGGTTTTTCACGGATTTCATCATTACAATGAACGTCCAAGCCGCATTTCAGCAGCCCTAAATGATCGGGCATGTCATTGGCAAAAATTATGCTTCCCGCGCTTACGCCAATTACAGTTTTGCCCAAAGCTATAAAATGCAAAAGCTGTTCCCGAAATTTTTTATTGATCCTTCTTAACAGGTAGCCGGGATCTCCCCCGCACAAATAAATCACGTCATAACTGTTTATGGTTTCGTCCGTCAGTGCGTCATATAAATCATACACAAATATATTTTCACGCTTTATTCCACATTTTAATAAATCATGTAAACATTTCGGTAATACGTCAATCGCGTCAGGGGAAATTGCCGCTGTGGGGATAAATATTGCCTTGATTTCCGAGGGGGAGTTTGGCAGCATATCCATAAACGCTTTTTCGATTCTTTTTGTTTCCAACCCGCAGGACGTGAGAATCACATTCATAATCTCAACCTCCATAAATTTCATTAAATATCTCGTCTAACAGTTCATCAAATGATTCATAGCGTTTGTAATTACCAGGTTTCCTTTTCATTTCTTCATATTCGCCTAATGCTGCTTTTGTTTCTTTATTATAGGGGGCTTCTGCCTCCTGTTTTAATACCGGATCCACGCGCGCGTGGGTATTTGTAGCAGCTATAATGTATCTCGAAACGCGGCAACCATCCCGATATAAGATATCAGATTATACCCGGCATGGGCGACTATACAGCAGGCTACCGAGCCGGTATACAGATACAGCATCCCCAATCCGATACCGCAAACAAAGGCGGATAACGTTTGCACCATATTAAAATGCAGCAGCGCAAAGAGAAAAGATGATAGAAGCAAAGCGACCGCTTTCCCATAGCGCGGCGATAAACCGCCAAGCAGAAACCCCCGCATGAGGATTTCTTCTATAATTGGCGCAAGGAGGCAAACTTGAATGCCGCTGATAACAGGTGCCGAATATAAGGATTGGAGCGTTTGCTGATAGCTTTCCTCGCTTGCCGGGAAAAATTTCTCAAAAACGGGGTCTAAGCCTTTATCTAAAACACAATAGAACAGCACAGCGCAAAGAAGGGACAGGAATATCCCCTGCAAAGAAATATTTGCCCAAAAATCCATTTTAAGATGGTTCCGTCCCGTCAGCAAAAGCAGAAAGACGGCCATACAAAAAAGGATAGTAATCAGGTTCAAATATTTCCCATAGGGCGCGCTGATTTTCCTCCATACGGCAACATCGAGCGCCGTATACAGCAGCATAAACCCGAACCAGGCCCCTGTCCAACAAAGCCCCTTGCCGATAGATATCCCATTTTCCATATCCATGTTTATGCCTTTGCGTTTCTGTTTTTTCGATAATACATTCCCATCACAAAAGCAAAGGAAAGAAGCTGCGCGCCCATAATGCGGACGATTTGCAGTTCATCCGCGCCCGTTGGGGAAACGACATGGAGCATATTGGAAGCGACCGTATTATTCAGCAGATGGTCGCCAAGCCCGACCCACAGGGTCCCCGTCATACGGTAAAGAAGCCCCCATTTGATTCCCATGACCCCGGCCAGAACGATATATCCGATCCCCATAAACGCCATGTTGGAAAAGGACATTTCACCGCTGGTATAGCTCCTGATGGGCATAACAATATGCCAAACGCCAAATAGCAGCGCCGCAATACAATTCGCTTTCATAAAAGGCATTGTTTCGCAAAACATTTTGATAAACAATCCGCGAAAAACGCCTTCCTCCATCCATACATTGATGATATTGAACAACACGCATAAGACAAAGAAAAGAAACCCCGTATTTTTTACAGGAGAGCCTGTTAAAGAAAAGCTGCTGATATATATTTCCAAGCAATCAGACAAAGCGTAAATACCGCAAAGCACAACTGGGCCGGTTTGCTTTTTATATATTTCCCCATATGTAAAAATCTCCCACAGCCGGGAGCGCCCCTCAAGGCGCCCCGGCTCTTTCCTGAGCCGCTTTTCTCCCCTTACGCCTCCGGCACAGCCACCGGCGGCACCTCCGGCGCGGGTTCCGGCTCTTTCGCCCGGCGCTCACGCGGCGGACGCTTCGCGATGCGCCACGCGCACACCGCGCCCAATACGCCCATTGCGGCCTGTAAACTGACGAGCGCGATCGAGGAAACATCCAGCGCGCCCGTGACCTGCTGCCAGATCATCTGCGGCAGCGCGAGGCAGGTGCAGCAGCAGAACGCCAGAAGCCCGCTGCGCGCCAGGGGCGGGGCGGTGACGCACTCCTCCGGCAGATAGACGGCGCGCATCAGGGAGGAGGCAAAGAGCAGCGAGGAGAGCGCGGCCAGCATGGTGACGGCGGGCGCGAGCCGGTGCAGGCTTGAAGGCTGCCCGATAAAGCATATGACGGCATGCAGATAAAACGCCGCGCCGCCCAGCAGGCCGAGGTATTTGGTCCAGGGGGCGCTGGGGTAGCCGCCGTGGCAGGCAAAGAGGCGCATCAGGCACCACACGGCTAAAACGAGGAACAGCGCCGCGCACACGCCCTCCAGCACGCACAGGACGTTATTGCGCCAGGAGAGGTCGATGGCGTGGTGTTCGCTCATATCGCCCACCTGCCCTGTAGCCGCCGCCACAATGCGCAGTGCGCCGTAGACGGTGGCCGCGAGGGCGGCGGGTAAATAAAGCCATGTTTCCAGCCGCTGCGCGCCGGGGTGCATGGAGAGGCCGCACGGCTGCTTTTTCGGCACATACAGCCCCGTCAGGAAACACAGGAGGAGGGCGGGCATCAGCAGCACATAGCGCCACACAGAGGAACCTTTCATCAGGAAACCGGTGGCGGTGTTTGTATTGAGGAACAGCTCAAGCGCATACGCCGTACCAAGCAGGGCGCTGTACATCAGCGCCGCGAAACAGAAATGTTTTTTCATACTCTCTCCTTAGTGCCGGGCTTTCAGCCCTGGCCTGCCCGACGGGCGGGATTTTTGGGAGTGTCCAAAAGCGGGACGTTTTTGCGGGTTTCCCGGCCCAAAGGACGGGGAAGCCCGCGGGGATATCCCCGTAGCCCATACACGCCCGGATTTTTGAAAACAGCGGCTCAGCGCGCCGCAAGGGGCACATACGTCTGGGGCGCGCCGAGGTATTTGTAAGCGGGGCGCATGATGCGGCCCGAAAAGACGACCTCCTCCATGCGGTGGGCGCACCATCCCGCGATACGGCTGATGGCAAACAGCGGCGTGAACAGGTCCTCGCTGAGGCCCAGCATGCGGTAGATGAGGCCGGAGAACAAATCGACGTTGGCGCAGATGTTCTCCACGCCTTTTTCCTCGCGCATCACGACCGGGCCTAACCGTTCGACGGCACACAGCATACGCAGTTCCCGCGCGAAGCCTTTTTCCTCGGCCAGGCGGTGCGCGCTGCGCCGCAAAATCACCGCGCGCGGGTCGCTTTTCGTATACACCGCATGCCCGATGCCGTAGATCAGCCCGCTGCCGTCGCCCGCCTCTTTGCGCAGGATACGCCGCAGGGCATGGGTGACGGCGGCCTCGTCGTCGGGGTCGGGGACAACGGCCAGCAGGCCGTCGAGCATCTCCATGACTTTATGGTTTGCGCCGCCGTGCCGCGCCCCTTTCAGGCTGCCGATGGCCGCCGCAATGGCGGAATAGGTATCGGTGCCCGCGCTGGAAAGCACGCGGCAGGTGAAGGTGGAGTTGTTGCCGCCGCCGTGGTCGGCGTGCAGGACGAGGCAGAGGTCCAGCAGCCGCGCCTCCTCCCGCGTGAATTTCTGGTCGGCGCGGTTGGTAGCCAGGATGTGTTCCGCCGTGCTTTGCCCCGGCTGCGGCAGGTGCCAGAACATGCTCTCGCGGTCATACACGCGGCGCTTAATCTGGTAAGCGTTCACCATGATGGTGGGCAGGCTGGCGATCAGCCCGATGCTCTGGCGCATCAGGTTTTCCAGCGACTGCCCCTCCGGGTCCTCGTCGTAGGAATACAGCGCCAGCACGCTGCGGGCCAGTTTGTTCATAATATTCGGCGAGGGCGCTTTCATGATCATATCCTCGGCGAAATGGTCGGGCAGCGCGCGGTAGCTTTCGAGCGTGCCCAGAAAATGTTCCGCCTGCTGCCGCGTTGGCAGGCGGCCGAACAGCAGCAGGTAGATCACGTCCTCGAACAAAAAGCGGTCCTCCCGCTG
This sequence comes from uncultured Clostridia bacterium, assembly GCA_947381875.1. Lineage (GTDB taxonomy): Bacteria > Bacillota > Clostridia > Oscillospirales > Ruminococcaceae > Ruthenibacterium. Next base: position 4,345 of record CANCXY010000087.1, on the reverse strand, counting down.
CGCCTCCTCCACAAGCGTGCGCACGTCATAGCCGCGATAGATGAGCTGCCCGTGGGCGGGCACGCGCACGCCGTGGGACATGCTGTACCCCACCACGTCGCAGATGTTCGTCAGCCCCGCCAGTACGCCCGTGCCGTCTGGATTGCGCAGGCCGCGCTTCACGCCGAGGCGCTCGCACATTTCCGGGTCTATAAAGTTATTTTTCAGGTACTCCTCGCATAAATATGCGATGGGGCTGTCCTCCCGCGTTTCGGCCTGGACAGGCATTCTACATATCCCCTCTCTGCCGGGCGGACCCCAGCCCAAAGCGGCCGGCGGACGCCCAAATTCCCTCTATAATTCTATTATACAGAGAAGTTTTGCAAAAAACAAGGCATTGGCTCAAATAAGCCAATGCGCAATGGCAGCAGCGCCCCCAGAGGGCGCCGCCCTCTAAACTCCCGCCGGGCGCTGCCCGGACCTGCCAGAGGGCTCTGCCTCTGGACTCCCGCCGGGCGCTGCCCGGACCTGCCAGAGGCTCTGCCTCTGGACTCCGCCAAAGGGGGCAAGCCCCCTTTGGAAACCCATCTCAGCCCCAAAACCGGGGTTTTGGGGCTGGCCCTATTTTTCTATTTATTAGGAGGCTATTCATGAAACAGATCCTTCCCACTTTGCTGCTGTTCGCGGTTCTGATTTATCTGCTGCCGATGGCGGCGCTTCTCCTTCCCCCACAGGCTGCCGAAGCGGCGGCCCTCCCGGAGGCATCTTCCGCGTCCCCGGACAACACGCCCGCCCCATCGCTGGACGCGCCCTCTGCCGCCGTTTCCGACGCAGCCGCACAGGATGCGGCAAGCTCCGTGCCCACTGCCGTCGTCTCGCCGTTCGCCAACCCCGACGCGGGCGCGGCGGCACTCTCCGAACCGCCCCTGCGCATTTTAGATGAGCGTACAGGCGAGGTGGTAGAGGTATCGGTGCGCGATTTTGTGCGTGGCGCGGTGGCGGCGGAAATGCCCATCACCTACCCGGACGAGGCGCTGCGCGCGCAGGCGGTGGCCTCGCACAGCTACGCGCTGGCCGTGAAAGCCCAGAGCGACCCCGACGACCCGAACCTCAAAGGCGCGTATTTCAGCGCCAACCCCGACCAGCGTTTAGGCTATATCACCGAGACAGTGATGCGCGCCATGTGGGGCGAGGCGTTCGAGGAGAACCGCGCGCGGCTGGATACCATCGTGGATTCGGTGCTGAACGAGGTGCTGCTCTACGACGGCGCGCCCGCCCTGGCGTGCTATCACGCGGTGTCGAACGGGAAAACAGAGGACGCGGCGGCGGTATGGGGCGGCAGTGTGCCGTATTTGATTTCGGTGGATTCCACACTCGACCTCACCAGCCCGGATTACGAGCAGTCGTTCACGATCACAAAGCAGGAGTTTGCCCAGTACCTGGCCGAGGCATACCCCGACCTTGCCCTCACAGGGGACGCCGCCGCATGGCTGGGCGAGGTGCAGCGCACAGCGGCGGGCTATGTGCAGAATATCGTGATTGGCGGCAAAATCTGCGGCGGGACCGCCGTGCGCCGCGCGCTTTCCCTGCGCAGCGCCGATTTCACAATCGAATGGACAGAGGAGCATTTGTTTCAGATCACAACGCGCGGTTACGGCCACGGCGTGGGCATGAGCCAGTACGGCGCCAACGCGATGGCACTGACGGGAAAGACGTATCGGGAGATCCTCGCGCATTACTACCCTGGCACGACCTTGGGCGGCGCGGCGGGGGTGTGAGGCGGAGGCCTCGCACGCAAGTTGGAGAAATACACAAAAACTCCGCACTTTATCCGCGCTCTCTCCAAAATCCCCCTTGCGTAATTGGCATAAGTATACTATAATAAGGGCAGAACCACCGAAAGCGGGGGGCATTTCCGCTTTTTACAGGATTCGAGCAGAAAGGATGTTGGTTTACTATGTCTACACTGGGGAAAAAGACTGTGGAGGATCTGGCCGTACAGGGCCGGAACGTATTGGTGCGCTGTGACTTCAATGTGCCGATGAAGGACGGCAAGATTACGAATGACAACCGTATCGTTGCCGCGCTGCCCACCATCAAAAAGCTGATCGAGAACGGCGGCCGCGTGGTGCTGTGCAGCCATTTAGGCAAGCCCAAGAACGGGCCGGAGGAGAAATTCAGCCTCGCGCCGGTGGCTGTCCGCCTGGGCGAATTGCTGGGCAAAAACGTTGTGTTCGCGAACGACGACAATGTGGCGGGCGAGAACGCCAAAGCCGCTGTGGCCGCGATGGGCGACGGCGATGTAGTGTTGCTGCAAAACACCCGTTTCCGCAAAGAGGAGACAAAGAACCTGCCGGAGTTCTCCAAAGACCTGGCCGATCTGGTGGGCGAGAACGCCGCGTATGTGAATGACGCCTTTGGTTCCGCGCACCGCGCGCACTGCTCCACAGCCGGTGTCACCGACTATATCAAAGACACAGCGGTCGGATATCTGATGGAAAAAGAGATCCGCTATCTGGGCAACGCGGTCAACGATCCCGTGCGCCCGTTCGTGGCAATCCTGGGCGGCGCGAAGGTCGCCGACAAGCTGAACGTGATCGACAACCTGCTGACGAAGGTCGACACGCTGATTATCGGCGGCGGCATGGCGTACACGTTCCTCAAGGCGAAGGGCTGCGAAGTGGGCACCTCGCTGGTGGATGAGGAAAAGATTGGCTACTGCGCGGACATGCTGAAGAAAGCCGAAGAAAAGGGCGTAAAGCTGCTGCTGCCCATTGATACGACGATTGTCGACGCGTTCCCCGACCCCATCGACGCGGAAATCGCGGTATCGACCGTTGATTCCGACAAGATCCCCGCCGACAAGATGGGCCTGGACATCGGCCCCAAGACGATGGAGCTGTTTGCCAATGCGGTAAAGGAAGCAAAGACGGTTGTCTGGAACGGCCCGATGGGCGTATTCGAGAACCCCATCCTGGCGAAGGGCACCCAGGCTGTAGCGCGCGCGATGGCCGAAACCGACGCGACGACGGTGATCGGCGGCGGCGACAGCGCGGCGGCCGTGATGCAGCTTGGCTTTGCCGATAAGATGACCCACATCTCCACCGGCGGCGGCGCGAGCCTCGAATATCTGGAAGGAAAGGTCCTGCCGGGTATCGACTGCATCGCAAACGCATAACCTATCAGGGCAGGGGGCGCGGTCAGCCGCGTGCCCCTGCTTTTGCACGCTGTTGGGCTGCCGCCCAAACCTGCCCAAAGGGCGCTGCCCTTTGGAATTCTGCCGGGCTGCCGCCCGGACCTGCCCAGAGGCGCTGCCTCTGGACTCCGCCAAAGGGGCGCAGCCCCTTTGGAAACCCATCTTGTTTCAGAATAGGGGCAGGGCGCGCCCTCTTATATAGGGCCTGTTCCCCCGCCTTCGGCGGGGGAAACAAGGAAAATGGATGCGCCCTCCAGCCCCTGCTACAAAGGAGAAGAAAAGAACATGGACAAAGCAAAGCGCAAAGCAGTAATTGCCGGGAACTGGAAAATGAACAAGACCGCCACCGAGGCGGCGGCGCTGATCGACGAGCTGATCCCCGCCGTCAAAGACGCCGCGTGCGACGTGGTAATCTGCACGCCGTTCACCGATCTTGTCACAGCGGTGGAGAAGTGCAAAGGCACGAATATTGGCGTAGGTGCGGAGAATGTGCATTTCGAGAAATCGGGCGCGTACACGGGCGAAATTTCGGCGGATATGCTGGTCGACCTGGGCGTGAAATATGTGATTGTGGGCCATTCCGAGCGCCGCCAGTATTTCGCCGAGACGGATGAGACGGTCAACAAGCGCGCCAAAGCGGCATTGGCGGCGGGCCTGACGGTGATTGTATGCGTGGGCGAGAGCCTGACCCAGCGCGAGCAGGGCGTGACAGAAGAACTGGTGCGCATGCAGACAAAGATCGCCTTGGGCGGCGTCAGCGCGGAAGAAATGCGGCGCGTGATTATCGCCTATGAGCCGGTGTGGGCCATTGGCACAGGCCGCACCGCGACAGCCGATCAGGCCGAGGAAGTGTGCGCGGCCATCCGCAAGGTGGTGGGCGAGCTGTACACCCCCGACCTCGCCGAGGCGACCACCATCCAGTACGGCGGAAGCATGAACGCCAAAAACGCCGACGAGCTTGTCTCGAAAAAGGATGTCGACGGCGGCCTCATCGGCGGCGCGTCCCTGAAACCCGCCGACTTCGCCGCCATCGTGGCTGCCGCCAGCAAGTAGCCCCAAAGGGCGCCGCCCTTTGGAATCCTGCCAGCGTCCCGCTGGACCGGCCAAAGGCTCCGCCTTTGGAATCCTGCCAGCGTCCCGCTGGACCGGCCAAAGGCTCCGCCTTTGGAA
>CANCXY010000086.1 GCA_947381875.1 uncultured Clostridia bacterium | reverse complement strand
ACTATTTGAACAAAGCGCTCGCGGGGTTTCAGATGCCGGAAAGATAATCCTCATAAGGGACAAGGTGGGATCCCAAAGGGACTGCGTCCCTTTGGCAGGAGTCCAGAGGGCGGCGCCCTCTGGCGGGTTCGGGCAGCGCCCGGCGGAGCCTCCGAGCGGGTCCCAGTACAGCCCAAAAGGCGCTGTTCAGGATTCCCTGAACAGCGCCGCCAGTGCTTTCCCCACAAGACGCCCGGAATATTTTGCCTCCTCCAGCGTGTTGGCGTGCCCGCCCATCTCGATCAGCAGGCTGCCGGTGGTGAGGTCCTGGTTATAGTAGCGATAATCGAACAGCACCGGGCGCGTCAGGCCCGGATACATGCCTTCCATCTTATCCTGCCAACGGCTGGCGAAGCGCAGGTTCTGGCGGAAATTCGGCAGGTTCCCGCCCCGGTCCGCGCCGCAGATAATCATCACCTGCGCGGCCTTCTGGCCGTCGATCGTCACCACAGGCTTTACGCGTGTGCCGTCGTCGTACTGGATGGCGTCACGGTGTACGTCCAGCACAACCTTGATGCTCGAATACTGCGCCAGGTACGCCGATACCGTCGCATTGCTTTTGGCGTAGCTGCCGGTATAGCTGGGGTAGTCGTGCAGCGTCGTGTCGTGCAGCGTCATGATGCCCGCCGCGTTGAGCTGTGCCGCGATCTCATCCCCCACCGCCGCCATATTGACGGAAAGGTCGGTGCTGCGGGCGGAAAAAGCGGGGTCGCACCAGCTCCGTTCCGCCAGTTCGTAGGTTTCGGTGGCGTGCGTGTGCATGATGAGTACCTGCGGCGCGCTGGACCCGACCTCAATGGAAAACGGCAGCGCCTGCATCATCTCGGCGGCAACTTCCGCGTCGGAAAGCGCCGTGCAGTTGCGCACCGTGCCCGCGCCGCTCTGGATATACCCCGCGCCGTGCCCCTGAGGGAAAAAGGTCTCTATCAGTGGGGCCATTCCCTCCGGCATAGGCTCCGGTTCCGGCGTTGCTTCCGCCTCTGGTTCCGGTTCCTGCGGCGCGTCCCCCTGCGTCGCCTGCGTTTCTTCTTCCTCCGGCCCTTCCTCCGTTTGCTCCTCGGATGCAGGCTGACGCGCTGGCGGCTCTGTCCAGAATCCGCCCGGCGCCTGCGCCTCTATAGCCCCGTTTCCCGGTCCTGCCTTGTCCATTGTTTCATCGAGCGTCTGCCGCGCCGCCTCGACCGCCGCCTGCGGCGCGCGCAAAAAGCTGCCCAGCCACAGCGCGCCCGGCCACGCCAGACCTGGCGGCGACGCCAGCACCGCGCCGCATGTCACCACCAGCGCTGCCGCCCATACCGGCGCTCGCCTTCTCCTGCGCCTCATGCCCTGCCACCCCCTCGCGCCGGGCGCTTCCCGGACCTGCCAAAGGGCGCTGCCCTTTGGAATCCTGCCAGAGGCTCTGCCTCTGGACTCCGCGGTCTTTAGAAAAGGCCGGCGAAACTTTTATATGTTCCATCTTGGCACCGTTTGTGCCGCACCATAAGCATATGCGGGGACAGCCTGAAACATGACCGGGCGTGGACAAGTTTCGGGTTTGGTTTTTGCGTCACTGCTTTTCTATAGGAAACAACACCTAAAATAGGGAGTGTCCAATGCAGGGTGTTTTCGTATATTTCCCCGCCTGGAGGGCGGGGAAATATACGGCAATAGATCCGCGATGTGGACACTCCCCTAAAATACCCCCCATTGAGGACAAGCCCCCGGCTTGTCCGTTTTATTTTTAAGAGGATATATCTTTTTCCCTATTCCCGGTGTTTCAGATAACAGGAGAGGCGGTGAGGAAGTGCAGGAATCGGAGTTGATCCGTCGGGCGCAGGACGGCGACAGGGACGCGATGGAGGAATTGCTGAACACCTGGTACACGCCCATCTTCGCGTATTTCTACAAAAACACCGGCAGATACCACCTCGCAAAAGACCTGACGCAGGAGGCGCTCATAAAAACCGTGCTGGCCCTGAACCGCTACAGGCCACGCGCACCGTTCAAAAGCTGGCTGTTCGCGATTGTCTCCAATCATCTGAAAAACTATTACCGCACCCTCTCCCGCCATCCCGACCCCGATCCGCTGGACGAAGACGCCCCTGCCGCCAATACCGCCTTTGCCCGGAGCGAACAGCGGGGCGATATCGGCGCGGCGCTGGCCCGTCTGCCGCCGGAACAAAGGGAGGCGCTTGTCCTGCGCTTTTATCACGGCTTCTCCATGCGGGAGATCGCCGCCGTGACGGGCGCGCGGGAAACGACGGTAAAAGCCCGCGTCCGCTACGGACTGGAAAAGATGAAACAGGAATTGGAGGGATACGATGTCAACGAACCATGATTTCCTCGAAACATATTCGGAAACAGCTCAACAAACGGCGGATTATCTGCGCCGCGCGCCCGTCCCCGGCGTGCCGCCCGCGGAGCGCGCGGCGGCGTGCAGACTGGCCGCCTCCTGCGCGCGGCCGCGCTCCCTTGCCCGCCGGGAATCCTGGCGCGTGCTGTGCGCGTGCCTCGCGCTGAGCGCCGCGCCGTTTTCCATGCTCTGCGCGTGCGTGCTGGCGGGCATGGTCGTACTCTCCCGTCAGATGGCCCCGCAAAGCGGCCTGCCGCTGACATGCGTCACTGTCCTGGCCCCCGTGCCCGTGCTTTCATTCGCCATCCGGGATCTGCATTACCGGGATCCCGCCCTCGCCCAATTAGAAAAGACATGCCGGTATTCTCCCGAAAAGCTCTGGTTCGCGCGGCTCTGGGCCAGTACACTGGGCAGCGCCCTCTGTGTGGGCGCTGCGGGAGCGGTGCTTTTCCCGCGCGGCACGCGGCTCCTGCGGCTCTACCTCTGTGCATTCACTGCCCTGTTCCTTGTGGGGGCCGCCGCACTCTTTCTGCTCTCGCTGTTAGAAAACGCGCTGCCGCTCTCGCTGCTGTTGACCGCCTGGGTGGGCGGCGCGGCCTGCCTGCTGGGTCAGCCCGAAGCCGTGGAAATGCTGTGGACGGCAAGCCTCGCGCTGCTGTCGGGCGCGCTGGCGGCGAGCCTGAGTTTGTTTGTACTGGCCGCTGTGTGTTCGGCGGCAAAGCGGTATCATGGCCGCGCTTGAAAAAGCGGATTTTGGAGACACTCAGGCACGGGGATATTTCCGGGCGTGTCCAAAGCGCGGATATTTTGCGTGTTCCCCGTCCTGCGGGCGGAGGTACAGGGAAGATAGGGAAAGGATTGATCGTATGGAATTATCGGTGCAAAAGCTGACAAAGGATTTCGGCAAAAAACGCGCGGTCGACCGCGTTTCCTTTTCGCTGACGCCTGGCGTATACGGCCTGCTTGGCCCGAACGGCGCGGGCAAAACTACGCTGATGAAAATGATGGTCGATATCCTCACGCCCACAGCGGGCATGGTGCGGCTGGATGGCGTACCCATCCGCGCGCTGGGGGCCGCCTACCGCGACAGGCTGGGCTATATGCCGCAGGAGATCGGCGTATACAAAAACTTTTCCGCCCAGAAGTTCCTGAAATATATCGCGGCGCTGAAGGGCATCACCGGGCGGGCCGCCGACCGCCGCATCGATGCGCTTTTGAAGCTGATGGGCCTGGCGGACACGGGGAAAAAGCGCCTGGGCGGATTTTCCGGCGGCATGCTGCGCCGCGTCGGCATTGCGCAGACGCTGTTGAACGACCCGGATATCCTCATCTTAGACGAGCCGACGGCGGGCCTCGACCCGCAGGAGCGTATCCGTCTGCGCAACATCATTTCAGAGCTTTCAGAGCATAAGATTGTCGTACTCTCCACCCATATCATCTCCGATATGGAATTTATCGCGGGGAAGGTCATTATGCTGCGCGGCGGCGTCCTGCTGCGGATGGATACGACCGCCCAGCTGATGCGTCAGATGGAAGGGAAGGTGTGGTCGGCGGTCGCGCCCCACGAGGCCGTGCCGAAGCTGCAAAAGCACTATACGGTGGGGAACCTGCTGCCCGTGCCCGGCGGCGTACAGGTGCGGCTTGTCGGCCCTGACACGCCCCCCTTCCCCTGCGAGCCGGTGCGGCCCGTGCTGAAAGATGTGTTCAGCTACTATTTTGGAGGGTATGCGGAGTAATACGACACGCATTTTGTTTCCCCACCCTTCGGGCAGGGAAACAGGGAACAAAGTCTTTAGGAAATGGTGGTCCATATGAATGTGGAGATGTTGAAAACAGAGTTGTATAAAATCTTTTCCCGGAAAGCGGTCTGGCTGGCGCTTGTGGTATTTCTGGCCCTGTTCTCCCTGCTGCAAATGCAGTTCCGGGATACTGTGGGCATACAATATACCCTAAAACCTGTGCGCGCCGCTTTGGAAACGGCAGCGGGGCGGGAGGAACTGCGCGCATTTGTGCGCGGGAAAGGCTATGCCTGCGGCGCGGATGATCTGATGCCATTCCTGCCACAGGAAGTCCGGGACTATATCGAACAGTATCGGGACAGCGAGCGCGTATACAGGACCCTGCGCGGCTATCTGGCCCACGCCCTCAACAACTTCTTCGAGCGCACCGACGCCCGCGCGGCGTATATCGAGGGGCTGGCGGAGGATACCGACGCGCCGGGACAGCAAAAAGCCCGCGCAAAACTGCTGCGGGCTTATCGGGAAACGCCGGTGGAAATCGGGCTGAACGTAGAGCCAGGGGCAACCGCGCTCATTGACGTGAACCACGCCGCTGTGTTCCCAGGGATGATCATGCTGGTGATCCTTGTCGGCCTATCGGGCGTATACGCGGATGAATACACCAGCGGCACACAGGCGGCGCTGCTCACCGCGCGCAAGGGACGCTTGGGCGTGTTCTTTGCAAAGCTGCTGGCTTCGGGTATTTTCGTCGCTGTCGTCGTGACGTGCATGGAAGGGGCGGCGCTGCTTGTGTGCGCCGTCTGCTATCGAGGCCCCGATGTATCGCTGTCCGCCGCCAGTACCTACGGCCTTTCCCTGACGCTCTATGGCGGCACCGTCGGCGGATTCTGCCTGCGGCAGGCGGCGGGGACGCTCCTGGCCGGGTGGACGCTGGGGAGCGTTGTGCTGTGCCTGTCAGCATACAGCAAAAACGCGCTGATCCCCTTTTTCGCGGCGGGCATATTTTATGGTGGGACGGCGCTCTATGCCCATACCATCCCATTCCCGCCCCACCTCTCCGCCGTCTGGTCGCTGCCGGGTGAATTGAGCCTGTTCATGCTGCAAACGCAGGTGGAGCTTGTCGCGGCGGGGCGGTATACCAACGTGTTTGGGCTTCTTGTTCCCACGCTGACGCTCAATGTGCTGTGCAACGTCCTGTTGGCGGCGCTCTGCCTGACCCTCTGCTGCCGCGCCTATATCCGAAAGCAGGTGAAGGACTGATGCGCAGGAAACATCTTTTGTGCTTTACCCCGCCCTATGGGCGGGGCAAGGCACGGAAACTATTGATGCGCGGGAAACATCTTCGGTGCTTTACCCCGCCCGTAGGGCGGGGTAAAGCACAAAAACTACTGATGCGCGGGGGCAAAACCCGGAAACCATTGATGCGCGCGGCAGCGGCGCGCGTTGGGTGGGAACTGGCGCGGCTGTTGGGGCGGCCCGCGGTATGGGCGTTGGGCGGGGCCTATACCGCGGCGGCGTTGGTCGTCTGCCTGTTTCCCGCGCTGCGGGCAAGCTACTTCTGCGCCATTGAGAGCGTCCCCATCCAACTGATGAACTTTGCCGCCCATTATTTCCTCGCCGCCGCGCTTACCAGTATGCTCTCCCCGGTATTTGCGGGCGAGCGGGAAAACGGCGCATGGTTGATCCCCGCCGCCTGCCGGGCGGGGCGCAGGGGACGCGCCGCCGCAAAGCTCATGGCCGCATGCCTGACCTGCGTGTTCCTCTGCGGGCTGTTCACGGCAATTACATTTTTTGCCTGCGCGCTCTGCGGCGTCTGGGACGGCACGGCCCCTGTCGCGGGCGTGGGGCTGGAAGTAACGCTCAAACCCGTATGGACAGCCAACCGGCATTTCCTTTTCGCGGCGGCAAGCCTGACACTCGGCAGCCTGCCGGTTGCGCTGTTCGTGCTGTGGGTCTCCTGCCGCGCGCACTCCATGCTGTCCGCCGCGAGCCTGTCCGGCATGGGGCTGCTGCTGGAATACCTGTTCTACTGCTTTTCCTTCCCGTCGCTCCTGCGCGAGTACAACCTCTGGACCCTGTTGGAACCCTATTCCCTTTTTATTTTAGAGCTGTGCCCCGCGCCGCCGCCGGTGAGCCTGCTGGCGCTGTCCGCCGCGCTGCTGCCGCTTTGCATATTGGCGGCCTGGTACATCCTGCAAAAGGGGAAGTGAGCGGCGTCGCACCCGTATAAAGCTGTGCAGGTGATGGGTTTCCAAAGGGGCTGCGCCCCTTTGGCAGGAGTCCAGAGGGCGGCGCCCTCTGGCAGGTCCGGGCAGCGCCCGGCGGAGCCTCTGGGGCTTACTTGTATTTCGGTTCCCGTTCCGTCTTGCTCTCCTCGGTGTCGGCGGCGGGCGCAGGTTTGGGCGGCATGGTGTATTCGGCGGGCTTGTAAGGCTGTACGGGGTGCGCGGCGCGGTGGGCGGCGGCGCGGCGGCTCAGCATGCGCACCAGCAGCACGAGCAGTGTTATCAGGACGGCCAGGACGAGCAGGGAGGGGATCGCGTCTACAAAGCCGACCGCGAAATCCTGCACGTTGTCGCCAAAGCGGCCCCAGCTCTGGCGGAACGCCTTGCCGATGCGCTCCGCGAAGGTCTCGGCCTTTACGGTGATCTGACGCACTTCCTCCACATCTACGTCGACCGTGGAATACGCGATCAGGTCGTCAAACGTGCGCTGGCGGGAGGTGTAGCTCTCGATCTGGTACTGCACCTCCGTCAACTGGTTCTGTATGGCTAACAGCGTTTCCAGCTCTCCCGCCTGCTCCATCATGGCGTACAGGCGCTCCTCCTGCATTTTCAGGCTTTTCAGGCGCGCTTCCACGTCCACATATTCACTGGTGACATCCTGCGTCGATTCGGTCTTGTTCGTCAGGTTGCCCGCTTTGCCCGCGCCCTCCAAAAACGTATCGTAGCGGTCGGCGGGCACGCGGAGCTGATAGTGCGCGCGGCGCTGCGCCCCCTCATAGGACGGCGTGTACTGATCCGTGCCGGAGACGTACCCGCCCGCACTGCGCAGGGCGGCCATCAGCGCGGCGCAGGTGGCGTCGAAGTCCAGCGCCTCGATTGTCAGGGAGGCGTTCAGGATTACCTTGCGCCCGTCCTGCGGCAGGAGCGAGGTGCTTGTGCGGTCGGCGGGCGCGCCGGGGGCGCTGCCAATGCTGCCGCTCTCCTCCGCCGCCATATCGAACCTATCTGACATGCTCCCGTTGGACTGTATATCCTGCGATATCTGCGGCGCGGTAGAGGAGGTGGAACCCGTCGCGCCGCTCCCCTTGCCTGCGCCGCCGCACGCGGCCAGGCCCATTGCCAGCGCAAGTGCCGCCAGCAGCGAAATCAGGCGTACTATTGTCTTTTTCATATTCGATCCCTCCTGAATCATTCGTGCCCTGCCCGTAAGGCGGGACATAAAGCGTTTTGCATGCGCTGGGAGCAGCCTTTTGCGCATTTCCCCGCCCGCGGGGATAGAAAATGCACGGGAACCCCTCTGAGGCCTGGCGCTCCCCATGTGCCTTTTGCTCTTTATACGAACTGCGCTGCATAAAAATTGCAGAAATATGGTTTCAAAATGGTGACAAATGCAAAAAATGTGCTATACTAAAAGCAGACGTTTTTCGCGCGGGGCACAGAGAGATATTTTGCGTATTCTCCGCCCTGCGGGCGGAGAATACGCGGAAAACGCCCCGCACAGCACACAATTACTATAGGAGGGAAAACCACATGGGCAAAAACGCGATTGTCGGGCAGAGCGGCGGGCCGACCGCCGTGATCAATTCCAGCCTTGTCGGCGTATTCCAGGCGGCGCGCAGCCGCGGCGCGGAACACGTTTACGGCATGCGTTTCGGCGTGAAGGGCCTTTTGGAGGAACAGTACATCGACCTCTCCCAGACCCTGCGCGATACACTGGACATTGAGATCCTCAAACGCACGCCCGCATCTTATCTCGGCTCGTGCCGCTACAAGCTGCCCAGCCCGGAGGAGGACGTGGAACTGTACGAACGGCTGTTCTCAATCCTGCGCAAGCTGGATATCGGCTATTTCTTCTATATCGGCGGCAACGACAGCATGGACACGATCGCCAAGCTGTCCGATTACGGCGCGTCGATCGGCAGCGACATCCGTTTCATGGGCGTGCCGAAGACCATCGACAACGACCTGATGAACACCGACCACACCCCCGGTTTCGGTTCGGCGGCGAAGTACATAGCGGCGACCATGAAGGAGATTCTGCGCGACAGCCTTGTATACGACACGCGCAGTGTAACGGTCGTGGAGATCATGGGCCGGAACGCGGGCTGGCTGACGGGCGCGGCGGCGCTGGCCAAGGCCGAGGACTGCGAGGGCGTGGACATGGTATGCCTGCCCGAAACGCCTTTCTCCGTCCAGCGTTTCTTAGAGCGGATGGATCGTCTCCAGAACTGGAAAAAGGATATTGTCGTGGCGGTCTCCGAGGGCCTGCGCACCGAGGACGGCACCTATGTATGTGAGCTGGACGGCCACGAGGCCCGCACAGACGCTTTCGGCCACCACGCCCTGACCGGCACGGCGCGCTATCTGGCGGACGCGGCCACAAAGCAGCTTGGGTGCCGCACACGCGCAATCGAATTTTCTACATTGCAGCGCTGCGGCAGCCATATCACCAGCCGCACGGACATCACCGAGGCGTTCCAGGTAGGCGGCGCGGCGGTAAAAGCGGCGTTCGAGGGCCACACCGGCGAGATGGTCGGCCTGACGCGCATCTCCAACGACCCCTACCAGTACACCACCGAGCTGCACGACGTACACACCGTCGCGAATCTCGAAAAGAAAGTGCCCGCTGAATGGATCACCCGTGACGGCGTAGGTGTAACGCAGGAGTTCCTCGCCTACGTCCGTCCCCTCATCCAGGCCGAGCTGACCCCCATCTATGTGGACGGCCTGCCGCGCCATATCTACATCCGCTGACTGTTGGGCTGCCGCCCAAACCTGCCCGGGCGCTGCCCGGACCTGCCAGAGGCTCTGCCTCTGGACTCCGCCAAAGGGGGCAAGCCCCCTTTGGAAACCCATCTCGTGCGGCAATTTCATTGCCGCGCACCTTTTCCTGATTGGGCGGAGAGAGACGGCGGGAGATGCTTGAATTGTCCCACGCCCATACGGCAGTATGGGCGCAATGAAAAGTTTCGCCGGCCTTTTCAAAGGCCGCGGAGGATTCCAAAGGGGGCAGCGCCCCCTTTGGGCAGATCCGGGCGGCAGCCCGGCAACGAGGAGGGAAGGTTTTTTGTGAAACTGCTTGTGTTTGTGCTGAACCGCACGGAGAAGCTGGAACCGGCGCTGAACGCGCTGGAGCATGCGGGGCTGAGAGGCGCGACGGTGATTCAGAGCCGGGGCATGGCTATGACACTGGAAAAGTATTTTGACGGGTCGTTCCTGGGGTCGCTGCGCGCCATGATGGAGCCGGACAGGGAAGAAAATGTCACCGTATTTATGGTGCTGAAGGATGAAGATGTACAGCGCGCGGTCGGCATTGTGGAGGACGCCGCCGGGAGCTTCAATGCGCCCAACAGCGGCATCGCATTTTCTGTGCCGGTGGATTTTATCAAGGGTATCCACTAATTTTTGAGGGGATCTGATGGGGAAATTATGGAACTGGGTTTGTTGTTTCAGTTTTCGCTCCTTTTGTTCTGCGGGCTGGCGTTTGCCAAGCTCATCCACTTTTTGAAACTGCCCGATGTGACCGGGTACCTGATTGGCGGACTGATCATCGGGCCGTCGGTGCTGGGGCTGCTCTCGGCGGACGCCGTGACCGGGCTTTCGCTTGTCAGTGAGATTGCGCTGGGGTTTATCGCGTTTTCTATTGGCAGTGAATTTAAGATCAGCTATTTTAAGCGCGTGGGCGTCACGCCTATCGTTATTGCCGTTTTTGAAAGTTTTATCGCCGTGGTGTGCGTCGTGATAGGGCTTGTCGCCGTGGGAAAGCCTTTGCCGTTTTCCCTTGTGCTGGGGGCCATCGCCGCCGCTACCGCGCCCGCCGCCACCATTATGGTTATCAAACAGTACCGGGCGCGCGGGCCTGTCACCGAAACACTGTTGAGCGTCGTCGCCATTGACGACGCCACCGCGCTGATCGCTTTCGGGATCGCCGTCGCGATGGCCCAGACGTTGACAAGCACCGCCGATGTCTCGCTGGCGCTCAGCATCTTAAAACCGGTGTGGGAGATCGTGGAGGCGCTGGGCGTGGGCGCATTGTTAGGCTTTGTCTTTACAATGCTGCTGCGCGTGTTCAAGACGCAGGCAAACCGCCTGGTACTTACAATCGCCGTCGTGCTGTTCACAAGCGCGGTGGCCGACGCGCTGAACGTCTCGGCACTGCTCACCACCATGGCGATGGGCGCGGTGTTCGCCAACTTCTGCCAGAAGTCCAGCGAGATTATGACAATGTGCGATACCATCACGCCGCCTGTGTATATGATGTTCTTCGTGCTTTCGGGCGCGGGTCTGAACCTCTCCATCCTGCCGACGATCGGCGTGGTGGGCATCGTGTATGTGGTGCTGCGCGTCGTGGGGAAAATGGCAGGCGCGTGGCTGGGCGCAACCCTGATGAAGGCCGACCGGAAAGTACGTCTGTGGCTTGGCCCGGCGCTGATCCCGCAGGCAGGTGTTGCCATCGGCTTGACGGTCGTGGCGCAAAAGGTCGTGCCCGAATACGCCGAGGTGGTGCGCGCTGTCGTGCTGTGCGGTACGATGATTTATGAGCTGATCGGCCCCGCTGTGGCGAAATGGACGCTGCAAAAGGCGGGGGAGATCGAAGCGGGGCAGTAGTTTGGGGCTTGGCGCAAATGGGAAACGCGCGGGAAAAATGGGATTTTGAAAGAGAAAAGAGAGGCCGCAGCCTCCGGGAGTTCCGGGGGGCTGCGGTCGCTCCTGCTATGAAAAAATGCTTGCGGAGGGTTGACATCCGCGCGGGTTTGATATATAATACAGCCAGAAGGACGGCACCAGCGATCTGCCGTTGCATTAGTTGGGCTTGAACTGTGGTTCGGACAGGTCAAGCCTTTTTAATATGCAAGCGGTGAAAAGTAAATGGCAAAAGCTAAAAGGAATAAAATGCAAAGGGACACGCGCAGAGCCTCTGCCCACTTCTTCCGCATAACGACACCTCCCTTCCACTTGGTTTCCCCAACGCCTCCTTTCTGGGTGGTGCCGCCTTCTGACTGCTCTGTCAGCATACCATAAACCCCTGTATCTGTCAAACCAAAAACCGACAAAAAGGCCGCAGCCTCCGGGAAATGCCGGATGCTGCGGCTATTTTTATGTCTGGATTTTACATTTTAAGTGTTGAAAAATTGTGGAAATATATTGTTGAATACTTATCAAGCTCGAAATCCTCCAATTTACAAAAAAGTTCCCACTTTTCCGCGCTTTGCGGTAGCCTGCCCTAACACCCAAAAAATCCAGGCAGACAGCAAAAATTCAGTAGTATTAAAACGGAGATTACAAAAGTCGGCGGCTCTGGTAATGCGCTGACGTTGCAGATTGGCGACACAGCAGACAACTTCAACAAGATGAATATCAGCATTGCTGATATGAGCGCAAAAGGGTTGAACATTTCCGGCTTAAAAATTACAAGCGAAAAAGATGCCAGTGACTCCATTGATAAGATCAAAACAGCTATCAATGATGTTTTCAGCACGCGTGCTTCTATGGGCGCACTCCAGAACCGCCTCGAACACACTATCAATAACTTGGATGTTGCTGTGGAGAACCTGTCCAGCGCCAACAGCCGCATTCGCGACACGGACATGGCAAAGGAAATGATGAACTACACGAAGATGAACGTGCTTGTTCAGTCCGCACAGGCCATGCTTGCGCAGGCCAACCAGCAGCCGCAGAGCGTGCTGCAGCTCCTGCAATAAGCCGCGTTTCGGAGCAGGAACAGCAATTCCCAAACCACAGGCAAAAGGTAATCTCCAAAGGCATAAATGGAAAGCCGGGGGCGCAATGCCCCCGGCTTTCCTCGTCTCTTTCTATCCACCCATAGCAGGCTTTCCCCCGCTACACCACCCAATTCGTCACCACGCCCGCCAGCACGCCGAT
>CANCXY010000085.1 GCA_947381875.1 uncultured Clostridia bacterium | reverse complement strand
GCCCCTTTGGCGGAGTCCAGAGGCAGCGCCTCTGGAGCAGCCCCCGCCCGCGTACAAAAAGAGCGCCGCCCTGCTGCAATAATGCTTGGGCGGCGCTGCATTGGCGGTTATTCCTCCTCGCGTGTCAGCCATGTGAGGCCGTCGGTGCGCATGACCACTTCCCCTGCGCCGTCGGCGGCGGGGCAGCTTATCTCAAAGCTGCGGCGCGTCGTTTCGATGCGCACGGGATAGTCTAACTTTCCCTGAAGATGCGGGGGCAGGCTTGCAAGAAGGGCGTCCACTTCCTCTGTGAAACAGCCGTTTTTGGCAAGCCAGGCGTGTTCGGCGTAATAGAGGCGGCGCAGGGCCAGTTTGCGCAGTTCATCCTCCGGGATGGGCATTTCCTCGCCGTGGTCGGTAAAGAATACGAAGCTCCAGAATTCCGGGCAGTGGATGTCGATGAGGCCCGTGGGCGCCCAGACCCAGTTGTCCTCCGGCAGCGGCTGGCCGTCGGGGCCGCACTTTTTTTCATAGGCCGCATCCACCTGCCACTGGACACGCGAAAAATTCATGCGCCAGAATTCCCCCTTGCGCGGCGCGGTGCGGCAGGGATAGCAGCGCGCAAGCTCCTGCGGGTTCTGCTCGCGGCTGTAGCTTTCCATCAGCGGCGCGAAGGGGATCTTGATCTCCACCGACCACCAGCGGTTGTCCGCGCCGGGGTCGTTCAGTTTCCCCTCGATATGTACCGCTGTCTCTACGCCCTTGATGTCCCAGCAGGTCACGGAATGGCCGCCGTCGCGGTAGGGGCGCGTGAGCATCAGGTCCCATTGCGTGTTGAGGGCGTTCATCTCCAGCTCCATATAGTGCTGTGTGCTGGAACTGGGGTCCATAAAGACCTCGAAATCGTTGTCGTAATATACAACGGTGTCGCGCTGGGTGAGCCTGGCCCATATCTCATTTCCCTCCAGCAGCGCGGCGATATACAGGTTTTCATCGTCCCAGCACATCTTGGCGCGGGTGCAAAAACGCGGCGTGGGGAAATCGTGGCCGCTGATATCGGCGAAATTTTCTGTGAAGGGCACATTTTCCCAGAATGGTTTGTGGATATTCCCATCCATCACAAGCGGCCCGGCGGCACGGGGGCAGAAATAGGCAGGCGGGTGCAGGGCGATACGGGGTGTTTCAGGGCGCTGCATAGCGAATCTCCTCCTTGTTTTGTAGCGATTGAGCGGATGCACCTGAAAACGGGCGGGATTTTCCCCGGTTTTCATGTGCGCCGACTCTATCCTACCGCAAACGGAACATTTTCGCAAGAAAAATATCAGATTTTCTTCATTTTCTTGTTATTTGCCTTTTGGGCAGATTTACGCTATAATAGAAATATCTTTATCGAAAATGCCGAAATTTTGTAATTCATTACAAAATTGAAACATTTTTGAAACAAATCCTTTCAATCAAGCCGTCTAAACGGCAGGAAGGGCGGTGAACACCGCTATGATCCCTGAAAACGCGGCGCAGCCCGTCATGGCCCCCGACCTGGAACGTATCATCGGCACCTATGGCAACGCTGTACTCCGGATGTGCTTTTTGTACCTGAAAGACGTGCATCTCGCGGAGGACGCGACACAGGAGACCTTTCTCAAGGTGTACCGCAGCTATGGCCAGTTCGACGGGGAATCCGGCGAAAAGACCTGGATCATGCGCATCGCCATCAACGTGTGCAAGGACTTCCTGCGCAGTGCGTGGAACCGGCGTGTCAATGTGGTGGAGGCGCTGAGTGATGTGCCCGTCACGCAGGAATACCCGCACGCGGACGACACCGTTTTGCGCGCCGTCATGGAGCTGAAACCCCACTACAAAGAGGTCATCCTGCTGTTTTACTACCAGGACATGAAGATCAGCGACATCGCCCGTGTGCTGAACGCGCCGGAATCCACCATTTCCGTGCGCCTCAAACGCGCCCGCGACCAGCTGAAAAAACGATTGGAGGGATGGTATGGCGAAGGAGAGTAACCCTATCCGGCTTGCCGCCGACCGCCGTCTGGACGCACTGCGCGTGCCGGACGACCTGGCGCAGCGCATCACGGCGGCTGGACCGGCAAAGAGGCGTTTCCGCCTGCGGGTCCTGCGCCGCCCGATCGCGCTGGCGGCAGTGCTGTGCCTGGTATTTGCGTGCAGCGTTGGCGTGCTGGCCGCGTCACCCGCTTCGCACAACCTGTTCGCGATATTGGGCACGCAGGTGTCGTCGCTTTTGCAGCCCATCGAGCGCTCCTGCGTCAGCGAGGGCATTGAGACGACGGTCGTCGCGGCCATGAATGACAGCAATACCATGGACATCTATGTGGCCGTGCGGGATAGGGAGGGGTCGCGCATCGACGGCACCGCCGCATTATGCGACGTGCGGCTCTCCGGCGAATGCTACGCCCCATTTGTGCAGCTTGTACAGTTCGACGAAAAAAGCAAAACTGCCACATTTCTGATCGAAGCCTCCAGCCGCGAGGATCTGAACGGCAAAAAGGTAACGCTTTCCATTGGGCGGATCCTGCTCAGCGGCAAGGACTATTTGGATCAGCCCGTCGGCCTCAGTGCTGCCAAAATTGCGGGCGCTTTCCCCGCCCCGTCGTTCCAGTCTTTGGAAGGGCGGCAGCGCTCTTCCGTCTCCATGACAGCCGACGGCGGCACGCAGGCGTCCTATGATTTCAGCAGGGCGCTGCTGCCTGCCGAGTCGGACGGGTCGGTGGACGGCCTTCTCCCGTGGGGCGAATTGGCGGCGGCGGGCATAGCGGACAACGCGCTGCACCTGCTGGTAAAGCCGAATGAGACCGGGCAGTATGCCGAGATGGAACTGTCCCTCTCGCTTTCCGGCAAACAGGCGGAGTTGGATAAGCTGCCCCGGCACACAGTGGAATTTGACGCGGCAGAGGATACAGACGACGACCGCGCCTATTACACCTACACGGAATATGTGCTGCCGCTGCCGCAGAAGCCCGACCTGAACCGCATAGGCGTCGCCTACACGGGCACCGTCTACGCCGGTTCCGTGGCGGGGAAATGGGATACGACGTTCCGCCTGGAAAGCGTTTCCAAACAGCGCGTTGCATACCCTGATTTAACGGTGAATGGCTGGCATATCGAGCGCGTGGAACTTTCGGCCATAGGCGTAAGCGTTGTGACCGATACAAAGGGATCCGGCTGGCCCGCTAACACGCCCGCCGCGAATACGGCAAACTTGGGCGACGTACCGCAGATCGAAGTATTTGACACATCCGGCGACCCGATCTTCTTCGGCAGCGTATCCAGTTCCACTGATAAAAACGGGTGCGTGCTGAAAAACCAGTTCTCCACTCCGCTGCCGCTTGAAATGATCGGACGCGTGCTGGTAGGCGGGCAGGAGATCACATTCAAAAAATAGCCCACAAAAAATGGCGGTGTGCCGCGCGGCATACCGTCATTTTTCTTCGTCCTCCATCAAGTCGGCAAGCGTCACCTGGTCCAAGTAATCGTTGATGACACGCCCTAACCCCTGCCAGAGCGGCAGGGTGCGGCAGTCTGCGGAGCGCGGGCACACCGCCGCGTCCTCCCCTAAACATTTCACCGGCTCCAGCGATTCTTCTGTCAAACGCAGGATCGCCCCCGCCGTATACTCCTGCGGCGTTTTCGTCAGGCGATAGCCACCGCCCTTGCCGCGCACGCCATTGAGGAAATCTTCTTTTACAAGCATTTGAATGATGCTCTCCAAATATTTTTCGGAGATGCCCTGCCGCCGTGCAATCACTTTCAGCGGCACAAGCCCCATCGCCTGGTGCTCGGCCAGATCGATCATCACGCGCAGCGCATACCGTCCCTTGGTAGAAATCAGCATGGAATAGTCTCCCTCCCTATAGGACTATTGTAGCATATGCTTTCCATTCATGCAATCCGGTTTTTGCAAAATGGCCGATTGAACAACACAGACGGATTTTTTTACGAAAACACCACCTGTACAAGCGCCATATACAGCAGCGTCCCCGCGCCGACGCTCAACAGCGTGTTCTTTTTCCAGATGTGCAGCCCGGCTGTCACGGCCACCGCCAACAGTTCCGGCAGGCCGTAAGGGGCGCGCAGCAGGGAGACATCTTTCAGGCAGTACACCACCAGAAGCCCCGTCACCGCGCAGGGCAGCACGCGGCTGAGATACCCGATCAGCGGCGGCGTGGGGCGGTCTTTCGGGAACAGCCAGAACGGCAAAAAGCGCGTCAGCATGGTGCCCGCCGCGATCACCGCGATGGTAAACAGGGTTTGTGCGGTTGTCATACGCGCCCCTCCCCCTTTCCCTGCTCCGCGCGTGTCAGCGGCCCGCGCAGCGCCAGCAGCAGCCCAATGATCAAAAGCATGGCGGGCAGGATGAACGCGTCCGCGCCGAACAGCGCCAGGCACGCCAGCGACGCGCCAAGACCGGCCAGCGCGGGGCGGTGTTCGCGCTCTGCCTGCCACTGCCCGGCAAACACCGTGACAAACAACGCCGTCATCACAAACTCGATTCCGCGCGTATCGAACGTCAGCGCCTCGCCAACCGCACCGCCAAACGCACACGCCGCCACCCAATAGGACTGGTCCAGCAGGGACACCCAGAAGAAAAGCCATCCCCGGTCGACCCCCTCTGGCGGCTGGGCGGAAACGTTGATCGAAAACGTCTCGTCCGACATGGCAAATACAAGGTAGGGCCATTTCCGCCCGGCGGCGCGGTACGGCTTTAGCATCGAAACACCGTAAAACAGGTGCCGCGCGTTGACCATCAGCGTGAGCATCAGCGCGCCCAGCGGGTCAAACGGCGCGCCCAGCAGCGGCACGGCGGCATACTGCATGCTGCCCGCGTATACCAGCAGGCTCATCATCGGCGCATACCACAGGGGATATCCCGCGCTGTGCATCAGGATACCATACGCCATGCCCAGGAACAGATACCCCGTCAGCACGGGGACTGTATAAGGAAACGCCGCTTTCAATTCCCGGATTTTCACTATCAACTCCTCCCCCGCCCCGCGCAAGGCCGCGGGGTTTTTCGTATCTCCTTTTTTATTCGGACAGGCTTGTCTTTTTTTCATACGAAAATACGGGGACTTCCCAGAGGCTCTGCCTCTGGACTCCGCCAAAGGGGCGCAGCCCCTTTGGAATCCCCTCTTGTTCCAGAATGGGTTCCTATGTGCGGATCAGCCAAAGGGAAAGACATGGAAAATATCTTTGCGGCCTGAAAACTCCCGGTTGTGTTCCGCTGCCGGTTTTGATATAATATAGGTAAAATTTTTCTGGAAAGGGATGGAACGCATGCAATATCGCAGACTGGGCAAAACCGGCCTGATGGTGAGCGAGATCGGGTTTGGCGCGGAGTGGATGGAACGCCACAGCGCGCAGGAATGCAAGGAAGTGCTGGAAAAAGCGGAATCACTGGGCATCAATATCCTCGACTGCTGGATGAGCAATCCAGATGTCCGCACCAGCCTCGGCCAGGCGCTGGCCGGACGCCGCGAGCACTGGTACATTCAAGGCCATATCGGCTCCACCTGGCAGGACGGGCAGTATGTGCGTACCCGCGACGTGGACAAGTGCCGCGCCGCCTTTGAGGACCTGCTGGCACGGCTTGGCACCGGCTATATCGACCTCGGCATGATCCACTTTATCGACACGGAGGAGGACTGGAACGCCGCCATGAACGGCCCCTTCCTCGACTATGTGCGGCAGCTCAGGGAAAGCGGTGTGATCCGCCATATCGGCATGAGTACCCACAACCCCGCGATGGCAAAGAGGGCGGCGGAGAGCGGCATAGTAGAAATGCTGCTTTTCAGCGTCAACCCCGCGTTCGACCTGCTGCCGCCGACGGACAATCTCGACAACTATTTCGCTGAGGAATACGACGCCGGTCTGGGCGGCATCGACCCCGCCCGCGCGGAGCTGTACCGCGTGTGCGAGCGGGAGGACGTGGGCATCACCGTTATGAAGCCCTACGCCGGGGGCCGCCTGTTTGACGCGGTGCGCTCCCCCTTCGGCGTCGCCCTTACGCCGGTGCAGTGTATCCACTACTGCCTCACCCGCCCCGCTGTGGCGGCGGTCATGGCGGGCTACGATACGCCGGACCATGTGGAACAGGCCGCCGCCTATGAGACGGCCTCCGACGCGGAAAAGGATTACGCCACCGTATTGGCCCACGCCCCGCGCCATACGTTCGGTCAGGGCGAATGTACCTATTGCGGCCACTGCCGCCCCTGCCCTGTCCATATTGATATCGCGATGGTGAACAAGTATTATGACCTCGCCCGCATGCAGCCGGAGGTGCCCGCCACCGTAAAGGCACACTATCTTGCGCTGGAACCCCGCGCCGACGCCTGTATTGGCTGCCAGAGCTGCGAGAGCCGGTGCCCCTTCAGCGTGCCGATCGCCGAGCGGATGAAAAAGGCCGCAGAACTGTTCACATAATGAAGTAGTCGAAAGCGGGGGCAGGATTGTCAAATCCTGTCCCCTGTTTTCGGCAGCGGAATGGCGGCGACAAAAATCCAGCCCGTCAAGGGTTTAAGATTAGGAGATTTTTTCGCGCCCTGTGCGAAAAAATACTACTCGCCCGTCTGAATAGTCGGAAAGGACATAGAACGGGATTTTTTTCCATAATTGGGTATGGTATAATTTTCTCCAGTATAAATCGACAAATCGAAAGTTGTAGAAAGGAAAAATCATGGAAATTAGATTCAAAGAATACTATGAAAAGCTCCTAAAGCAATTGTCCCTTGATTTCAACTGTACCCTGGCAGATTTACAGACGAAGGAGAATATCATCACATTCTCGGCACTGAATGAGGGGAGAAGAAGCTACAGTCCCGGTAAACCATTCCTGCAAATGGTAACACTTGGAGCGAATACTGTAATTATGGCAGATGAATGCTTACATGGGTTTCTGTACGATTGGAGCAAAAACGTGGAAGGACACCGACTGTTTGAATTTGATAATCTCATGAAACTAAATGGAGAATTGAAGAAGTATGGCTATCAGATGAATCCAACACATCACATGTTCTTACCTTGCTGTAATATCAATGTAGAAGAACACTGCCAAGTGAAGTGGCTTTACGACAGTGAGATTAGACCATTCTACGGTGATCCACGGTTTCCGAATGCGATTGCCTTTCCTACACCATGTCCTGTACGACCCGATAGAATTGTTGTAGTTGCACACGATGGGGACACCATCATGGGTATGGCAGGCTGTTCGGAAGATGCATCGCATTGGCAACAGATTGGAATTGATGTTCTCCCGGATTACCGTTCAAGGGGAATTGGCTCCTATCTTGTGACTCTGTTGAAGAACAAAATTATTGATATGGGTGACATTCCATTCTACGGCACCGCTGCTGCGAACATTCAGTCACAAAACATCGCCAATAACAGCGGATTTAAGCCTGCTTGGGTGGAAACCGAAGCAATAAAGATTGAAGAAGGAAACTGACAACTTCCAGTTTATCGGTCTGATAAAAGTCCAAAACAGGGCGGCGTTGACATATCCTCGCCGCCGTATCTGTTATCTCTCCGTATCCTGCGCCCTGCAGGGCTGCTGCTCCTGCTGTTCCTGCCGCAAGATACTATAAATGTTCTTTCGGATTTGCTCGGCTTCTTTATCAAGCCAGGCCCGGCAGCCGCTTTTGTGCAAGGCTGCCGGGCCGGATTTTCTGTTTGGCATACGCCAACTGATAGAATGGCTTTTCAGGAGGATGCAGCCGCTTTGCTCGCCTTATACTCGGAACATCAAATCGCCATAAGAGGGGTACGGCCAAACCTTCGAGGGGACATTCAGCTCCATTGCATCTACAGCGGCGCGCAGGCTGTCCATTGCGGGGATGACCTGTTCCCGGTAATACCGCGCCTCAGCCAAAATATCGCCCCCGCCTTTGGCGTTCGCAAGGAACGCGTCCAGCGCCTCTACCTTTTCATAGGTCTTATCCAGCAGCGCGGAGAGCTTCGCGATCAGCGCGCACTGCGCCTTGCATGGCAATCCCTCCACGGCGGTACGCTGTCCCTGTACGGAAGCGGACAGCTCGCTCAAATATGCCCCCACCGCGCCGATCACATCGCGGCGCACCATTTCAGAGAGCGTCAGCGCCTCAATATTCAGCGTTTTGGCGTATTCCTCCAGATTTGTCTCATACCGCGCCTCCATTTCGGCCCTGGTATAGATTTTATGTCCCGTGAACAGCTTCACGTTTTTATCGCTCATGTACAGGGGCAGCGCGTCCGGCGTGGTTTTTAGGTTGAGCAGGCCCCGCTTTTCGGCTTCCGCCACCCACGCTTCAGAGTAGCCGTCGCCGTTAAAGATAATGCGCTTGTGTTCGCCCACCACTTTCTTTATCAGCGCCAGGGCGTCCTTATGTAAATCCGATGTGCCCTCCAACACCTCCGCAAACTGACGCAGCTCCTCAGCAACGATGGTATTGAGCATGATATTCGGGCAGGCGATGGAAATGGCGGAACCGAGGGAACGGAACTCGAACTTGTTCCCGGTAAAGGCAAACGGTGAGGTGCGGTTGCGGTCGGTCGTGTCCTTCGTCAGGTCAGGCAGGACATGGACGCCCGTTTCCAGCCGGGACGACGCCGTGCCGTCATACGCTTTGCCCGCTTCGATCGCGTCCAGCACAGCCGTCAGCTCGTCGCCGAGGAACATGGAGATGATTGCCGGGGGCGCTTCGTTTGCGCCTAGGCGGTGGTCGTTGCCCGCCGAGGCCACCGAGATGCGCAAAAGGTCCTGGTACTCATCCACGCCTTTGATCACCGCCGCCAGGAAAAGCAGGAACTGCACGTTTTCCGCCGGGTTTTTGCCGGGATTCAGCAGGTTCTTTCCGCCGTCGGTGGAAAGCGACCAGTTGTTATGCTTGCCGCTGCCGTTCACGCCCGCAAACGGCTTTTCATGCAGCAGGCAGACAAGGCCGTGGCGGGCCGCCACATTTTTCATCAGCTCCATCGTCAGCTGGTTGTGATCGGTAGCCATATTGGTGGTGGCGAAGATGGGGGCCAGCTCATGCTGCGCCGGGGCGACTTCGTTGTGCTTTGTTTTGGCCTGGATGCCCAGTTTCCAAAGCTCCTCGTCCAACTCTTTCATAAAGGCGGCAATGCGGGGCTTAATCGCGCCAAAGTAGTGGTCTTCCAATTCCTGCCCCTTCGGCGCCTTCGCGCCCAGCAGCGTGCGGCCGCAGAAAAGGAGATCGGGGCGTTTATCATACAGCGTTTTATCAATGAGGAAATATTCCTGTTCCGGGCCGACGGTCGTCACCACACGGCGCGTCTGCGTATCGCCGAACAGGCGCAGAATGCGCAGCGCCTCACGGCTCAAATCCTCCATAGAGCGCAGGAGCGGCGTCTTTTTATCCAGCACTTCCCCGGAATAGGAACAGAAAGCCGTGGGGATATAGAGCGAGCCGCCCTTTACAAACGCGTAAGACGTGGGGTCCCAGGCGGTATACCCTCTGGCCTCGAAGGTAGCGCGCAAACCGCCGGAGGGGAACGACGAGGCGTCCGGCTCGCCGCGTATCAGCTCTTTGCCGCTGAACTGCATGATGACGCGGCCATCGGAGGTCGGGGAAATAAAGCTGTCGTGCTTTTCGGCGGTGATGCCGTTCAGCGGCTGGAACCAGTGGGTGAAGTGGGTCGCGCCCTGTTCGACCGCCCAGTCCTTCATGGCGCTTGCCACCGCGTTGGCCACCGCCAGGTCGAGGTCCTTTCCCTGGTCAATGGTCTTGCGCAGGGATTTGTATACATCCCGCGGCAGCCGTTCCTGCATCACATCGTCGTTAAAGACACAGCTTCCGAACAGCTCTGGGACCGATTTGCGTTTTTCATCCATCATGCTCACGCTTTCCTTTCCAAAAACAAAAGGCGCTGGGGGAATCGCCCCCAGCGCCTTTGCTGTGATGCGCTTATTGTAAATCCCCGCCGCGCACTTGTCAAGAGGAACAGCGGCGATTTTTCACATGGTACAGTTTCTCTCCACAGGATGGATTTTTGTTGGTATATCCTCCAAAATTCGGGCGGCGGGACGGTTTGTGCCACCTGTTTCCTTGACGGGGCGAGCGTTGTTTGTTATGATAATAGGCAGAAAAAGGCAGGCAACGGGGCCGCGTATGGCTTCGCCCTGCCTTTTTCTTTGGCGTTTCATGCCAATTTTGCCTGTTCCTCCCCGCCGGAGGCGGGGAGGAACAGCAGGATTCACCGCTTTCCGCCGCGCAAAACCGCAAAATTGATTTTCGTGGGATAAGTGGGATAAGGGAGTGATCTGTTTGGAAACAGGGCATTGGAGACAGGAGGGGTACGCCCCCATAGAGCATGACGGCTGCGGCATCGGCGCGGTGGTGGATATCCAGGGCCGCAAGTCGCACCAGACGGTAGACGACGCTTTGAAAATCGTGGAAAAGTTAGAACACCGCGCCGGAAAGGACGCCGAGGGGAAAACCGGCGATGGCGTGGGGATCCTGCTGCAAATCTCCCACCGCTTTTTCAGCAAAAACGCCGCTTCCTGCGGCATTGGCGCACTGGGCGAACGGGATTACGGCGTGGGGATGTTCTTTTTCCCGCAGGAGGCGCTAAAACGGTTACAGGCCAAGCGCATGTTTGAGTTGATCGTGGAAAAGGAAGGCATGGAATTCCTGGGCTGGCGGGAAGTGCCCGTCTGCCCCGATACGCTTGGGCACAAGGCGCTTGCGAAAATGCCCCGCATCGAACAGGGGTTCGTAAAGTGCCCCGCGGACACGGAAAAGGGCCTGCCGTTCGACCGCCGGCTGTATGTGGCTCGGCGCGTGTTTGAGCAGTCCAGTTCCGACACTTACGTCGCCTCCCTTTCCAGCCGGACGATTGTGTATAAGGGCATGTTCCTGGTGGGACAGCTTCGGCAGTTTTACCCTGATTTGCAAAGCGGCGATTATGAAAGCGCTATCGCTTTGGTGCATTCGCGCTTTTCCACCAACACGAACCCGTCCTGGGAGCGGGCACATCCCAACCGCATCATTTTGCACAACGGCGAGATCAACACCATCCGGGGCAATATCGACCGCATGCTTGCCCGTGAGGAAACCATGTCAACGCCGCTATTGGATAAGGATATGGATAAGATTCTGCCGGTCGTCAACGCCGCCGGGTCGGACTCGGCCATGCTGGACAACACCCTCGAATTTTTGATGATGAGCGGCATGGATCTGCCGCTGGCCGTGATGGCCGCCATCCCTGAACCGTGGCGCGGCGACAGGACCATCCCCCGCGCCAAACGCGATTTGTACCAGTATTACGCCATCCTGATGGAGCCGTGGGACGGCCCCGCCGCCATCCTATTTTCCGACGGCGACCAGGTGGGCGCGGTGCTGGACCGCAACGGCCTTCGTCCCGCGCGGTACTACCGCACTGTAGATGGCCGGTTGATCCTCGCCTCCGAGGTAGGCGTGCTGGACATCCCGCCGGAACAGGTACTGGAAAAATCGCGCCTGGAACCGGGGCGGATGCTGCTGGTGGATACCCGCGCGGGCAGGGTGATCGGCGACAGCGAGCTGAAAATGAAATACGCCGCACGTCAGCCCTACGGGGAATGGCTGGATGGGAATTTAGTGCGCCTGCGCGACCTGCCCATCCCCGGCCACAAGGTGGAGACGGCCTCCCCGGAGCGCCGGGTGCGGCTGCAAAAAGCCTTTGGCTATACTTACGAAGATGTGAAAGACACCATCCTGCCGATGGCCCGCACCGGCGCGGAGCCGACCGCCGCGATGGGAACAGACATCCCCCTCGCCGTGCTGGACGACAGGGACCAGCCTCTGTTCAACTACTTCAAACAGCTATTCGCGCAGGTGACGAACCCGCCCATTGACGCGCTGCGGGAAGAAGTCATCACCGACACCACGGTGTATATTGGCGACGACGGGAACCTGTTGGAGGAAAAAGCCTCCAACTGCCGCGTGCTGAAAGTGCGCAACCCCATTCTGACATCCACCGACCTGATGAAGATTCGCCATATGGACCGCCCCGGTTTCCATGTGGAGATGGTATCGCTGCTGTACTATAAAAATACGGCGCTGAAACGCGCGCTGGATCACCTGTTTGTGGCGGTGGACCGGGCATGGCGCGGCGGGGCCAATATCATCATCCTCTCGGACAGGGGCGTGGATGAAAACCATGTGGCAATCCCGTCGCTGCTGGCGGTATCCGCCATAGAACAGTATCTGGTGCGCACCAAAAAACGCACGGCGGTGTCCATCGTCCTGGAATCCGCCGAGCCGCGCGACGTGCATCACTTCGCCGTGCTTCTGGGGTACGGGGCGCGCGCCATCAACCCCTACCTGGCGCAGGAGACCATTGGCGGCCTGATCGATCAGGGCCTGGAGGGCAAGGACGAGTGCGCCGCTGTCGGCGAGTAC
>CANCXY010000084.1 GCA_947381875.1 uncultured Clostridia bacterium | reverse complement strand
ACGCGGCTTATTGCAGGAGCTGCAACACGCTCTGCGGCTGCTGGTTGGCCTGCGCAAGCATAGCCTGTGCGGACTGCACTAAGACGTTCATCTTCGTATAGTTCATCATTTCCTTTGCCATGTCGGTGTCGCGGATGCGGCTGTTGGCAGCGGAGAGGTTCTCGGCGGCTACGTCTAAGTTGTTGATGGTGTGTTCCAGACGGTTCTGGAGAGCGCCCATACCTGCGCGAGCAGAGGAAACGTCATTGATTGCCGTCTTGATGCTCGCAATAGCGTTGCTCGCATCTTTTTCCGTTGAAATGGATAACCCATCTAATTTAAGTCCGGCGGCACTCATATTACCGATAGAAACGGTCATCTTATTAAAATCATCTGCTGTGTCGCCAATTTGCAAGGTCAGTGGGCTTCCAGACATTTTGGCAGTACCTTTCTGAACAAGACCTTTCCAATCGGCAGAGGTGGCATTTTTAGCCGTAGTACCGCCGCCACCGTTATAAATGGCTTTGTTGTCTGTTCCTGCTAAATTGTTCTTGCTGTAATCCACGCCGCCCTCCTTCTCTGTGAGGCTGATTTCACCAGTGGTTAAATCGCTTCCCACAAAAAAGTTTTTATTGTCTTTTGCAGCTTGGGCCAAACGCTGAGAAACTTTGCCAATATCAGTCGTTTCAATTTTGGTGTAATCGGTTAAATCAACCACATTTGCAGAGCCCTTATAGGCACTATTGTTGCCCACAGCAAAAATATATGTGGTGTCGCCGATTTTAATAGCACTGCCATCCTTTATATCCCCAGCGGCCAGAGTAAATTTACCTTGTGCATAGGCTCTGCCACTTTTGGGGACAGCTTCCACTTCTGGAGTCACTTTGAACTGCCAACCTGTATTGCCTGTTAAGTCCGATCCATCAATTTGATTCGCTCCCAATTTCAGCTCAGCGGTCATTTTCTCATCGAACTCCGCTGCCGGAGGCTCGGTCATTTCAAGAACCAATTTACTGCCTTCTACACTTACATTAAATTTTGCGTTAAAAGCATCGCCTGTACCATAGTCGATGCCCGCTTTAAAAGTAGCATCTGCTTCCAAAGCCGTTTTAAGCGCTTGAGCCAAATCGGCTCCTCCAAGAGTGCTATCCTTTGCAACTGAAATATCTACTGAAACATTCGTTCCAAAAAGATCAAAGGTTGCTGTTGTACTGGCTGCATTGCTGCTTATAGAGGCTTGGGAAAAATCAATGGAATATTTCCCGGCGGCAGGGGCCTTTCCAGCCAGCTGGCCATCGGCAACATGCGTTACTGTAACATCGGCAGCTCCATCTAATTCTACTGCACCGCCCAAAGAACCATCCAGTAGTTTGGCACCATTAAAATTAGCAGATTCAGAGATACGATCAATTTCTTCCAGTAACTGATCTACTTCGGCCTGAAGCGCATCACGTTCAGTCTGTGTGTAGGTACCGTTAGCGGATTTTGTTGCAAGCTCGACCATACGGTTCAACATGTCGTGTACTTCGTTCAGGTTGCCTTCGGCTGTCTGAATGAGGGAAATGCCATCCTGTGCATTCGCGGAAGCGGTTTCCAGGCCCTTAATCTGGGCTTTCATCTTCTCGCTGATGGCCAGACCCGCCGCGTCATCGCCCGCACGGTTGATGCGGAAGCCGCTGGACAGCTTTTCCAGTGATTTTGCTACCGCGCTGTTGTTCATGCCAAGCTGACGATAGGCATTCAAAGCCATCGTATTTGTTCTTACTACCATACCCATGAGTAAATCCTCCTGTTGCGGTTCAGTGCCAAGCCGGACGTCTTGTCAGGCTTATCAGCAATGCCCGCTTTTTTAATTTTATTTATTTCAAGTTTCCCTATCCGCCGCCTGCTTTCTGCGCTGCGCACTCACAGAATGCGGGTGGTGAAGTGAGGAAACGTGAAACCGTAAAGAAAATACTGTAGCCGCCTTATGCTATACCCTTTTAATATCCAATCGCGGGTTTGGGGGCTGCACTTTTTGCTGTCTGTTTTTTCTCCTTTGCGGCCATAGCCCTCTCCGCAGCCGCCGCGCGCTCCTCGCGGATGGCCCGCTTGCTGCGTCGAATACTCTCGGCTTTCATGGCCTTGATTTTCTCCCAGCGTTCGGCGTCGTTTGCGTAGTGTTCACCACGGGAGATTTTCATTTCTGCCGGGGCGTCGATGGCAACCTTGAATTTGTTGCCGGTGGTACTCGTTTCAAAAATGGTGATATAAATATTGTCATTGATAACGATGGTATCGCCGATGTTCCTTCCAAGCACAAGCATCTCTGCAACTCCTTTCGCATGCGGGGAAAACTACTCTTACAGTGTTTCCTTCAGGCCTTGTGCGTAGCTTTGGGCAGGATTTACAAAAAAGTATACTTTTTTGTAAATTTAGAGGCCCTAAAAAATTTTGAAAAAAGGGGTTAAGTTTTCGTGATACTGCCCGAATATGGGGAGTGAAAGGGCAAAGGAACACAGCATATTGCACAAGGATTTTTTGTGGAAAATGCACAGAGAAGATTTACAAAAAAGTATACTTTTTTGTAAATCTGAAATTTTGGCTATGGGCCTGCATTTGCAGGTCATTTTTTATGCGAAAAAAGGCCGCTTTCACAAGCCTTTTTCCGTCTCTCAAAATGCCCAATTTTGGCTGTCTGACTGAGTTTTCCGGGTGTTGCGGGAGACTGCTGCCAAGCACAAAATTGAGGGGACTTTTTTGTAAATTGGAGAATTTTGAGCTTGATAAGTATTTAACAATATATTTCTGTAATTTTCGACACTTAAAGTGTAAAATCGAGACATAAAAAAGACCGCAGCGCCCGGAATTCTCCGGAGGCTGCGGCTGTTTTTGTCGGTTTTTGGTTTGACAGATACAATGGTTTGTGATATGCTGGAAAAGCAGTCAGAAGGCGGCACCACCCAGAAAGGAGGCGTTGGGGAAACCAAGTGGAAGGGAGGTGTCGTTATGCGGAAAAAGCTGGCAGAGGCGCTGCGTATTTCCCTGTGTATTCTTTTCCTTTTAGCTTTTGCCATCTACTTTTCGCCGCTTGCGTATTAAAAAGGCCTAAGCTGTCAGCAGCAGCTCAAGCCTAATCTACGCAACGGCAGGTTGCAGGTGCCGTCTTTCTGTCTGTATTATATATCAATTCATCGGGGTTGTCAATCCCCCGCAAAACATTTTTTCAAACACATCGGCCTCAGCGTCCGGGAACCCGGGCGGCTGCGGCTATTTTTTGCCCCAAAATCCCCTGATCCCGCATATCCTTCCGAACCCTGTTGTTTTCTGGTTGCTTTTTATAAAAATACCATGTATAATTTGTATATCCGAAGCTGAAACCGTTTACAAAAGGGGGAATATGCGAATGGAGGAAAACGCGCTCGACGCCGCCCGGCGCGAGATCGACACCATAGACGCCGAGATGGCGGCGCTGTTCTGCCGGCGCATGGACGCCGTGCGGGACGTGATCGCCTACAAAATGGCCCACGGCCTGCCTGTGCTGGACGCATCCCGCGAGGAGGCTGTGATTGCCAAAAACACCGCGCGTCTGCCAAACGACGCCCATCAGGAATATTATAAAGATTTTATACGCTATGTAATGTCCCTCTCCCGCGATTTCCAGCGTGCGGCACGCGGCGCGGATGTAGTGGCTTATCAGGGCGTAGAGGGCGCGTTCAGCCATATCGCGCTGAACCGGCTGTTCTCCCATATCCGCGAAAAAGCCTACCCGACCTGGGCCGAGGTGTTCGACGCCGTATCGCGCGGCGACGCGGCGTATGGCGTGCTGCCGTTTGAAAACAGCCAGGCGGGCGATGTCTCCGAAGTGCTGGATCTGTGCTATGCCCACCCGGATATCTATGTGTGCGATATGTACGATCTGCCCGTCAGCCAGAACCTGCTGGGCGTGCCGGGGGCGCAGCTCTCGGATATCCGCAAGGTAATCTCGCACCCGCAGGCATTGCAGCAATCGGCCCGGTTCCTCCAGAGTTTGGGGCTTACCAGTGAAAGCGCGCTCAATACAGCGGCGGCGGCCAAAGCGGTGCGGGAGGCCGGGGATAAGAGCGTGGGGGCCATCGCCTCCCGCGAGACGGCGCAGTTGTACGGGCTGGACGTACTGGCCGAACATATCAACACCACCGAGACGAACACCACGCGCTTTATTGTCATCAGCAAAACGCCCAATCCTGCGGGCGACCGGTTCAGCCTGCTGTTTACTGTGGAGCATAAGGCCGGGATGCTGGCGCGGATGATGGAAGCGGTCGGCGCGCGGGGCTTCAACGTGGTCTGCATCAAAAGCAGGCCGATGGTGAGCGTGCCGTGGGAATACTATTTCTATACGGAAATTGAGGGCGACCTCTCCGCCGAAGCCTCGCAGGAACTTCTGAAAGCGCTCTCGGACGTATGCAAGACCGTGCGCGTACTGGGCGCGTTTACAAGACGGAAAGAGGAGGATACGCTATGAAACTTACCATGCGGCTTGGCGTGCGCAGTTATGACATTATCCTGAAGCGCGGGGTGCTTTCGCGCGTGGGGCAGTTGACGAACCTTTCCCGCCGCGTGCTTGTCGTGAGCGACGAAGGCGTACCGCAGGCGTACCGGGACGCGATTCTGGCCCAGTGCGGGCAGGGTGTATCGGTGGTGCTGCCGCAGGGCGAGGGCAGCAAGAGCATTGCCTGTTTTGAACGGCTGTTGAACACAATGCTGGAACACGATTTCACACGCGAGGACGCCGTCCTTGCACTGGGCGGCGGCGTCGTGGGGGATTTGGCGGGCTTTGCGGCGGCGTGCTATATGCGCGGCATCGCCTTTATCAACTGCCCCACCACCACGCTTTCCCAAATAGATTCCTCCATAGGCGGCAAAACGGCCATCAATTTGGAGGGCGCGAAGAATACGGTGGGGGCGTTCCATCAGCCATGCCTTGTCGCCATCGACCCCGACACCCTGGATACCCTGCCGCCGCGCCATTTTGCCAATGGCCTTGCCGAGGCCATCAAGGCGGGCGTCATTGCCGACCCCGACCTGTTCGAGCTGTTTGAAAAGGGCGATATCAAGGCGGATATCGAGGAGATTATCTGCCGCAGCCTTGTGGTGAAGAAAAACGTAGTGGAAAAGGACGAGCGGGAAAACAACCTGCGCGCGATGCTGAATTTCGGCCATACCTTGGGGCACGCCATTGAGAGCATCAGCGGGCTGGGCAAGCTGTACCACGGCGAGTGCGTCGCGCTGGGTATGCTGCCCATGACGGAAAGCCCGTCGGTGCGCCGCCGCCTGCGCACGGTGTATAAGATGCTGGGCCTGCCCGCGCGGATCCGCTACGACGGAGAGGCCCTCTATGAGTTTATCCGGCATGATAAAAAGATGGGCGCGGGCGGGGCCATCACGGTGGTGAAAGCGGCGAAATTAGGCGAGGTGCGCCTGGAGAAAATCCCATTGGAAGATTTGAAAACCATCATTGGGGAGGGTATCCGATGAGCGATACTTACGGCCACAGCCTGCGGCTGACGGTTTTCGGCGAGAGCCACGGCCCGGCCATCGGCGCGGTGGTCGAGGGGCTTTGCCCCGGCGCTGTTATTGACCCAGATTTCATGCGTGCGCAGATGGACAAGCGCCGCCCGCAGGGGAAAATATCCACCGCGCGTACCGAGGCGGACGCGGTGCGAATTGTCTCCGGCCTGTACCGGGGCGCGGCCACGGGCACGGCGCTCACGCTGCTGATCGAAAACACCAACACGCGCAGCGGCGATTACGAAAAAACGGCCTCCCTCCTGCGCCCAGGGCATGCGGACTTCACGGCCTTTGCCAAATACGGCGGGCATCAGGACGCGCGCGGCGGCGGGCATTTCAGCGGCAGGCTGACAGCACCGCTTGTGGCCGCGTGCAGCATTTTCACAAAGCTGCTGCGGGAAAAGGGTGTGGTGATCGCCACGCATATGGCCGTGTGCGCGGGCGTCGTGGACGCGCCATTCTCCGAGGATCCGGCGCGTCTGCTGGCGCAGGCCCAATCGCTGAACGAAATGAATTTTGCGGTGTTAGACCCCGAAAAAGGGGCGCAGATGCGCGAAGCGATGGAAGCGGCGGCGGCGGATGGCGATTCCGTGGGCGGCGTGCTGGAAACCGTGGTGGTTGGCGTACCCGCCGGGTTAGGCGAACCGTTTTTCGGCAGCGTGGAGAGCGAGCTGTCGGCGCTGCTGTTCAGCATCCCCGCCGTCAAGGGCGTGGAATTTGGCGCGGGGTTCGGCTTTGCGGATATGCGCGGCAGCGCGGCGAACGACCCGTTCCGCATGTGCGGCGGGCGCGTCGTGACCGGGACGAACCACAACGGCGGCATCAACGGCGGCATTACCAACGGGATGCCCATCGTATTCCGCACGGTGGTAAAGCCGACGCCGAGTATCTATAAAGCGCAGGACACCGTGGATTACTGTACCAAACAGGACGCGGAGATCACGATTGCGGGCCGCCATGACCCGTGCATCCTGCCGCGCGCGCGGGTGGTGCAGGACAGCCTGACCGCGTTTGCCATCGCCGACCTGCTGGGGCAGGCGCACGGCGCAGGCTGGCAGGTGGAGGAGGGGGAACTATGCAGTACGGATTAATCGGCGGGCGGCTGGGGCACAGCTATTCCAAGCCCATCCATGAGCAGCTGGCCGGTTACACCTATGACCTCTGCCCCCTGCCCACCGAGGCCGAGGCGGACGCGTTTATGCGCGCGCGCGATTTCAAGGCTATCAACGTGACAATCCCCTATAAGGAATTTGTAATGCCCTACTGCGACGCGATAGACGACGCGGCGCGCGCCATTGGTTCTGTCAATACAATCGTAAACCGGGGCGGGCGTCTGGAGGGGCACAATACCGATTTCGCGGGCCTGCAATGGCTCCTGCGCAGGAACGGCGTATCCCTGAAAGGCAAAACGGTGATGCTGTTGGGCACGGGCGGCACCAAAAAGACGGCATATGCCGTCGCACGGGCGGAGGGCGCGCGGGAAATCGTAGTGGTGAGCCGCCGGGCGGGGGCGGATACCATCTCCTATGAAGAAGCCGCCCGCCGCGCCAATGTTGAGGTATTGGTAAATACAAGCCCCGTCGGCATGTACCCGGATACGGGCGCGTGCTTGGTCGACCTCGCGAACTACCTGCGTTTGGAAGCGGTGGTGGACGTGATTTACAATCCCTTCCGAACGGAACTCCTTTTGCGGGCCGAGGCGCGGGGAATTAAAGCGGTGAACGGGTTGGGGATGCTCTGCGCGCAGGCGAAGTATGCCGCCGAATATTTTACGGGGACGGCCATCCCGGACAGCGAAATCGCCCGTGTATCCCGCAGTTTGCACGCCGGGCGCAGCAGTCTTGTGTTAATCGGCATGCCCGCCAGCGGGAAAACGAGCGTCGGCATGCTGTGTGCGGAGCTGTTGGGCAAACGCTTTGTGGACGCGGACGCGGAAATTGAAAAGCGCATCGGCGGGCCGATTGCGTCCATCCTCTCGCCGGGCCATGAAAAGCCGTTCCGTGATTTGGAGAGCGCCGTGCTGTCGGATTTGGGCAAAGAGGGCGGACTGGTGATTGCGACGGGCGGCGGCGCGGTACTGCGGGCAGAAAACGTGCGCGCACTGCGTCAGAACGGGGTATTAGTATGGCTGAAACGCCCGCTCGGCGCGCTGGACGTGGGCGGCGGCAGGCCGCTTTCCCAGAGCCGGGAGGCGCTGGAAACTATGTACCAGGCGCGCGCGCCGCTCTATGAGGCGGCGGCGGACGCATCGGTGGAAAACACGACGCTGCCGGAGGACGCGGCGCGGCGGGTAAAGGAGAAATTTGATGAAATTTTTGATTCTGAATGGGCCGAACCTGAACATGCTGGGCATCCGGGAACCTGATATTTACGGGACGTTGACATATGACGGGCTGTGCGGCTATCTGGCCGAAGAAGCGAAGCGCATAGGCGTAGAAGCAGAATTTTTCCAGTCCAATTCAGAGGGCGAACTGGTGACGGCAATCCAGAAAGCGTATGGGCGCATCGACGGCATTGTCATCAACGCGGCGGCGTACACACATACGAGCGTCGCGATTTTAGACGCGCTGAAAGCGGTGTCCATCCCCGCCGCCGAAGTGCATATTTCGGACGTGACAAAGCGGGAGGATTTCCGGCAGGTGAGCTATGTGGGGATGGCGTGCTGCTGTAAGTTTATCGGGGAAGGCAAGTTAGGGTATGTCCACGCGATGGAAAGATTGAAGGAAATTGTTGGCGGCGCTGCTTTGAGCTGAAAGGCCGCAGAGGGGAAGGAACAGTATATGATTATCAGCACAAAACGCGGCACACCGGCTGCGGAATTAGACAAAATTATCCACGAGTTTGAATCGCGCGGCCTTTCGGTCACAATGATCCGGGGCACGGATTACAACGTATTCGGCCTTGTGGGCGACACGACGGTATTGGATGAAAAGCGCATCCGCGCAAATCCCTATGTAGAGAGCGTACAGCGCGTCAGCGAACCCTACAAAAAGGCAAACCGCCTGTTCCACGAGGCGGACACAGTGGTGGACGTAAACGGCATTAAGATTGGCGGCCATGAAAAAATCGCCGTGATTGGCGGGCCGTGCAGCGTAGAGAGCGAGGAGCAGGCTATCCGCATTGCCGGGGAGGTAAAGGCGGCGGGCGGCTGCATGCTGCGCGGCGGCGCATACAAGCCGCGCACCTCGCCCTATTCCTTCCAGGGCCTGGGCACAGAGGGCGTTTTAGACATGGTGGCGGCGCGTAAAGCAACGGGCCTGCCCATCGTAAGCGAGCTGATGAGCGAGGACAAAATCGACGAGTTTGAACAGTACGTCGACCTGGTACAGATTGGCGCGCGCAACATGCAGAATTTCCAGCTCCTCAAAGCGGTAGGAAAAATGAAAAAGCCCATCCTTCTCAAACGCGGCCTTGCGAACACGATTGAAGAATGGATCATGAGCGCAGAATACATCATGGCAGGCGGCAACGAAAACGTGATTTTCTGTGAACGCGGCATCCGCACATTTGAAAAGTACACCCGCAACACGCTGGACCTCTCGGTAGTGCCCATCATCAAACAAAAGACCCACCTGCCCATCATCATCGACCCCAGCCACGCCACCGGCGACTGGCGCTATGTGGAGAGCATGAGCCTCGCCGCCATCGCCGCCGGTGCCGACGGCCTCATCATCGAGGTTCACGACGACCCCGAATCCGCCTGGAGCGACGGCGCGCAAAGCCTCAAGCCAGAAAAATTCGCCGCCGTCGTCGAGAAAGGCCGCGCCATCGCGCGCGTGGTCGGGCGTGACCTGTGAGAGGAAACGTCCCAAAGGGCTCTGCCCTTTGGAATCCTGCCAGCGTCCCGCTGGACCGGCCAAAGGCTCTGCCTTTGGAATCCGCCACCCTTTGAAAAGGGTGGACGGAAACTTTAATAGCCCCCATACTGACGTATGGGGGCGGGAATATTTTGAATGGAGGGCGAGGTATGCGCGTATCTATTGCGCCCAGTGAAATTTCCGGCGTACTGGCCGCGCCGCCGTCAAAGAGTATGGCGCACCGGGTGCTGATTTGCGCGGGGCTGGCGGCGGGGGAAAGCCGGATTGAGAACCTTTCAGATTCCGATGATATCCGCGCCACCTGCCGGGCGCTGACGTTGTTGGGGGCGCAAATCGGCCCGGCGGACGGAAACGCTGTGCGCGTGCGCGGCGTGGGCGGGGTT
Organism: uncultured Clostridia bacterium; assembly: GCA_947381875.1. Classification (GTDB taxonomy): domain Bacteria; phylum Bacillota; class Clostridia; order Oscillospirales; family Ruminococcaceae; genus Ruthenibacterium. The sequence continues at coordinate 2,686 of CANCXY010000084.1, read as the reverse complement.
TGCCCCGCGGTGTCCGTGCCCGTCGACTGCGGCGAGAGCGGCAGCACCCTGCGCTTTTTAATCCCGGTTTTTGCCCGTTCCGGCAAGCCGGTGCGCTTTACAGGGCATGGACGGTTGATGGAACGCCCGCAGACGGTCTATGCGGATTTGTTTGCCGCGTGCGGCCTGAAATTCACCCATACGGATGAGGAAATCTCCCTCTGGGGCGCGCTGCCCGCCGGGGAATATACCGTGCGGGGCGATGTCAGCAGCCAGTTTATCAGCGGCCTGCTTTTCGCTCTGCCCCTCGCGCGGGGGGACAGCGTTTTGCACATCACCCCGCCGTTTGAAAGCAGGAGTTATGTGGCCCTCACACTGCGCGCGTTGGCCGATTTCGGGGTATCCGCCGCATTTACGGAGGAAAATACGCTTTCCATCCCTGGGAACCAGACTTACCGCCCGTGCAACTGCACCGTTGAGGGCGACGCCTCACAGGCCGCGTTCCCAGCGGTGTTGGGCGCGGTGCGCGGCGGCGTCACCGTCACGGGCCTTCGCCCCGATTCCATGCAGGGCGACCGTGTGATTTTAGACATCCTCGCCCGCTGCGGCGCGCGCTTCACACGCAGGGGGGATGCCGTTACATTTGAGAAAAGCCCCCTGCATGCCATAGAAATCGACCTCGCCGACTGCCCCGACTTAGGCCCTGTCCTGATGGCGCTCGGCACTTTCTGTGAGGGTACGACGGTCATCCGCAACGCCGGGCGGCTGCGGATGAAGGAGAGCGACCGCATCGAGGCCATGCAGACGGAATTGGGTAAGTTGGGCGCGGAAATTGCCTCCACATTTGATACCATTACTATCCACGGTGCGCTGCTGCACAGTTCCCACGCTTTACAGGGCCACAACGACCACCGTGTCGTGATGGCGCTCGCCGTCGCGGCGCTCGCCGCTGGGATCCCCGCCGCAATCGACGGGGCCGAAGCCGTGCGCAAGAGCTGGCCGGATTTCTGGCAGGCCATCCGTGCGCTGGGGGCGAAAATCGATCCATAAAGTTTCGTGTATCCCCCGCCTGTAGTACAAGAGGGACTATACAAAAAATATTGTTATGGGTTTCCAAAGGGGCTGCGCCCCTTTGGCGGAGTCCAGAGGCAGAGCCTCTGGGCAGGTGCGGGCGGCAGCCCGCCATCCGGGAGGAGGAGAGGTATGGAGTTCTGTATTGTCGGCCTGGGCCTGCTGGGCGGCAGCTATGCGATGGGGCTTTCGCGCGCGGGATACCGCGTTACGGCAGTCGACGTGCGCGCGGAGGCGATTCGGTTCGCGAAGGAAAAAGGGTATATCGCGGAGGGGGCGGTAAAGGATTTCGCGCCTTTGCTGGAGCGTGCGGACGCCCTGGTGCTGGGCCTATACCCGAAAGCGCTGTCGGCGTGGCTGCGCGAACATCAGCACAGCTTGAAGCCGGGGGCGCTGCTCACCGATGTGTGCGGGGTCAAGGGCGGCATTGTGGAGGAGATACAGGGGTTTCTGCGCCCGGACGTTGAATTTATCGCCAGCCATCCGATGGCGGGGCGCGAGGTGAGCGGCGTGGAGCATGCCGACTGCGCGCTGTTCGCGCCCGCGAATTTTATCGTTGTGCCCACCGAAAAAAATACGGCGCGCGGCATTGAATTTGCGGAAACGCTCGCGCGGACACTTGGATTTGCGCATATCACGCACCTTTCGCCCGCCGAACACGATAAGATGATTGGCTATGTCAGCCAGTTGACGCACGCAATCGCCGTCAGCCTGATGAACGCCACCGACAACACGCACCTGGCCGAATATACCGGCGACTCCTTCCGCGACCTTACGCGCATTGCGAAGATCAACGAGGATTTGTGGAGCGAATTATTTTTTGCGAATAAGGAAAACCTGATCGCCGAAATCGACCTCTTTTCCGAAAGTCTGGCCGCCCTGCGCCGCGCCCTTGTGGAAAACGACGAGCCGGAGCTGAAGCGGCTGTTTGTCCAGTCCACCGCCCGCCGCCGGGCGTTTGATAAGCAGCGGGACGCCCGGACGGAAAAGGTTGTTGATAGGGATTGCTGTTCAACAGAGAAGAAAACCTCAAATAAAAAGGAGCAGATTCCATCATGAAAAAAACCGAAACCGCCGTACAGATGCTGCTTGCGGATATCGAGGGGAAAGATATCCTCGAAGCGGCCTGCGGCTGTGCGGAGTTTTCCTGCGCGGCGGCGCCCTACGCACACAGCGTGATGTGTATCGACTTGGTAGAGAGCAGAATAAAAGGCCCGCTGCCTGAAAACGTACATTTTGAAATGATGGACGCCGCCGCTATGCGCTGGCCGGATGAGACTTTTGACGCGGTATTCCTTTATAACGCCTTTTACCACATCCAGCCCCAATGGGAGGCGATAGAAAAAGAATGCAGGCGCGTACTGAAACCGGGCGGAAAAATCTATCTTCTTTCGCTCTGGGGATTGGACAAAGCCCCTCTCATAAAACAATACGGCACCGCCGCGCAGCAGCAGGGCGATTTCCTTATCGTGCCTATCATCAAATAGAGCTGAATCCAATAAAAACCCCTGTGGCCGCCGCGAATGGCTCCACAGGGGTTTTGTGCAACTATTTCTGTGTGTTTTGAACACTCCCGGAAATCCATACTGGAACAAGATGGGTTTCCAAAGGGGCTGCGCCCCTTTGGCGGAGTCCA
>CANCXY010000083.1 GCA_947381875.1 uncultured Clostridia bacterium | reverse complement strand
TTTGGCGGAGTCCAGAGGCAGAGCCTCTGGGCAGGTGCGGGCGGCAGCCCGCCAGAAGGAGGAAGCGAAGGATGGCACTGGACGCAGCGACGCTCGCATTGTGCGGGCGCGAGCTTTCCCGCGCGCTGGAGGGGGCGCGCATCGACAAAATCTTTGAACCCACGCGCGACGAGATTGTGCTGAACATGCGCACGCGCACAGGCGCGCCGCGCCTTTTATTATGCGCGCGCAGCGGGTCGGCGCGGGCGTGCCTGACGCGGGAGACCTTTGAAAACCCGGCGGTGCCGCCCTCCTTCTGCATGCTTTTGCGCAAGCATTTCACGGGCGGGCGGCTTTTGCGGGTGCGCAGCCTGCCGGATGAGCGCATCCTCTTTTTTGATTTCGCCTGCACCAACGAGATGGGCGACAGTGTGGAAAACACGCTGGCCGCCGAATTGATGGGGCGGTACTCCAACATTGTCCTTATCCAGACGCGGTGCCCTTCCAAACCCGAAGCGGAGGGGAAGATTTTAGACGCGCTCAAACGTGTGGATTTTGAGGACAGCGAAGTGCGCCAGCTTTTGCCGGGGCTTGTGTACACGCTGCCGCCGCGCCCGGCCCGGCGCTCCTTTTTATTCGACGATCTGGACGCACTGCTTGCCGCCGTCTGCGGGCGGGACCTTCCGCTGTCCGACGCACTGATGAAGGCGACGGGCGGCGTGGGGCCGGTCGTGTGCCGGGAGGCGGCGTGGCGCGCCCTGCAGGGCCGCGACACGCCCGCCAGCGCGCTCACCGGGGAGGAGCGCGGTGCGGCGCGGCGCGTGATTGAGGAGATCCGCGCGCAGTACACGCGGGGCGGGACGCCTACCGCCGTCGCGCGGGACGGGCGGCCCATCGAGTTCAGCTTTTTGCCGCTGACGCAGTACGGGGGCGGCTGCGCGCAGACGCAGTACGAGAGCTATTCCGCCCTGTTGGAGGGGTACTACGCCGAAAAGGACCGTCAGGAGCGATTGCGCCAGAAGGGCCGGGAGCTTGCGCGCACGGTGCGCAGCCTGCACGAGCGCGCGGTGCGCAAGGCGGCGGCGCGGCGCGCGGAATACGCCGAGAGCGAGAAAGCGGAGCATCTGCGCGTATACGGCGAGCTTTTGAGCGCGAACCTCTGGGCCATCGAGCGCGGGGCACGGAGCGTGACGCTGGAAAACTATTACGACGGAAAGCCTGTGGAAATCCCGCTGGATGTGCGTCTGACGCCCAGTGCGAACGCGCAGAAATATTTCAAGGAATAGAAGAAAAAACAGACGGCGGCGCGCATGCTGACGGAGCTGATTGCCCAGAGCGACGCAGAGGCGGCCTATCTGGAAACGGTGCAGTATGAGGTAGACGCCGCCGAGGGCGAAGCGGCGCTGGGCGAGATACGCGCCGAGCTGAAAGCGGGCGGATATCTGAAATATTACAAAGTGCGCGACAAAAAGCAGAAGCCCGCCGATTTCCTGCGCTACACCTCCTCCGACGGATTCCCCATCTTAGTGGGCCGCAACAACGCGCAGAACGACCGCCTGACATTGAAAACCGCGCGGGGCCGCGACCTGTGGTTCCATGTCAAAAACGCGCCGGGCAGCCATGTTGTGGTATTGGGCGGCGGCCAGCGCATCCCGGAGCGCACGCAGACGGAAGCGGCCATCTTAGCGGCGGTGCATTCCAGCCAGAACAGCGGCGCAAAGGTGCAGGTGGACTACACCGAGGTAAAAAACGTGTGGAAAGCAAACGGCGCAAAGCCCGGCATGGTGCTGTATGAAACGTATGAAACCGCCGTCGTCACGCCCGACCCCGCCCTGGCCCAGCGCCTGCGGGACGCGGGCAGGTAGCCTGCCCGCCGGGCGCTGCCCGGACCTGCCAAAGGGCGCCGCCCTTTGGAATCCTGCCAGAGGCGCTGCCTCTGGACTCCGCCAAAGGGACGCAGTCCCTTTGGAATCCCGTCGCCTGCACAGCTGATGACGGGTGCCTTACAACGTCAGGGAAGGAGCTTCCCCATGCAGAAAGGCAGATTTGCCCCCAGCCCATCCGGCAGGATGCACTTGGGCAATATCTTTTGCGCACTTCTGGCCTGGCTGTCCGCCCACAGTGCCGGGGCCTCGTTTGTCCTGCGCATTGAGGATTTGGATACCCAGCGGTGCCGCCCGGAATATGCGCGGCAAATGGAATCTGACCTCGCCTGGCTTGGCCTCACCTGGGATGAGGGCGGGGAAATGGGCGGCCCGCATCCCCCCTATTTCCAGAGCGGATGCACCCCCCTGTATGAGGATGCCCTGCGCGCCGTCGCCCGGCAGGCGCGGGTCTACCCCTGCTTCTGCCGCCGCGCCGACCTCCACGCCGCCAACGCCCCCCACCTCGCCGACGGCACCGTGTTGTACAATGGCCGCTGTGCCCGGCTCTCCCCAGAGGAGGCCGCCGCCCTCGCCGCCGTGCGTGCCCCCGCCCTGCGCGTCGCCGTGCCCGATGAGACGGTCTGCTTTACAGACGGCCACCTCGGCCCCGTCGCCCAGAACCTGCGCCAGGAATGCGGCGATTTTCTTCTGCGCCGCTCGGACGGCGGCTTCGCCTATCAGCTGGCCGTCGCCGTGGATGACGCGCGCATGGGCGTCACACAGGTGGTGCGCGGGCGCGACCTGCTGTCCAGCACCCCGCGGCAGATATGGCTCCTGCGCCTGCTCGGCGCGCCTGTCCCCGCCTATTTCCATGTGCCCCTGCTTGTCACGCCCGGCGGCGCGCGCCTGTCCAAGCGGGAGAAAAGCCTCGATATGGGCGCGCTCCGCGCGCGCTTTTCGCCGGAAGAACTGACCGGCTGGCTCGCTTTCCTCGCCGGGCTGTGCCCTTCCCCAGCGCCTGTCGCCGCCGCGGTGCTTGTGCCGGGGTTTTCCTGGGAAAAAGTGCCGGTGGAGGATATCGTGGTGCCGGAGGCGCTGCTCCATTTCCCCGTGTGAAAACACCCCGCATTGGACACTTGGAACCGATTATTATGAAAAGCGGTTTGATTATCTGCGGGCCCATTATGTGACGGAATAAGACGGGAAATCACTGTGCGGCAATGTCATTCAGTTAAGCCCGACCCCCGCCGCCGATGGCTGAACGAGCGCCATTTTTCCTTTGGCAGGTATTTCTGGTATCTGGAGATCAACCGCGCCACACAGATTTTGGCGGCGTATGCGGACGGGGAATTTGCGGGTGTGTTATTGGCAGAGATAAAAGGCGAAGAAAAGAAGCGGCGGGATTTCCTGCAAACGCTCTATGTCAAGTGTGTCGGTGCGGTGCAAAAACTTTTTTCCAAAGAGGGCGCGGGCCTTTACCAGGAGACCACAAAGGAGCAGTTGGTACACTATTTGCAGTCCCATACGCCAGACGGAGAGATCACCTTCCTCGCCGCCGACCCGGATTGCAAGATCAAAGGGGTCGGCACGGCCCTTCTGCGGGCTTTGGAGGAAAAGGAGAAAGGGAAAACGCTCTATCTTTATACCGATAATGCCTGTACCTATCAGTTTTATGAACACAGAGGATTTGAACGGGTGGAGGAAAAGCAAATTGTACTGGAAATGCCAAAGGGAAAAGTGCCGCTGACGTGCTTTCTTTATAGTAAGACGGTATAAGGAAGCATGAGGGAAAATGAAAAATAGAATGGCCGGGAAAGCAAAGCGATTGAATCTGCTTTGCCCTCCCGGCTGTACTTATAAATTGCCGGAAAACATTGTCATCAGCAATAATATACTGCTGCCCCGAAAAAGGAAATCCATTTCCCAACCACTTCCTGGCTGCGTGCCTCAATAATCCGCATCACATTCCGCAGTACCCTCGAAGGGATATTGGAATTGTTATGCGCCAATAAACATTTGCCCGCCGAAGTGATCCATATTTTCGTCGCGTTTTGGGTGGGGCTTCCTTCCGAGACATGCACATGCACAGGTTCCATCGGTTTTCCTTCATTTGCCCAAAAGTAAACCCAATACGGCCCAACCTTAAAAACCTGAGGCATTCATGAAGCCTCCTTCGGACGAAAATTCCATCATCAGGTGCGCTGTAGAGCGAATGATATCCAGATAATACCGGACTTTTTCCTCCTGGTACCCGTTTACCTCTAACCGATAGGAGGGAAGGTAGCAGGTCATGCTGTGGAACCCGTCTTCCTCATCAGGGGTTTCAATATAGACCTTTACTTCCCCATTTTCCAGCCGTTCTGAATGGACAATCTCTGTATGATCTTCCAGCGTCAGAAATGGATACATCACAGGCGTTTGCCTCCTCTCCGGTCCCCTCACGGCATCACTGCGCCCTGGTCCGCGCCGGAGACGAGCCGCGCGTACCGTGCCAGCCACCCGGATGTCTCCTTCGGCGCGGGCGGCACGAACCTTGCCCGGCGCGCGGCAAATTCCTCATCCGAAACGCGCGCGTTTACCTTGCCCGCCGGGATGTCGATTTCAATGATATCCCCTTCCTCGACCAGCGCGATTGCGCCGCCCGCCGCCGCCTCCGGCGACGCGTGCCCAATCGACGCCCCGCGCGACGCGCCGGAGAAACGCCCGTCCGTGATAAGCGCGACCGAGGTATCCAACTTCATGCCCGCCAACGCGCTTGTCGGGTTGAGCATCTCGCGCATGCCCGGCCCGCCCACAGGCCCTTCATAGCGGATGACTACCACATCCCCTGGGTGGATATCCCCCGCGTAAATGGCGGCAATGGCGCTCTCCTCGCCGTCAAACACGCGCGCGGGGCCTTCGTGTACCAGCATCCCCGGCGCAACGGCGCTGCGCTTTACAACGCATCCCTTTTCCGCGATATTGCCCCAAAGCACCGCAATGCCGCCCGTTTTGCTGTAGGGGTCGTCCACCGGGCGGATGGCGTTCGTGTCGAGGTTCTTCGCCCCGGCCACATTCTCGCCCACGGTTTTCCCCGTCACCGTCGGCAGCGTGGTGTCCAAAAGCCCTAATTGCACAAGCTGTGCCATCACCGCCTGTACGCCGCCCGCCGCGTAGAGGTCCTCAATATGCGTCGGCCCGGCGGGCGCTAAGTGGCAGAAATTGGGCACTTTCGCGCTCATCTCATTGAATGTCTCCAGGCTCATGGGCACGCCCGCTTCACACGCGATCGCCAGCAGATGCAGTACGCTGTTGGTGCTGCACCCCAGCGCCATATCAGTGGCCAGCGCATTTCTGAACGCGGCGGGCGTGAGGATATCGCGCGGGCAGATATTCTTTTCGACCAGATCCATGATACGCATGCCCGCGTGCTTGGCGAGCTGTGTGCGCGCCGCGTAGACGGCGGGGATTGTGCCATTGCCGGGCAGCGCCATGCCGATGGCCTCGCACAGGCAGTTCATGCTGTTGGCGGTATACATGCCCGAACAGCTTCCGCAGCCGGGGCAGGTGTGCTTGGTGTAATCGTCCAGCACGTCCTCGCCAATCATCCCCGCTTTGTAGCTGCCCACAGCCTCGAACATCTGCGAGAGCGAGACGTGGCGCGCCCCCTGGCGGCCGGAGAGCATCGGCCCGCCGCTGACAACGATCGACGGGATATTCAGCCGCGCCGCCGCCATCAGCATACCGGGCACGATCTTATCACAGTTGGGCACCAGCACCAGGCCGTCGAACGCGTGCGCGCGCGCCATGGTCTCCACGCTGTCGCAGATCAGCTCGCGGCTGGGCAGGGAATACTTCATGCCGACGTGCCCCATCGCGATGCCGTCGCACACGCCAATCGCGGGCACCAGTACAGGCGTACCGCCCGCCAGGCGCACCCCTGCCTTGACGGCCTCGGCCAGCTTGTCCAGGTGCGCATGCCCCGGCACAATTTCGCTGTGTGCCGACACAACGCCGATCAACGGGCGTTCCAGCTCCTCATCCGTGTAGCCCAGCGCGTAAAACAGGCTCCTGTTCGGCGCGCGCTCTGCGCCCTTCAGTACCGATTCGCTCCTGCGTTCCATTTCCCATTCCCCTTTTCCAGGTAGATTTTGAAAAAAGTATAGCACACCCGCCGCCAAAACACAAGACGCGATTGTTGGGGGAGTGTCCAACGCGGGGTGTTTTCGTGTATTTCCCCGCCCGGAGGGCGGGGAAATACACGGCAATAGATCCGCGATGGGGACACTCCCTTGTTGGGCCGCAGGGAAATCAATTTGCCTGTTTCTCCCCAGCGCAGACGGGGAGGAAGCCACAAAAACTCTTTTTCTATCAAAAGTTTTTGCCGCAGGCTGTAGCATCCGGCACGAAAACCGTAGTATAAGGGTGAAACCGAAAGGAGGACAATGCCATGCAAGATGACGCGGCCATTATCGACCTGTTTTTCGCGCGTTCGGAACAGGCCATCCGCGCGCTGGACGGCAAATATGGCGCGATGCTCCAGCGGCTTTCGCGCAATATCGTGTCCAGTGAACAGGACGCCGAGGAGTGCGTGAACGACGCGTACCTCGGCGCATGGAACGCAATCCCCCCGGCGAGGCCGGAGCCATTGTTGGCGTACATCTGTAAGATCGTGCGCAACCTTTCACTGAAATGCCGTGCGAAAAACACGGCGGCCAAGCGCGGCGCGGCGTACACGGCGGCGCTGGAGGAATTGGAAACCTGCCTCGCCGGGCCGGACAGCGTGGAGGACGCGCTCGACACACGGGAACTTGCACACATAATCGAGGGCTTTTTGGACACGCTGTCGGCGGAAAACCGGGCGATTTTCCTGCGCCGCTACTGGTTCGCCGACCCCTGCCGCGATATCGGGGAGCGGGTGGGGCTTACCGAAAAGGCCGTCACGGTGCGCCTTGTGCGTCAGAGACAGAAACTGCGGGAATATCTGAAAGAAAGAGGTGTAATTGTATGAAAGCGGAACAGTTTTCCGAGGCATTGGGAGAGATCAACGGCGCGTATGTGGAGGGGGCCGCACGGTACCAAAGCAAACCGAAGCCGCAGGGCGTCTTGTGGACACGCCTTGCGGCGGCGGCGTGCCTGGCGCTGGCTGTGTGCGCGGCCGTCGCGCTGTGGAAAGGCCGCGCGCCGCAGACGGAACTGCCGCTACTGCCCGGCGAATGGGGCAAAGACAGTATAGGCGGTATGGGCTATGAAGGATATATGGCCTTTGATGTCTCCGAGCTTGTCAGCGCGAACCCGTGGCGGGAGGACAGCGGCCTCGCCGCGCTGCCGGTATACAAAAATCCGCTGACATGGAACGAGATGCACATGGCGTCGGGTACGGATTTTGAGGCCATGCGCGCCCTCCTGCTGGACACCGCCGCCCGCCTGGGCCTGGACCCCGACACGCTGACCGTCACGGACGACGCGCCGGACGAGGAGACGAAAAAGGCCATCACCGAAAAAATACATTCGGTGGGCGACGAGGTGCCGGAGGGATATTTCGACCCCACCGCCGTGCGTGTGGAGACGGACGGATTTTCCATCGAGGTGGACCAGTCGCTGACCGTCCGCATTGATTTTAAACCACCCGTCAGCCTGCCGGAGGGGTATAACTTCTCCTATCACTCGACCTATGAGGAGATGGCGGCGGCGGCGGAGTATCTGAAAACGGCGTATGCAGGGCTGATCGGCTTTGAAAACCCGCAGGCCGATATTTCCGGCGGCGATTACAATATTTATGCCGAGCGCAGTTTCAACCTCTCCTTTTTCGAGGGCGGCGGCAGCGAAACGGAACAGATTGTCAACTACAATTTCAACCGCGCGGCATTTTATCCGAATGATGAGGGGAAGTTATTTATCGCGCGGGTGTACCGGCCCGATCTCTCGCAGAAGGTGGGGGATTATCCTATCATCAGCGCGGAAAAGGCGCGGGAACTTTTATTGGAGGGGCATTATATCACCACCGTGCCCTATGAGATGCCGGGGGCGGAATATGTAAAGAAAGTGGAGCTTATCTACCGCACTGGCACTTATGAGCAGTACTATATGCCCTATTACCGTTTTTATGTTGAGGTGCCAGAGGGCGCGCCCGGCGGCGATACGGGATTGAACGACTACGGGGCCTATTATGTGCCAGCCGTCGACGGGGCGTATTTGGAGAGCATGCCTACATGGAACGGGAGCTTTAACGGGTGATTTGACGGCGGCCCTGGCATTGGATGTCAGGGCCGCTGTTCGGCGTGTAAATTGGGCCTGTAAAAGGCCCCTTTTTGTGCAATCGGGGCAGATTGTCCATAGCGCCAGGGGCGTTACTATGGTACAATAAAAATCAGAATACGGCTTTTTTCGACCGCACAACAGGGTCCCCTGGTCAATGGAGGTTGTTTCATGGATTATTACAGCTTTTATACAGGGCAGAGTTTTAATGCCCATGAATACTTAGGCGCACACAAAACGGAACAGGGCGTAGTATTCCGTACCTTTGCGCCGGGCGCGCGCGGGGTGGGTCTGCTGCATGGCGGGCGGGAAACCCCCATGCGGCAGGTGCATGACGGGAATTTTTATGAGGTTATCGTCCCGGACGCCCGGCCCGGCGACGTTTACGAGTACCGGATCTATACGCAGGGCGGGGCGGCGGTGGACCACTGTGATCCGTATGGCTTCGCTATGGAACTGCGTCCGGCACATAAGTCGATCATCTATGACCCATCCGCCTACACCTTCGGGGACAGCGAATGGATGGCGCGCCGGGACGCGCAGGCGCAGGGGCCGCTGAACATCTACGAAATGCACCTTGGTTCCTGGCGCAAAAAAGGGGACGGGGCCGAGGACTGGTACAGCTATGAGGAGCTTGCGCCGGTGCTGTCGGACTACCTGAAAGAGAGCGGCTACAACTATGTCGAGTTCCTGCCCGTGAGCGAACATCCGTGCGATGAGAGCTGGGGATACCAGAACACCGGCTTTTTCGCGCCCACCAGCCGCTACGGCACGCCGGACGGGCTGAAACGGCTGATCGACACGCTGCACCGGAACGGGATTGGCGTACTGCTGGATTTCGTACCCGTCCATTTTGCCGTGGACGCCTATGGCCTGGCGCAGTACGACGGCACGGCGCTGTATGAATACCCGCACCGCGACGTGGGGGCGAGCGAATGGGGAAGCTGCAACTTTATGCACTCGCGCGGGGAGGTGCGCAGTTTTCTGCAATCGGCGGCGCAGTACTGGCTGGGGGCGTTCCATTTCGACGGGCTTCGGATGGATGCGATCAGCCGTATCCTGTACTGGCAGGGGGACGAGCGGCGCGGCGTGAACGGGAACGGCGTGGCGTTCCTGCGCGATATGAACCGCACGCTCAAACAGCAGAATCCGGGGTGCATGCTGATTGCGGAGGACTCCACCAATTTTGCGGGCGTGACGAAAAGCGCGGCGGAAGGGGGCCTGGGCTTCGACTACAAATGGGATATGGGCTGGATGCACGATACGCTCTCCTATTTCCAGATGTCCCCGGAACAGCGCAGGGAACAATACCACAAGCTGACGTTCTCTATGATGTACTTTCACAGTGAACGGTACCTGCTGCCGTTCTCGCATGACGAGGTGGTACACGGGAAAGCGACGATTCTGCAAAAGATGAACGGCGATTACGACGGCAAGTTCCCGCAGGGGCGGGCGCTGTACTTATACATGACGGTGCATCCGGGCAAAAAGCTGAATTTCATGGGCAATGAAATCGGGCAGCTCCGGGAGTGGGATGAAAAGCGGGAACAGGACTGGATGCTGCGCGCCTATCCATTGCACGACGGCTTTTACCACTATATGGCCGAGCTGAACCGGCTGTATCAGACGCACAGCGCCCTGTATGAATGGGACTATGAGGCGCAGGGATTCACTTGGCTGGACTGCCATCAGGAGGGGCGGTGCCTGTACGCGATCGAACGGCGGAGCGGGACGGAGCGTCTGGCGGCCATCTTCAATTTCAGCGCGCAGACACAGGAAGGGTATACCGTGGCCGTACCCGGCATGACAGAGGCGTCGGCGCTGCTGTACAGCGACTGGGAGATATATGGCGGCACAACGCCTGTATCGGAAAAGGTGTTCGAGGCAGAGGGCGAGCGGCTGACGTGTACCCTGGCGCCGTTTTCCGGCCTGCTGTTAGCGGTGAAATGAACCTCAAAAGTATGCAAAGCGGGAAAAATCGCCCGAATTATTCCCTGTAGTATAGAAAAAAGACGTATCCCCGCCGGAAATTTGACGGCGGGGATATTTTCGGGTATAATCACGGTAGAAACGGTCCACAGGGGCAGAAACGCTTCTGGCCGTCGCGGCAGCAAGCAGGAACTTTGCCGCAACCAATCAAAAATAATCCAGCCGGAAATGCAATTTCCGGCGATTAAAGTTTCCGTCCACCCTTTTCAAAGGGTGGCGGATTCCAAAGGCAGAGCCTTTGGCCGGTCCAGCGGGACGCTGGCAGAGTCCAGAGGCGGAGCCTCTGGCAGGATTCCAAAGGGCAGCGCCCTTTGGGCAGGAGTCCAGAGGGCGGCAGCCCTCTGGGAAAGGAGGCGCAGGCGGTGACAAAGAGAAGGGAGCATATGCGGCGGTGGGCCGTGGCGGCTGCGCCGCGCGCGGGTGCGGTGTGCGCGGCATCGGCGGCGCTGTGGGGGATGCTGTGTCTGGTGGCGGCGCTGGTGCAGACGGTGACGGTGTATGATTCGGCGGGGGATGTGTTTACCATCCGGTCGGCGGCGGTGGAGACGGCGGAAGTGCTGGCGATGACCGGGGTGGAGACGGCGGATGGGGACAGCGTTATTGTTGAGGAGACGGAGGAAGGGCTGGCGATTTTTGTGGGGCGCGCGTTCGCGGTGTCGGTGCTGGCGGACGGGCGGGAGATAGAGATGGAGGCCAACGGCGGCACCGTGGAGGAACTGCTTGCGCGGGCCGGGGTGCGCCTGGGCGCGGATGACGAAGTCACGCCCGCGCTGGACACGGAGGTGCGCGAGGAGATGGGGCCGGTGCGCGTGACGCGGGTGGCGTACCGGGAAAAGACGGTGGCGCGGCGCGTGCCGTATACCGTGGAGTATCGGGACGATACGGAAGTGACCGAGGGGAAATATCTGCACGAGGAGCTGTTCCAGACAGGGCGCGACGGGCTGGTGGATACCGTGTGGCGCATGCGCTACTGCGACGGGCGGTATGCGGGCAGCGAGCTTGCGGACAGCGTGGTGCGGGAAGAAATGATGCCGGAGATCCACCGGACGTACCGCACCAACGCCATCAGTTTGGTGCCTGCGCCGGAGGGGATCACTGTGGAGAACAATGTGCCGAGCAGCTACACGACTGTCTATTCCATGCGGTCGACGGGGTACTGGTCGCCGCGCGGGCGCGGGGCCAGCGGGCTGGGGCTGTATTGCGGCACGTTCGCCTGCAACCCGGACGTGATCCCGTATGGGACAAAGGTGTATGTGACAAGCGAGGATGGGTCGTTTGTGTATGGGTGGGCTATCGCGACCGATACCGGCACATTTGCGATTACAAATCCCATGCAGATCGACCTTTTCTATGAGAGCTATGCCGAATCCGCCGCGCATGGCGTGAAACAGGTGAATGTCTATATCCCGTGAGTGGCGGGCTGCCGCCCGCGCCTGCCCAGAGGCGCTGCCTCTGGACTCCGCCAAAGGGGCGCAGCCCCTTTGGAAACCCATCTTAGCTTAGGGGTTGGATGGACGGGAATTGTTTGTGCGTAAAGGGAGCGTGGGGAATTGGATAGGAAAGACTTTTTGATCCGCAAAGCGGGCGCAGAGGATGTGCCGCTGATACGGGATTTGATAAAGGGGCTGGCGTCCTATGAGAAAAGGCCGCAGGATATGACGGGGACAGAGGAACAACTGCGGTATTGGCTTTTTGAGAGGGAAATCGCCACAGTGCTGATTGCGGAATATAACGGGAAGGCCATCGGGTACGCGCTGTATTATCCTATGTTTGGTTCGTTTTCCGCTGTAGGGAAAATCCATTTGGAGGATGTTTTTATCCAGCCGGATTTTCGCGGCTGCGGGTTTGGGAAAGCCTTCCTTGCCAACATAGCCGGAAGGGTGCTGGCGGATGGATATACAGAAATGGAATGGAGCTGCCTTGACTGGAATACGCCGTCGATTGAGTTTTATGAAAGGCTGGGCGCCGAACGGGAGACAGGACGGGAGTATTTCAGGTTTGACCGGGCGGAATTGGAAGCGGTGGCGGCGGTGTCAGTGGATGTATTTTCATAATTATTTTTCCACTGTTCCTGTTGTTTTGTGAGAGAATATCGCTTTTTGCCGCGTTTTATGTTTTGGAGTCCCCATAATATTTCAGCAAACAAACCTACAGCCCCGCACCGTGAAGATGCGGGGCTGTAGGTTCTATTGTTGTAAATAAATGCGATTGCCTGTTTCAGGTGTCGTAGGGCAATGTGATTTATTCTGTAAGGGGCAAAGTAGTTTATTCTGCCGGGCCAGGGCCCGGACGCCCCTACTCCATGGTGATATAGCATAGAATGTTCCGAAAATCCTTGTATTA
>CANCXY010000082.1 GCA_947381875.1 uncultured Clostridia bacterium | reverse complement strand
GCGTGGGCCAGCTTGATCGCGTCCTCGTCGGTTTCCAGATAGGCCATTGGGTTGTAGTGGCCCGCAAAATGCACAAGGTCAACGACCGTGACGGCGATGCCCTCTTTCTCGAATAGCCCACCTACGCTGCGCAGAATCTCCCCCTTGCTGTCGAGGATGATATACGAGCAGTTTTCCGCGCACTGCATCAGGTTCGGTTTGACGAAAAACCGCGTCTTGCCTGCGCCGCTGCCGCCGATGACCACCACGTTGAGATTGTGCTTGTGCCGAAAGCTGTCCATGCCCATCTGCACATGGGCGGTAAAGATATAGTTTTCGGATGGATGCCTGCGGTCACGGTATTTGCGGTTAAGTGCAAATGCGCTGCCCCAGCGGGCCGTGCCATGCTCCGCGCCGGGGTGCCTGTTCCGCTGATCTTCTAAATAGCAGAACACGGCCAGCGGATAACAGACCGCCGCCAGCAGCAGGAATTTGCCGGTGCTTTCGCTCCAGCGCACCGAGAGCGGCGCGGCGAGCAGGGCAGAGAGATGGGCGGCGAGCCCTGCCAGCCCGCCGCCCTTATCGATTGCCTGTGCCAGTGCCGCCGAAAGCCAGAGTACCGGCAGCAGCAACGCCGCCCAAAGCGCAGCTTCGGTGCTCTGCCCGGGACGCTTCACCGCTCAATCCGGGCTGTCATTCCCATCGGCACACGTCCGCGTTCGGGAGGAAAGACCTCTTTTTCGATTCCATTGCCGATGGAACGCGCGTATTCCCGAATCTCATCCAACATGGCGCGTTCCTCATCCTTTGCAAAATGGATGCGCAGGAATTCCAGCCTCTGCGCCGCGCCCTGCGGGATGTCCAGCCCAAACCGCCCGCACAGTTCCACAGCGGCGCACTGTCCATAGAGTTTTGCAACCGGGGAAGGCTCCGCCGATTCTTCTGTCAGGGTAACGTGGGCGGTTACGATCTCCGCGGCAAGAAAATGAAACAATTCTTCCGGTGTGGCCGAAGCGCTGATCTGGATCGTGCCTGCCTGCGGGTCATAACGGGCGGGCGTTTCCATCTGGTCTATGGCAGTAAGTTGCACCGGAGAAAAGGTCCCCAACACATCCAGCGCGGCTTCCAGCTTTTCCGGCTCCTTTGCGGAAAGGTGAGGAAGTTTGCAGGGGCGCGAACCATAGGTCTGTGCCAGTTCAAACACACGCAGCACGCGCCAGTATCCGCGCTCGCGCCCGATGATCTGGATACCATGCTCCCCACGCCCGATACGCCGCCCGATGTTGCCCCATTCCTCCAAGGATTTCACAATCCGCGCTTTCGGGTTCTGGTCGAGGATCAGGGCGGCGTTGCCGCTCGAATATCGCGAGCCGAGCCGCCCGCGGCCGACAAGATACTTCACCAGATTATCGCCGCTTGAAAGCGCCTTTGCGAGGGCCGCCTGCTGCCGATCCGCAAGCTGCCTGCGCTCCGCCTCTTTTTCATCGCGCCATTCTTCCCTTGTGATTCCGTTCATTTACCGTGCCTCCCTTTCTGCTTCTTCTGTCATTTCCTTTTCCGCAAAGGACATTGCGTGCTCCGCCTGTTTTGCGGCCACATCCCGCAGGCGGCTGAGTGTCTCGCGCACCGACGGCTTTTCCGCATTGCCGGTCAGCCGCTGCCCGGCTCCCTCAGAATGTACCCGGCCCGTTTCCCTCGCACCAAGCCCGCGCGTCGTCGAGCCGTTTTCGGACGGACGGCGGGCCGGCTCTTTTTTTCGCTCCACCACCCTTTTCTCCGGCACGGGGTAGCCCATGCGCTCAAAAACGCGGTTGAGTTTGGACACATCCTCCGCGCGGGCCAGCACGTCGATCAGCTCGCCCCCGCTGGTTTTGTCCCGGATGGCCGAAAACAGCACGCCGTAATGCTTTGCCTGCCGTTTGAACTCGGCCAGATCGCCCGCCTTGATCTGGAACACCTTTAACTCCTTGCCGTCGCGCAAAAGACGGTTCAGGCGGGTGCGCCCTCGCACCTTGGGATTGTCCTTTGCCAAAGCCAGCGCGATAGCCGCAAGGTTCTTTGCGCCGAGCGCGCTCAGTTTGACCGCCGCCTCGGTGATCTGGATGCCCTCGCGCACCATCTGGTCGGCTGCTTCGCCGCCGCTGTTCATCTTGCATACCCCCTTTGTTTGTTCGTTTTTTTCTGTTGACGTTCCTGTTCCTGCCACTCGGCGCGTTCAGCCTCGGTTAGCTGCGCCCGCAGCCGTGCTGCATCATCCGCGATCCAGCCGCAAATCATCACCTCCCTGCGGCGGGCGCGGATTTCTGCGGACAGCGCGGTGATTTCGTCTGACAGCGCCGCAGCACCATGTGTATCGCCGGCCTTCTTCGCGGCGCTCTTTTTCCGATAAAGCCGTTTTCTTTGCTCGGCCAAAGCGTCATGCTCCGATTCCGCCGCCGCCCTTGCCGCATCCAAATCCTCTTGTGTCTGGATGCGGTATTCCCATACATATTTGAATTGCACCATGTAGCGGTCGAACTTCTGGAAATCCTCGCGGAGCAAAAAGCAGCAGCGGCGCGAGGTGCGCCGCTGCCGTGTTTTACCCAGCAGATAGACATATCGGTAATAGAGCGCCATGAAGCCGGTGATTTTGGGGTGGGGCAGGACGGGCAGCGTGCCGTGCAGACGTCCACGGTGAAAACGCCGCCCTGCTTTGATTGCCGTCCCCGGTCGCTGCTGTTGTTCGGCCGTCTCCGCCATGTCGCCGTTTGCCGCACGGGGCAGCTTCACCTCCTCACCCCGCGCGCGGCGCGCCAGCAGCTCGCGGATGGATGCCTCGTCGTACCCCTCGCCCAGCGATTTAAGCCGGATGTTCCGGCTGCCGGTCTTGTGGCGCAGGGTGGCATATTTGACGTTTGGGCCGTACCTTACGGAATATCCCATTTTCCGCAAACCCGCCACAAAGGTTTCCCAGCTTATGGCCCGCGCCAGCGCCTTATCCACATCTGCGCGGATCATGGAGCGAACGGTCGGCGCGCCCTCCTTTTCGGCCTTACACTCCGCGTATGCCTTGCCCCTGCGTTCGGGTGCGATGACGGACAGCCCGCGTTCGCGGCAGATTTGGTCGGATACCGCGCGGATGCCTTGGAAATATCCTCTGAAATCATTGCGGAACATCCGCCCATCCACAAAAGAAACCGAGTTGAAAACAACGTGGTTGTGCAGCGTCCCCGTGTTCAGGTGCGTGCTGACGGTCGCCTCGTATCGGCCAGCAAACGCGCGGCGCACAAACTCGCAGCCGATCTCGTGCGCCTGCTGCGGCGTCACCTCGCCGGGCGCAAAGGATTGGATAACATGGTACGCCAGCACATGATTTTCTCCGTCCTTTCCCCAACGCTTTTTCGTGCGCAGCATCACCTCACAGGCATTGGCCGGATCGCAGTGGAAGCCGGTCACAAAAAGCTGGTGCTCTGTCTTATCGCCATTC
Organism: uncultured Clostridia bacterium; assembly: GCA_947381875.1. Taxonomy (GTDB): domain Bacteria; phylum Bacillota; class Clostridia; order Oscillospirales; family Ruminococcaceae; genus Ruthenibacterium. Next base: position 9,104 of record CANCXY010000082.1, on the reverse strand, counting down.
TGAGCATAGGCGAGAATATTCTGTAAGACTTGGCCGGATTCCGTTTTCTCAGGATTGGATGTGTAGTCGAGACACCGCTGCAAATGATTTTTGACTGCCTTGATTTTGGTGTACGCCATCGCTATACCCGCTCCTGCACCAGTTGCCAAACCTGCGCCATATAGCCTGCAAGCTGCTCGATCTGCGCGCGGCTGACATACCCGGTGCTGTTTGCCAAATGTGTGATTTGGTTGATATTGTTTCCAATCGCCGCAAGTTCCCGCGCGAGATCTTTGTAGCTGTCGGGTGGGCGTGGCCTCACCTCGCAGTTCTCGATCAGGCGGCGGATGAGCGGGCTTACTTTCAAACCCGCTGCATCTGCCTTTTTACGCAGGGCAGCATACTCGTGTTCGGTCAAACGGATGATGACCTGCTTATTTCTTTTGAGCATCTTCCTCCCTCTTTTTGATGGATAATGTGCGCTGAGGCGCGCGGGGTATTAGGGGCAAAAGCCCCTAACAAGCTGACATTGGATGGCATTTTCACAAAATGCTATCATAATGTCGTGCTTGCTTGTACTGTGCGCGGCACAGTACAACTTTACTGGACGCCGCGATCTCCTTTTCATACCGCAGTTTCATTTCCGCAGGATACTGGTTTTGGGCTGGCTTCCTCTTACCCGTCCATTGCAGTCCTCCGGCGCGCCCCCTGCATTGCCAGCCTGCCGCGCGCAGGCTGACGCCGCTTTCGGATTCAAGGATGTAGGTAATCGCCTTGCGGTATCCCATCGCCCGCGCCGCGCGCCAGACGGCGGCGTACAAAATGCTGCAAGCATTTTTCGTGCCGTCCGTACACAGCCGCGTGACCTCCAGCGTGTAGCCATCGTCTAAATAGCGGGATACCGGTCGGCCTGCGATAGTGACGCCAACCAGTTTTTCGCCGTCGGATGCGCCAATGGCAAACCGGCATCCTGTAACCGGGGCGTGGTGGCGGTGGTGCTGCGCGACAAAAGCGTTTGCCTCCCGCAGTGTAACCGGCCTCAAAAAAAGCAAGCTGTACCCCCCCCCTTATTGATTTTGTACGGCGACCACAACAACTCTTGCATCCGGCCATGAGTACGAGCAAGTCACCAGCACCAGCAGACGGCTGTCGGCGGTGATGGACACGCCGGTTTTGATTTGCGTACTATCCAACAAAATCTGCGTGTGCTCCAGAAAATCAGTGTCGTCCGCAAAGACGGTGCGATTGAACGGCACGCGGCTGACGTCGGTTTCCAGCACCGCCGCAACCGTGTATTGCCGGACGCCATCCGGCGTCTGCAATGTGATTTGCCCATGTTCGCTGCAATAGCTACTGTCCAGATACTTGGGCAGGCATCCGAACATGGTGCCGTCGTTCATGTTATGCCCATACGCGATCTGGCACCGGCCATCCATCCGGCAATCCGCCTGAAAGAACAGGCTGCCCGCCATGCGCCACTCGCCCCGATAATTGCGCCGGAGGTAGTATTCGGGGCTTTCCGGGCTGCTTTGCAGGACAGGATAATCCACCGGCGTACCGGGAATGGTGAGCCATGCTTTGACATCTGGATACCGCGAGCGCAGCGCGGCAAAGTCCAGCGCGGGGGCGTCCTCTCTCTCAGCCGGTAAAAGCCCAGCCCCGGAGCCGTTCGCTCCAGGGCTGGTGGTGTATGCGGCTTTCAGCGATTCCGCTTCCTGCGTCGTAATCTCTGGCCTGACAAAGCAAAGCCAGACGAGCGCCAGCGCGCAGATGCAGGCGGTGCCGATCAAAAAACCTTTGCCGAATGCCCGCATCAGACATCCTCCGGCTGCTCCGCTTCTTTCTCGTCGTCTCGATTGATCTCGTGCCAGAGATGGGCTGCAATGCCGATGGCCGAAGCCAGCAGGCAGAGAATCAAGATCGTGGGCAGCCACGGGATGTCACCGGTCTTGGGGACGGGCGGAGCCGGCTGCGGGGGAACAGGCGTTTCGGGCGGGGCAGGGATGCGCTCGTCTTTCATCTCCACACGCTGCACCTCGCCGGTCGCAGCCACCTCGAATGTGATGCTTTCGGCCACCAGATACCCGTCCGGGGCGCTTGACTCGGTAAGCGTATACTTGCCGACCGGGAGGCGTTCGATATAGTGCGGCTCAGATTCGGAAATCCATTCCTCAACCACGCTGCCGCTCTCGTCCGTGATTTTGAGCGACGCGCCGGGCAGCTCTGTGCCTGTGGCAATGTCGGTTTTGCTGATAAGCAGCTTGGTGTAGTCATCCTGCATGAAAACCGTCTGCACCTTGCCGTCATCCTGCACCGTGAACTCGATGGATGTGGCCGGAACATAGCCCTGCGCGGTCGGGGCAAGGGTTTCGGTCAGGATATAGGTTTCACCAGCCACCAGCTTGCCCTCGATCATGTGCGGCTCCGCCGTGGAAATCCAGTCATCGACAACGCCGCCGTCCTTGTCCGTGATCTGCAGGGCCGCGCCCGCAATTTCCTCGTGCGTCGTGATGTCTGCCTTACAAATTTTCACAAGCGTCGGCGCGTCCAGCATCGTGATTTTTTCACAGAGCGTCCACTCGCCGTTATAGGTAATCTCGACATCCTCCGGCTTTTCTGTGGTTTGGATGTCTGCAAAGAAATCGGGTGCTTCGCCGTTTTCAAGGAATACGCGCTCAAAATCAAAGCCCGCAAAATCGCTCTCACGCAGGCATTTTGCGATGGCCGCTTCGGTCGCATCTCCGGTAAAGGAAACGATCAGCGTGCCGCTCGCGATCTGCCAATCCGCAATCACCACGGCCTGTTCGGATGCGGTTCCCTCTGCCGCGCCGGTCAGCCTGTCCACAAAGGACAGCATCGCGTTTTTGATGCTGGCGAGAATGCCCGTCTTCGGTTCATCGTCCGCAAACGCGGCGGGGGAAATGATGCTGCCGGAGATAACCTCGGCATCCGGCGTTTCGGCCAGCACCCACACCTCGGTCTGCTGGAGGTAATTGCCGTTGTCATCCTGCGCCTGCATCAGCTTGAATTGGATGGAGCGCGCGGTCACATAGCCGTCTGCGGGGCGTATCTCGGTCAGCGTGTAGATATGGCCGAGGTCGTCGTGCCCGGCAAAATCGTGATCCAGCGCCAGCCCACGGATGATGTGTACGGTATCACCGCTCGTCCACTCATCTACCACCTTGCCGCGCCAGTCGGTTACCGTCAGCGTTGCGCCGGGCAGGGCAAAGCTGTCGGCGATGTCGCCGTCCGCAAAGCCACGCTTGTCGATCTCCACTTCGGTGGCCTTGTCCGTGTGCAGGCAATCCACAATCTGATAGGAAATCATCTGCCCCTCGTAAGTGAATTCTACTGGGATGCGGCTCTGCTCAATCAGATAGCCCTCCGGGGCCGAAACCTCGCGCAGATAGTAGCGGCCGCTGTTTGTCGTGGCATTGTGCGCATTGCTCGTGCCGTACTGCTCGCCGCGGATCGGAACGTCCACATCGAACGCCGCGAGGCCGTCCTTGTCCGTGGTGGCCGTGCCGAGCAATGCGTCGGCTTCGGCCAGCAGCTTGCCGTCCGCACTGTAGATTGCGTCGGCGGTGTAGAGTGCATAGACCGCGCCCTCGACCGGGACAGCGCCCGCAAGAATTTGCACCTTGTTGCTGCCGCCTGCGAGCAGGCTTGCATCTGTTTTCAGCCCATCCCTGAACGTCCGGTCATCGGAGAAGCCCGACGAATCCCGATCCAGCTTGTAGAGGCCGACGCCCACGCGCCCTTTTTCGATCACGGGCAAAACGCGGTCGTTTTCAAACACCAGCTTCTGGCCGTTGAGCTGCTTATCTGTGGCGTCTTTGACATTGACGATCCTGTACACGGTTTCCTTGTCCTTGCCGGCCGCATGGCTCACGATGGTTTTCGCCAGCACCAAATCATTCGTCTGGTTGTCCCAGCCAAAGGTCACGGTGTAGCTGTCGCCGGTCAGCGTGTAGCCATACGGGGCTTGTACCTCGCGCACATCATAGCTGCCCAGCGGGAGGGTGACAGTCACTTCGCCCTTTGCGCCGGTATGCGATACACTCAGGAAATTGTATGTTGCCTGTGTGCGTGTCGGGGCAAAATCAACCTCGTCAATTTGCCCAGCGTCGCCGGTTGTCACCGTCGCCACAAGATCGCCGTCCGCATACCAGAGTGTGCGGTTGCCCTCGGCGTCCGTCTGATGATCGCCCGTGTAGACGTCGCCGTGCGCCCGAATCTCATACACGGCCCCGGCCAGCGGCTCGGTCGTATAGACAAACTGCCCATTTTCAAAACCGGTCAGTACCTCGCCCTCTTTACGGATCGTCAGCTGGCCCAGCGTCTCGCGGTTGACGTATCGCTCCGTGGCAATGTAATCGTCCATGCTGTCGGCGCTCGACCCGATCACCTCATACACACGCTCCGATGTGATCTCAAAATCGACATAATAGCCGGGGTCGTTATAGAAGCCCTCCGGCCCCTGTACCTCGACTACGCGGTAGCGGCCCAGCGGCAGCTTTTCCGGCGTTTTCAAAAGGCCATCTGCGTCTGTGTAGAACACGCTGGTTTTGGCGGTGGCATTGCCGCTGGCCGGATCGTTCATCTCAACCAGTTCCATCTCGCCATCCTCGCGGATGCGGTAAATAGAGAATGCGGTCTTTGCCAGCTTCACGGCCTTACCGGTTTCGGCATCCACCTTGATGAGCTGCAAATAGCCCTCCAGCTCCTCATCCAGAATGTTGAACGTCATATAGCTGCCGCTCGGCGCAGTAACGCTGCCCTGCGGGGTACAGAACACGCTCTGCGGGGCGCTGGCATCGACTGTGACCATAAAGGGCACGGCTTGGAACACGTCGCGCGGCACGGTTGTCTCAACCATTAAATACTGTCCATAGACAAGACCATCAACACGAAGGATTCCTTCCTCATTGGTGAATACCTCACTCAGCCGGTACTCATTGGGCTTGCCCGTGGGCTGCCATCCTGTGCCGCTGCCATTTGCGTTGTCTGCGGTGGAAGTCAGGCTGCGGTTGTAGCCGTCCACTGACGCCTGACTGCCCTCATACATGGTGGCGATGGCCTGTGTCTCGCTCGAAAAATCGTACTTGGGCGTGTCCTGATCATAGCTGTCCGCACGATAGGCGTCGAGGATGCTCTGCACCTGATATGTCCCATCGGGATTTTTCAGGAACAGCGCCTCTTTGCTCAAGTCTGATACGCGGTAAATTGTGAAGCCAGCCCCATCCAATTTGATCGCCGGGCCGGGTTGCCCTGTGGTCGATACCAGTTTGTTGATCGAAAAGCCGGATTTCAGCACCTCGTCCTCGCTCTGCATTTCCTCGCGCACTACAAGCCCGGATTCGCTGCCGTAATGGAGTGTGACATAATGGTTGACCTCATCGCAGAGGTAGCCGGTGGCAAACGAAAGATAATAGCCATCAAAGGTGCGGGTGCCATCCAATGCCCGGCCCTCGGCCACGGCGGAATATCGGCCGCGGTATACATAGTCGGTGTACTCGCCCGTGCCGTTTCGGGCAAGCGGACGTGTGCCGCCCGTCGGCTTGAGCTGCCTGTTCAAAACGGGATAGCTGGTGTCCAGCATGATCTGCCCGTTTTCGTCCAGCGGCAGGACAAGACCGGTTGCCCGCTCAACGAGGTAGTATTTGCCAAGATAGAGAGTGGCAAAGGCCAGCCGCCCGTCCCTGATGGCTGCGCTTGCCACAAGGTGATCTTTTTTCAGCACGGGCAGATAGGACGCATCCCAGCCGCCGTTTGTCAGCACGGTCGTGTGCCAAAGCGGGGCACCGCTTGCATCCACAATCTTACTGTAATCCACGATGCCGGTCACGCCGTCCGGGTGGCGGATGTCCTCGGCGGCATAGAGGTCATACACCGCGCCCTCCAGCGTGGAATTGCCGTTGCTGCCTGCCGCGAGGTATCGCATAGCGTCCAGATCGACCTTGCTCAAAACAATTTCGCCAAGCACGCGGTCGTTGAGGAACTGATCTTCGACCGGTTGTACCGTGCGCCTGTCCTCGTTGGCGGCGATCCCGCTCTTGTCCGTGATGTAGGTCTTGCTGCCGGGCAGAGGATTGTCGCTGACCGTTACCGTTACAGCGCCCGCGCCGGTATCCAGCAGCGTGCCGCCGTTGTCGGCCGTACTGATCTGCGCGTTGTAGTCGGCATTGTCCAGCCAGATCACCGCGCCGTCGTTGGCCTTGGTAATTTCGATAAAGTACGCGCGTTTGCCTTTGGGCGATCCGGCCGCGCCGGGATGCGAAACATCATTCCAGTCTCCATAGTAGCCAGCGGGGGCCTGCACCTCCACGATGATGAATTTGCCTTCGTTGCGCTGCGTGTAGTACATGGTGCTGCGCGCGGGATCGGCGGTGGCATAGCTGCTGTTGTTGATAACGGCATAGGTGCCGTCCGACTGGCGCTCAACCCTATATTGGTTGTACCCGCCATAGGGGATGTACCGCTGCGATACGGTATCCCATTCAAACACCGCAAAGGAAGCTTCGCCGCGAATACGCTCGCCGGTTTCGCTGTCGCGTTTGTCGATACGCATCTGTAAACTCCACTCGTCGTTGCGCATGACAAAATCCTTGCTGACATTGGCCGGGACGCTGATCGTCTGGCTGCTCCCGAAAGGCCCGGCATAGAGTTCAAACCCATGCGGGACGCCGGTTTCGAGATAGCTGAACTGCAAATTTGCAAGCTGGCTTTTCGCTGCAGCAACGGCCGCGTCTACCATTCTCTGCGCCTCGTTCTGAAGTTGAGAGATGGCCTCAGCCTTTGCGCTCTCTGCCGCCGCGCTTGCTTCTGCAAACGTGGGGTATGGCCCCTCCCGTCCGCTTAGTGTCGTGGTAGATGTCTTGCTCACCGCGTAGTGCAGGCTCCAGCTTGCCGTGCCGTCGCCGCCATTGGCGTGGTAGCTGTCGTCCAGCGTATGGCCGCTCGTCGTGATGATCTGCCGCCCCGCAGGGCTGATCGACCAGTTTCCGCCGTCAATCGTGCCGGAGGTAATGAGCGGCTCAATCTCGATCACCGCACCGTCCACTTTTTCGTTTGTAGCAAGCTGTACCTTGTCAGTAAGCACCGTGTACGAAAAGTCAAACTCGCCGCTGGCTGTCTGCGGCGGGGCCTCCCACTTCGCGTAAAACTCCGGCACTACATCCGGTGGCTCAATCCCATCCGTGGCCGGGCCAATTACTGCAACCCTCTGCCAGCCCGCAATGGGGGGCTGATAGATATATGTGTAATAGTCGCTCTCGGTGGCATAGGGGACTGCGCCGCCCGTCAGGGAATTGACGGCATTCTGATACACACGGGCGGCGGTGCTGTCGGGATAGTGTTCCATAACCCAGCGTTGTGCATCGTCATAGCACGCATTGGCGTCGTCCGTCGAGAACAGCGCCGCACCGTCCTGATGCAGCAGACCAAGCGAAAGCTGCCCAAGGCCGCCCCAAATCTCTACTTGATTGCGGTAGTGGTCGCCGGGCGTATACTGTGAGCCTGCGACAATGGAGGTGTGCGAGTAGGTGTAAGTCGGGCAGCCTGCGGGCTGTCCGTTCGCACCGTGATCGCAACAATATGCCGGTTGGCCGTTAAACCAGATCAACCAAGTGCCGTTGACCTTTTCGACGCGCGTGATCTTGCCGGACGTGACAGAGGGCGTGGGACGCGCGGCGTAGGTGACTGCGGAATTGAGCAAACCATAGAGCGCAACGTCCTCCGTGCTGCTCTTGTCGATATGGACGGTCATTTCTTTTTTCAGCACCGTGCCGTCCGGCGCGGAGTAAATGAACTGTGCAGAAAAATCATCCGATGCCCGGACAAAGAAGCCGGACACGGCAGCGGACGATTCATTGTAGGCGGCGTTCAAAATGGCCGCCGATTCCTCTGCGTTGGCCGCCTCACCGCTGCCGTCCTGACTGAGCAGCGTTACGCCATCCGGCAAAATGACCGTAGATGAGCTGCCGTTGGCAGGGTACTCTACCTGCGTCAGGATCGGGACAATGGCATATTCTTCGCCCGTCTGCAAGGGAACAGTAACAGAACTGCCATCGCTGTCCAGCGCGTCAGCGTCCAAGCGATACACCGTATCAGACAAAAAGCTTTCCGTCCACGCACCGATGCCGATCTTTGTCTCGCCGGTCGCCACGGGCAGGCCATAGCTGCCGAGGTAGCTGCCAGTGGGTGCGTCGGGCAAATCGCCGTACAGGATCGCCGCGATCTCGTCCCCTGTGGGCGGCTCATCGCCCCCCTCCGTGCCGGGGTCAGCGGGTTCGGCTGGAGCAGCGGGATTGTCCATTGCGAGGTGCATGGCGGTAATAATTGACATTAAGGACAGGTACGCCGCCTGCACTTCCTCCGTGTTCTGCTCGTCCTCCGGGATCATGTAAAAAAGATCCTCGGCGGCGTACAAGTTGGCCGCCGCTTCATCCGAGGCCGTAACCGCTTCGTCGAGGGCCGCCTTGAGCGCGGGATCTTCCTGATTCTGCATCCATGCAAGGTGCGCCAGCCCCCACGCATTGGCCGTGGACAGGATCGCGTCGCGGTCAAGCACGGACACAGCGTCTACAAATGCCTGCGCCGCTTCGCTAAAATTGACCTCTACTTCACTTTCGCCGGAGTCTTCCCCCTCTTCCCGAATACTTTCGGCGGGCGGCTGTTCCTGCGGCGCATCGGCGGAAACGCCGTCACCGTACGGATTTTCCTGTTTCTCTCCGTCTGTTTCCGGCGCGCTCTCCGCATCGGATTCCACATTTGTATGATTTTCACCGGCAAATCCAACTGTTTGTGGAATTTCGTCGTTTTCCTCTGCCGCAAATGCCATCGGGCTGCAAACGCAGCTCATGCACAGCAGCACAGCCAGCAACGCCGAAACCATCCGGCGCATGGTTTTTCCTTTGTTCAATCTTTGTCCTCCTGTTTTCAATGAAAAAAGCGCCTGTCCAGATTTGGGCAGGCGTTGGTTGGTTTGATTGCCGTCTTTTGCCGGGCGGCGCGCGGGGGATGTTTGCCATTTCCATTTCTCCTATTACAATATATTTACGGTCAGAGGCACGGCAGCCAGCCGTGTCTCTTTCCGCATTGTTGCCAAAGCTGTTAGAATGGGA
>CANCXY010000081.1 GCA_947381875.1 uncultured Clostridia bacterium | reverse complement strand
CTGTGAGGGCTATGTCTCCGCGAATCTTGCCCGGAAAACAACCGGCTTTTCCGAGGAGGATCTGGAACTGTTGTGGGAGGCGATCCTAAATATGTTTGAAAACGACCGTTCCGCAGCCCGCGGCAAGATGGCCGTGCGGGAGCTGATCGTTTTCCGGCACGATTCCGAGCTTGGCTGCGCTCCGGCATGGAAACTGTTCGACTCTGTGCGGATAGAGCGTGTCGACCCGGAAAATCCCATCCCTGCCCGTGCGTATAAAGATTATCGCGTCACGGTAGATGAAGCGTCACTGCCTGCCGGTGTTTCTTGCCGGCGCATGCAGTGAAGGGGGAGAGGGAGGAAGTGCTGCAGCTTTCCGGGTTGCAGCACTTCACATTCTGCCGCCGCCAGTGGGCGCTGATCCATATAGAAGGGCTTTGGAAGGAAAACCTGCACACGGTAGAGGGTGATCTGTTTCACGCCCGTGCCCACGATGAAAAGGCCCGTGAACGCCGGGGCGATACGCTGATCCTGCGGGGCCTTGCGATATATTCCCGAACTTTGGGCATTACCGGGCAGTGCGATGTGGTGGAATTCCATGCCGATACACAGGGTGTTCCATTGTATGGTGAAAAAGGGAGCTGGCAGCCATATCCTGTAGAGTATAAAAAGGGCAAGCCCAAAGAGCATGACGCGGATAAGCTGCAGTTATGCGCGCAGGCGATGTGCCTGGAGGAGATGCTTTGCTGCGCGATTCCGGAGGGCGCTCTGTTTTACGGCGAGCCGCACAGGCGGACAGTTGTACCATTTACCGAGCCGCTTCGTCAGGCAGTACAAAGCAGCCTGAAGGAAATGCACCAGTTATACCGCCGGGGATATACGCCGCAGGTAAAACCTACAAAAGCCTGCAACGCCTGTTCCCTGAAAGAACTGTGCCTGCCCAGGCTGCAACGATATGGGACGGTAGCCGAGTATTTGCGTCAGGCGGAGGAGGGATAAGATATGAGGCAGCTTCTGAATACGCTCTTTATCACGTCCGAGGATATTTATCTTTCCCTGGATGGGGAAAATGTTGTGGCAAACCGGGACAGGGAGACCGTGGCCCGCTATCCGCTGCATGGGTTGTCCGGTATCCTCTCTTTCTCCTATCCGGGGGCTTCGCCCGCACTGATGGGGGCATGTGCCAAACGGGGGATTTCGCTTGCGTTCTTTACGCCGCAGGGAAAATTCCTCGCCAAAACATGCGGCGAGAGCAGCGGTAACGTGCTGCTGCACCGCAGGCAGTATCAAGTCGCGGAAGATGAAAACCAGAGCTGCCTGGTTGCGCGCAATATGATTTTCGGGAAACTGTATAATGCCCGATGGCGCATTGAGCGCACCATGCGGGATCATGCCCTGCGTGTGGATGCGGAAAAATTATCCGCCGCAAGCGCGTCTTTGCAAGGGCTGCTGCCGGATGTGCAGAACAGTACCGATTTGGACAACCTGCGCGGCATAGAGGGGGCAGGCTCCGCTGTCTACTTTAGTGTAATGGACGAAATGATCTTGCAGGGGAAGGATACATTCTGTTTTTCAGAACGCAACCGCAGGCCCCCGCTGGACCCGTTCAATGCGGTGTTGTCGTTCGTCTATACCCTGTTGGCGCATGACTGCGCGGCGGCGCTGGAGGGCGTGGGGCTGGATTCCTATGTGGGTTTCCTACATCGCTGGAGGCCGGGGCGGAGTTCCCTGGCGCTGGATCTGATGGAAGAAATGCGCCCCTGCCTGGCAGACACCTTTGTGCTGACGCTGATCAACAACCGCATGCTGAAAGCGGCCGATTTCTGCCGGCAGGCGGGCGGCGCGGTGTATCTTTCCGATGAAACCCGGCGCGAGGTCTTGAAGCATTGGCAGGAACGGAAAAGGGAGACGCTGACGCATCCTTTCCTGAAAGAGAAGATCCCCTGGGGGCTTATCCCGCATGTGCAGGCGCTGTTATTGGCGCGCTGCCTGCGGGGAGACCTGGACGCATATCCGCCGTTTCTGTGGAAGTGAGGGCAGAGGATGCTGGTATTGATTACATATGATGTAAACACAGAAGATGCCGCCGGGCGCAAGCGCCTGCGTCAGATCGCCCGGCAATGTGTCAACTATGGTCAGCGCGTGCAGAATTCGGTGTTCGAGTGCCTGTTGGACCCGGCGCAGTGCAAAAAATTGCAGGCAAAATTGTGTTCCATTATGGAATCAGAAAAAGACAGCCTGCGTTTTTACTATTTGGGAAGCCGCTATGAAAACAAAATAGAACACTTTGGCTGCAAGCAAACGTATCTGCCGGAAGATCCGCTGATCCTATGAGTGCGAGCCGGAAACAATCATCAATTTGCAGGGAGGTTCGCACCGGAAAAAGTGGGGGAAACGAGAGATTTTGAGTCGTTTTCCAGATAAGTTTGTGAAAAAAGGCCTGAAACAGACGAATATTTTGTATGAAGGAGGGGATAAGGGAAAATTTTTGTGCAGTTTTGCGGTCGCTCCCTACGCGGGAGCGTGGATTGAAACCTTCTTCGCGGGTCTCGGCATAGCCAATAATGCGTCGCTCCCTACGCGGGAGCGTGGATTGAAACATTATCCGCCGCGCCCTGCGCCTGCCTGGCACGGTCGCTCCCTACGCGGGAGCGTGGATTGAAACATTTGAGAATCGGTCGCGCGTGGTGGGCGGGATAGTCGCTCCCTACGCGGGAGCGTGGATTGAAACGCAAAAAAATCACCTGTCCTTTCAAAAAAGGTAGACTGTCGCTCCCTACGCGGGAGCGTGGATTGAAACTATGGAAGCCAAACCCCGCCCAATAATGTAACGGGTCGCTCCCTACGCGGGAGCGTGGATTGAAACGTTGCCGGAATGGGAACCAGTGCTTGATAAGTTGGTCGCTCCCTACGCGGGAGCGTGGATTGAAACTACAAAATGGCCGGAGTATGCACCAACACCACAAGGTCGCTCCCTACGCGGGAGCGTGGATTGAAACGTTGATAAAAAGATGGACGCCGCCCACCTTGGGCGGGTCGCTCCCTACGCGGGAGCGTGGATTGAAACACCCAAGAGGTGTACGAGGCGTGCCGGGCCCGACGTCGCTCCCTACGCGGGAGCGTGGATTGAAACGGAGAGGAGCACAGAGTCGACGGCAAGACCATCAGTCGCTCCCTACGCGGGAGCGTGGATTGAAACTACGAGGTGGACGACACCGCCATCGCGGACGAGGGTCGCTCCCTACGCGGGAGCGTGGATTGAAACGGTGAGCTATCAGCACCGACGCCGAAAGCCTACGGTCGCTCCCTACGCGGGAGCGTGGATTGAAACAAGGAGGTGCAGCATGGACAAGGAAACCAAGAGGTCGCTCCCTACGCGGGAGCGTGGATTGAAACAAAAAGCGGCTTGAAATCATGGGCGGCAGCGTCGTGTCGCTCCCTACGCGGGAGCGTGGATTGAAACAGGAAAATGGCGGCGCCTTCAGCGATCCGCGCCGGTCGCTCCCTACGCGGGAGCGTGGATTGAAACTACAAACAAGAACATTTTGGCTGCGCTGGAAAAAGTCGCTCCCTACGCGGGAGCGTGGATTGAAACCATTATATCACTATCCTTTCAAGATTTGGCGCTGGTCGCTCCCTACGCGGGAGCGTGGATTGAAACATTTTCAGAAACGGCCATTGAAAAATCGTTATTTCGTCGCTCCCTACGCGGGAGCGTGGATTGAAACTCCGAAAGGTTTGGTTTGTACTGTAGTCATTTCTGGTCGCTCCCTACGCGGGAGCGTGGATTGAAACAATGGCGTTTGAAAAGCAGATGTCAAACGTCGGGGTCGCTCCCTACGCGGGAGCGTGGATTGAAACAACGGCGGCGGAAGCGAACGGGTGAAATCGACGGGTCGCTCCCTACGCGGGAGCGTGGATTGAAACGACGCTTCCGACTATGAGAAAAAAGCCGCGGTGCGGTCGCTCCCTACGCGGGAGCGTGGATTGAAACCCCGATTATCGTTGTAAACGTGCTGGACCCCAAAGTCGCTCCCTACGCGGGAGCGTGGATTGAAACCATAATGGGAATACGGCTTTTCCGCTCTGTCAGCGTCGCTCCCTACGCGGGAGCGTGGATTGAAACGTCCGGGTTCGCCTTTTTGATCTTCACGACGTTTGTCGCTCCCTACGCGGGAGCGTGGATTGAAACAGCCAGACAGCTTCCCCCGGAACGATCTTCCTGGTCGCTCCCTACGCGGGAGCGTGGATTGAAACCAAAATCGGCTGTAACGAGCACTTTTTTCACTCCGTCGCTCCCTACGCGGGAGCGTGGATTGAAACGTCCGGCATACTGGATGGGAACGGGACTGCAACGGTCGCTCCCTACGCGGGAGCGTGGATTGAAACATAGCGATAGATGAACGCGCATTCCGCCCCGCAAGTCGCTCCCTACGCGGGAGCGTGGATTGAAACGCCGCAGATACCGCGCTGCCCGGTTTGCGGGGCGGTCGCTCCCTACGCGGGAGCGTGGATTGAAACGTCTATCACTGCCTGATCCAGCTTTGCGCCACTCACGTCGCTCCCTACGCGGGAGCGTGGATTGAAACTTCTTATCCACCGGCCTTACAATCGCCGAGGCGGAAGTCGCTCCCTACGCGGGAGCGTGGATTGAAACCCATTGCGCCACACGAGGAAACAGAGGGGGTGAACGTCGCTCCCTACGCGGGAGCGTGGATTGAAACGGCCGTTGTCTGCCAAAGCGGTATTAATTTAAGCGTCGCTCCCTACGCGGGAGCGTGGATTGAAACGACATTTGCGAAACGGTTTTTAGAATGCGCGATAAGTCGCTCCCTACGCGGGAGCGTGGATTGAAACGAAACCAAAATTTCCGCTTGAAAGCACCGTGCGGTCGCTCCCTACGCGGGAGCGTGGATTGAAACCGTTATAAGACGGGGAAGTTACAAATTTTACCCTGTCGCTCCCTACGCGGGAGCGTGGATTGAAACGCGCCAACGTAGAGCGTGCCGGACGGAGACACCTGCGTCGCTCCCTACGCGGGAGCGTGGATTGAAACCCCGTCCTGGGAGCGGGCACATCCCAACCGCATGTCGCTCCCTACGCGGGAGCGTGGATTGAAACATTTTGGTAGAAAATATAATTGCAATCCTGTATATCGTCGCTCCCTACGCGGGAGCGTGGATTGAAACTTTTAGCTGGCCAGGCTCAAACCACGTTTGGAATGTCGCTCCCTACGCGGGAGCGTGGATTGAAACGTAAAATGCTGACCAATCATGCGCGAAATTGCCATGTCGCTCCCTACGCGGGAGCGTGGATTGAAACTCATAAACAGTTCATCGATAGCCGGGTGCATTACGTCGCTCCCTACGCGGGAGCGTGGATTGAAACATGTCTCGGGTGAACTTCTGAAGCGCGTCCCAGGTCGCTCCCTACGCGGGAGCGTGGATTGAAACGTTATAAGCGTACTAAATTCCTGCGGCGACATAAGTCGCTCCCTACGCGGGAGCGTGGATTGAAACGGGTTGGGAGGGAGAATTTGAACGAGGATATCACCGTCGCTCCCTACGCGGGAGCGTGGATTGAAACCCGGATATGTCCTTGTCCACGTCCCGCCATCACTGTCGCTCCCTACGCGGGAGCGTGGATTGAAACGGTAAAGCTGGTTCAGACCGAGGCTGTGATGACCGTCGCTCCCTACGCGGGAGCGTGGATTGAAACCGGCGGCGCCTGCCCCCGGTTTTTTTCCTCTTTGGGGTCGCTCCCTACGCGGGAGCGTGGATTGAAACATTATAAACACTTAATAATGATCGGTCGAGCAAAGTCGCTCCCTACGCGGGAGCGTGGATTGAAACACCGTCTTTTTGCACTCATCCAGCCGTGCCGGAGGTCGCTCCCTACGCGGGAGCGTGGATTGAAACTTCTGGCACGTCAGACGGTGAGCGCCGCTGCGTGCCGTCGCTCCCTACGCGGGAGCGTGGATTGAAACTGCGTTGAATAACAATATCACTAACGGTTTTACAAAGTCGCTCCCTACGCGGGAGCGTGGATTGAAACGACAAGTATTAAAGAATCATCCAGCGCGGCAGGAGTCGCTCCCTACGCGGGAGCGTGGATTGAAACGCAAATTCCCATTGCGCCGCATGAGGAAACGGAGGGTCGCTCCCTACGCGGGAGCGTGGATTGAAACATCCACAAAATCAGCCCTGTTTTCACTGTTGCCGTGTCGCTCCCTACGCGGGAGCGTGGATTGAAACCTGCCGGTGGATACCAAAATAACACAAAGTATTGCGTCGCTCCCTACGCGGGAGCGTGGATTGAAACAAGGTAACGATGGGCCGGATCTGCTCGTTGCTCTGGTCGCTCCCTACGCGGGAGCGTGGATTGAAACTGAAACAAACAGTGGATATGTTTACTGTTGACCTGTCGCTCCCTACGCGGGAGCGTGGATTGAAACTGTTATTGATGAATATGGTGCAACGGAAGAAATGGTCGCTCCCTACGCGGGAGCGTGGATTGAAACGGGTAAAATCCAAAGCAATATTGACAGCGGTTCTATGTCGCTCCCTACGCGGGAGCGTGGATTGAAACCATGTGCCCGGAAAGGTACTGCGATACTGCCGAACGTCGCTCCCTACGCGGGAGCGTGGATTGAAACGTTCATCCCGCAGACTTAAAATTTTATGTGTGCTGTCCCGTCGCTCCCTACGCGGGAGCGTGGATTGAAACATGGATTTCCGGGAGGAACCGGGCGAAGATCACCGTCGCTCCCTACGCGGGAGCGTGGATTGAAACGCTACCCGCTCTGCTTTCCAGCGCTGGTAGTCAGGTCGCTCCCTACGCGGGAGCGTGGATTGAAACGTCCGGCTCGACTTCCTCGATAGAATCCCATCCGGTCGCTCCCTACGCGGGAGCGTGGATTGAAACTCCAAAGTGGCGCGCACCATTTCCGTGTTGAAAAGTCGCTCCCTACGCGGGAGCGTGGATTGAAACCCGGGATCGCCAGCGCAAACGCCGCCTTTGCGGGTCGCTCCCTACGCGGGAGCGTGGATTGAAACCGAAATCATGAAGGCGGAAACGTGGTACACGGGCGCGTCGCTCCCTACGCGGGAGCGTGGATTGAAACATCCGAACCCGGAGCCGGAAGAACCGCCCGCAGGTCGCTCCCTACGCGGGAGCGTGGATTGAAACTCTCTTTCACAATTTATAGAAGCTGGCGTTAAAGCGGTCGCTCCCTACGCGGGAGCGTGGATTGAAACGAGTATGCCTGTCCATGCCACCAGACGGCGTTTGGTCGCTCCCTACGCGGGAGCGTGGATTGAAACCAGGCTGGCTGCGGGTCTACAGGATTTTTGGCATCGTCGCTCCCTACGCGGGAGCGTGGATTGAAACCGGCTGGCAGTCCGGTTAGAGCGGAAGTATTACAGTCGCTCCCTACGCGGGAGCGTGGATTGAAACTGCTCTGCTGACTTTGGTGCAGATTACCCCTATCGTCGCTCCCTACGCGGGAGCGTGGATTGAAACACCGGAACATTGAGACCAACGCTCAACAATCAGACGTCGCTCCCTACGCGGGAGCGTGGATTGAAACAACGACGGCATCCGCACCTTTGAGGGCAAGGAGGCCGTCGCTCCCTACGCGGGAGCGTGGATTGAAACCCAGCCGCTCCACCGAAACCATGCAGGCATACCTGTCGCTCCCTACGCGGGAGCGTGGATTGAAACCACCCCCCATATGCCGTTTTTTTGTAGACTGGCTGTCGCTCCCTACGTGGGAGCGTGGATTGAAACAGCATCCGCCAACCAAGGAGCCGCCAAGTGTTGGGGTCGCTCCCTACGCGGGAGCGTGGATTGAAACGCACAAATCGTTTTCCGTGCGCGCCTTGTCCAGCCGGTCGCTCCCTACGCGGGAGCGTGGATTGAAACTTGGCGGCGAAGAAGCAGCTTGACAACGGCGACACGTCGCTCCCTACGCGGGAGCGTGGATTGAAACGCGGGCGGCGGACACTTCATCCAGCAGTATGTCCCGTCGCTCCCTACGCGGGAGCGTGGGTTGAAATGATGGAAAGTATATCATAGAAACCGCAACGCATGGATACGCCTTGCACAAGAGCATGGATCAAAATCGTATGGACGGTCACAAAGTCCTCATGGTTATGCTCGTTCCTCCCCACCAGTTTTCCTCATCCGCAATTCCCTCCCCGCCTCAAGCACCCCGCTCAAACAAACCACCCCTGCCCGCCTTCCACATCCAACGCCAACCCGGTTTCCTCCGAGTAAAGGGATGGCTCCACCAGCACCGCGCAGTCATCCTCCAACCGCCTCAGCGCGCCAATGCTGTCCAGCGCGTCGAAATGCTCCGGATACACAGACGTGCTGTATTGCCCCAACTGCCGCAGCAGCCGGCGGCTGCGCTGGCCTGCCACAAGCTGCGCCGTCAGCGCCGCGCCTGCCTGCCAGGGGATATAGACAGCCCGCGTTTTCTGATCGATAATATGAAAACTTTCCGCCACACGCCGGAAGGGCATGGCCGAAGCGGAATGCGCCATCATAGGCAGGATCCCTTTTTCATCCTGCCCTTCATTCCCCTTGATATCAAGCAGTTCATGGAAATAGCACGCCACCGCTTGCGCGCTGTCCAGTTGGCTGAAACGGTCCATGGCCGTTTTCCCGGCGGCGATATTGGCACTCAGCAGAGATGGGGGCGCTTCTTCCACAGCAAACACAGTCACTACGCTGGCCTGGGCCGGGGTCTTTCCCTCGCGGTTGCACCGTCCCGCCGCCTGTAGGATGGAATCCAGCCCCGCTTCTTCCCGGAATACAGTGGGGAAATCCACATCCACTCCGGCCTCGATCAGCGACGTGGAAACCACCCGGCAGGGCATCCCGTTTCGCAGCCGATCCCGTATCTGTGCCAGTATGGATTTCCTGTGTGCAGGGCACATGAGCGTGGAAAGATGAAAGCTGCCTTCCTTTTCCAACATCTGATATACAATCTGGGCGCTTTTCCGCTTGTTGACAATACAAAGCGCCTGGGTGCATCCGTTCAGCGCTTCCGCCAGCGTCTGACATGTCCATGGGCCAGCACGGCGGAACACCACGCGGCGGAATATGGTGCTGTCGTATGTATCCGGTGGGCACAATTCCAGTATGGGCTTTTCCTGAAGAAATTCCCGGAAAAGAGGCGTCAAGGCAGGTTGTGTAGCGGTGCATAATACCGCGGAGACGCAGTAATGGCGGATCAACTGCGCAATAGCAAACACACATGGCCGCAGATAGGGCAGGGGGAGCATCTGCGCTTCGTCAAAAATGATAACGCTTTGCGCTATGTTATGCAGCTTCCGACACCGTGAAGGGCGGTCCGCATACAACGATTCAAAGAACTGCACCGCCGTAGTCACAACAACAGGCATATCCCAGTTTTCCGTTGCTTTTGCCATGCGGGCGATGTGCTGTTCATCCGACTGTTCGGTGTCGTACTGTATGCCCGAATGATGTTCCAGCACATTTTCCGCGCCCAGGATCTGCCGGAAAACGCTGGCGTTCTGCTCAATGATTGACGTATACGGCAATACATAGATGACGCGCGTATATCCACAGTGCTTTGCGTGCCGCAGGGCAAACGCCAGAGAAGCAATCGTTTTGCCTCCGCCGGTTGGGACGGTCAGGGAAAACAGGCCCGGCCGATGCTGGCTCCCCTGCTGCAAACAGCGTTCCAACAGCGCGCACCGCTGCGCGTTCAGTCCATTTTTCGGGGGAAACCAGCGGTTGATATGGGCGAGCAGTTTCCGCTCCAGCGCCGCCATTGTTTCGCCGCCGCCCCGCAGGGTATCTGAACCCTCCATAAATGCCTCGGTATCCAGGAAATCGGCATCTACCAGGCAGGAATAGAGCATACGGGTGAAAAACATTGCTTCCGCCTGGCCGGAAACGTTCTGGGGCGGGGCGGCGGGCGGCAGGGAAAGCTCCTGCGCCCATGCACCGTAAGGGGGCAGCTTGCCCAGCTTTGCGCGGTTCATGCGGCCAAAAAAAGTAGGCTGATCCGGATTGTCAGTCTTGCTGCCGCCGTCGGGCAGGCCGGCATGATGCCCCGCAACGGCAAAGGCCGCGGGTATCTGGCGGCATTTGCAGCACTCGAACGCCCCTGCCGTGGCGTGGTCTACCGGAGTAGCCGCGCCGGCAAGCCGCTGCTGAAAAGCGTCGGAATACTTTCCGATATCATGGGCAAGCCCCGCCAGCCTGCCCTGATCCTCTGCCCCGAAAGCCGCTGCAAAGCGGGCGCACATGTCCGATGTCGCGCGCAGGTGTGTTAGGATCGTCTGCTCCCTCTGATCCTCAGAGCGATGCGCAAGATAAATCATACCAAACAAACCCCCAATCTGAAATTGCAATCCCCCCACCCCGGTGTTCCTGCCGGAGCGGGGGGATTCTTCCTGTCCAAAACACTGTTATCCCCAGCCGGGGAACACTTCTTTGGGCATCACAAATTCTGGTGTTCCCATATTGCCGGACGCGATAGTGTATTCCTCAAAAACCAGCACCAGCCGCCCCGCGTCGTCCAGAAAAAAATCCTGCTGCGGGTCAATCGCCTTGAAACAGCTCTCCTCCGGCCACCCGTATCCGGGCAGGAAATAGGGCACATATTCCCCGTCAATCGCCTGTTCCATCTGGCGCACCACCTCGGCGCTGAGCAGGGAGACATAGTCGCATCCATCCGGGAAAAGGTCTTTCAGCTCCAGCACGACCCCCATGGTTTTGTCCAGCACGACATGGCGGCGGAATGTGGCGGAGCCACCCGCGTTCAACGCCGCCTCAAAGCGCAGTACAAGCAGTGTGTCCGTATCGAAAAGGACGGTATAGTCCACATCCATATCCGTATGCCCCTCTGCGCGCTGGCCGGTATACCAGAGGAAGATTTCCCGCATGCGGTCGATAAAGTCCTGCGAGATATGGTTCGCGTCGCTGACAGTCGGGGCCTGCTTGTCCCCATCCGTCACCGCAGGTTCGCGCACCGTCATTTCGGAGCCGCGCCAGCGCAGCGTGTAGGTACGGAGATCTACCACCTGGATGATGCGCCCCAAGATCGGGATGGATTCTAACGCGTCCGCAAAGGCCGGGATACAGTTCAGGACGATTAGGAACACAAGGACACTGAGGATCCCGCCCGTGATCCGCGCGGTCCGGTGCGAAGGCACCTTCTGGGGCTGCATCTTTGGGGAGATAAGCACGGCGCGCAGGAAAAACACGCCGTTTTCCCACCGGCAGCGGAACAGCCCCCCGTACTTATTTGCCACGGCCTGTACGCTCCGCAGGCCCAGCCCATGCCCGTCTTCTTCCTTCTGCCGGATGGGCAGGCCCTCGTCATCAAAGGCGACCGGCTCCGGGCAGGGGTTTTCCATTGTGACAGTCAGACGCCCATTGCTCGTCATCTCCACATGCAGCAGGATATGCCGCTGATCCGGCGGCAGCGCCTGGCAGGCATGGATGGCGTTTTCCAGCGGGTTTGCCAGAAGCACGCACAAGTCGGTCTCCTCAAACAGAAGCTCTTTGGGCAGGAGGGCACGCGCCTCCACAACGCACCCTGCGCTGCCGGCCTGGTCGAGATAGGCGGTAAGCACTGCGTTTACGGCGGCATTGGCGCACTGTGACGCCCCGGAGACCTGTTCCAGCCCGCCCGCCAGCGTATCCACATACTGGCGCGCGCCCGCGATATCGCCCTGCCCCAGCATGCCATCCAGCGCGGCCAGGTGATGGCGCATGTCGTGGCGGTAAATGCGGCCCAGCTCTATTTTCTGGCGCAGCGCCCCATAGCTCTGGCGGTGTAGCTCCAACTGCCGCGTGCTTTCAAAAACCTGCATCTGCCGCCACAGGGAACGGAAAATCGTGACATAGGTGAGCGGCATCAGCGTGAATACAAGGAAGGTAACGGCCAAATCCGCCGCGCCGGGCAGCGGTACATCGACCGGCACAGCGGTGAACATGATGAGCAGATAGTAAACAGCGCCCACAAAGGCAAATTCCCACCAGCCCTTCGGCAGCCTGTCCTGAAGTGCCAGGAAAGGTTTGCGCACATACCGCCAGAGGAAGTATTCCGCCACGGGGAACAACACCAGGCGGCTGATGAGCATCACAACATAGTCATTCCCCGCCGCGCGGTCCAGGAGGTTTGTGATCTGGAGCAGCCAGAAGCACATGGTGTCGGAAAGGCAGAACAAAAAGAAAAAGCGCCCATCCCGATAATAGGAAAGCAGCAGGAACAGCAGCAGGGTTGGGATGGTGCAGGTAAAAAAGGCGACGCTCATAATGATGCCCGATCCCCTGTGCAGCATCAAAAGCGTATTTACCCCCAACAGCGTGCCCCCGCCCAGCACGCCGCCCAGGATTGTCGTCCGCCAGGAAAAACGCGGCTTAAAAAGGATTAGGAACAGGATAATGGTGTGGAGCATCGAGATCAGAAACGAAATATCCCTCAGGATTGCCATATATTACCCCCCCCCCCCGGGTCGGGGTGCCGGCCGGATTGCGGCCCGCGCGGGCGGGCCGGCGCGGTGAGGGGCCGGGGGGGGGGGGCACCTTTGGCCCC
>CANCXY010000080.1 GCA_947381875.1 uncultured Clostridia bacterium | reverse complement strand
GGGTTTACCCGGGGGGCGGCCCGGTTGGGGGGGGGCCCGGGGGGGGCGCGGGGGGGCCGGGCCGGGCGGCCGCCGGGCGGGTCCGGGCAGCGCCCGGACAGGTTTGGGCGGCAGCCCAACAGAAGGAGGGCTTTTATGCTGAAAACGCTGTTGGCAGAAGTAAAACAGTACAAAAAGGCTTCCATCCTCACCCCGCTGTTTATGGTGGGCGAGGTGGTGATGGAGATCTCGATCCCGCTGATGATGGCGTCCCTTGTGGACAACGGCGTCGAAAAGGGCGACGTGCGCGCCATCTGCCTGACGGGCGCGGCAATGGCCGCGATGGCGCTCTTTTCGCTGGCCTGCGGCGCGCTGTCGGGCAAGTATGGCGCGCTGGCTTCCAGCGGATTTGCGCACAATTTGCGCGCCGCGATGTTCCGCAATATCCAGACCTTTTCCTTTGCGGGCATCGACAAGTATTCCACGGCGGGGCTTGTCACGCGCATGACGACCGACGTGACAAACGTCCAGAACGCCTATCAGATGATTTTGCGCATGTGCATCCGTGCGCCGATGATGCTCATATGCGCGATGGTCGCGGCGTTTTCCATCAGCGCCCGGCTCTCGATGGTGTTCTTAGGCGCGATCGCGCTGCTGGGGACGGCGCTGGTGTTCATCACCAAAAACTCGCACCCCATCTTCCTGCGCGTGTTCCAGCAGTACGACAGCCTGAACGGCAGCGTGCAGGAGAATGTGAACGCCATCCGCGTGGTGAAGGCGTATGTGCGCGAGGGGCATGAGACCGAAAAGTTCCGGGACGCCAACGACACCGTGTATAAGCTCTTTGTGCGCGCTGAGACCGTGCTGGTACTCAATACCCCTGTGATGCAGTTCACCATGTATATGTGCATTTTGCTCATCTCTTGGCTCGGCGCGCATATGATCGCCGCCGGCTCGCTCTCTACCGGCAACCTGATGAGCCTGTTTACCTATGTCATGAATATCCTGATGAGCCTGATGATGCTCTCCATGATCTTCGTGATGGTGACAATGTCCCGCGCCTCCGCCGACCGCATCGCGGAAGTATTGCAGGAAAAGACCGACATCGCTTCGCCCGCGAACGCGAAAAAAGAAGTGGCAAGCGGCAGCGTCGATTTTGACCACGTTTCCTTCGCGTATCAGTCGGCCAGTCAGCCGGTGCTGCGGGATATCGACCTGCATATCCGCGCGGGCGAGACCATCGGCATTATCGGCGGCACGGGCAGCGCGAAATCCAGTTTGGTGCAGCTCATCCCGCGCCTGTATGATGTGCGGGAGGGCACGGTGCGCGTGGGCGGTACGGACGTGCGGGAGTACGACCTGGACGCCCTGCGCGGGGAAGTGGCAATGGTGCTGCAAAAGAACGTGCTGTTCAGCGGCACCATCAAGGAAAACCTGCGCTGGGGCGACGCAAACGCCAGCGACGAGGAGCTTGTGCGCGTGTGCAAGCTGGCACAGGCCGACGAGTTCATCCGCACGCTGCCGGACGGCTATGATACATATATCGAGCAGGGCGGCACGAACGTATCCGGCGGCCAGAAGCAGCGCCTGTGCATTGCGCGCGCCCTGCTGAAAAAGCCGAAGATCCTGATTTTGGACGACTCGACGAGCGCCGTCGACACGCGCACGGACGCGCTGATCCGGGAGGCGTTCGCGAAGGAGATCCCCGATACAACAAAATTCATTATTGCGCAGCGCATTTCCTCCGTGCAGGACGCGGACCGCATTTTGGTGATGGACGAGGGCTGCGTGGCGGCGTTCGGCACGCATGAGGAGCTTTTGAAGACGAGCGAGATCTACAAAGATGTATACGATTCCCAGATGAAAGGAGCGGACAGCGATGGCACGAGGACCCGGTAACAGGGGGGCGGCAATGATGGCCCCGAAGCCGCGCGTGGAAAACCCCGGCAAGATTTTGGCCCGTTTGTTCTCGGTGGTGCTGGCACAGTACAAATGGCACTGTGTCCTGGTGCTGCTGTTCATCTTAGGCGGCACGGCGGCGACGGTCTCTGGCAACCTGTTTATGAAAACGCTGATTGACGACTATGTGGTGCCGTATATCGGCGAGGGCGGCGCGGCGGATTTCGGCCCGCTGCGCACGGCGCTTCTGAAGATGGCGTGCGTATTCTTAGCGGGCGTGGGGTGCGTGTTCGCGTACAACCGGCTGATGGTGTATGTCTCACAGGGCACGATGCGCACCCTGCGCGCGGACCTGTTCACGCACATGCAGAGCCTGCCCATCCGCTATTTTGACACCCACGCCCACGGCGACATCATGAGCGTATACACGAACGATGTGGACACCTTGCGCCAGATGATCGGCCAGAGCATGCCGCAGCTTGTGAGCGCGGTGGTGACGATTGTAAGCGTGTTCTGTTCGATGGTGGCGCTCAGCCTCCCGCTGACGCTCCTGACCCTGGCGATGGTGGGCCTGATGCTCTTTGTGACAAAGCAGCTCACGTCGCGTTCCGGCTCGTATTTTGTGGCACAGCAGCGCAGCCTGGGCGCGGTGAACGGGTACATTGAGGAGATGATGGAGGGCCAGCGCGTGGTGAAAGTGTTCTGCCGGGAGGGCGCGAACACGGCGCGTTTCGACGAGCTGAACGACGCCCTGGCCGACAACGCCTACAACGCGAACCGCCTTGCCAATATCCTCATGCCCATCACGCACAATATCGGGAACATCAGCTATGTGCTGACGGCCATCTGCGGCGCGATGCTGGCGATTTCGGGCGCGGGCGGCTTCACGCTGGGCGGCCTCGCGTCGTTCCTGATGTTCAACCGCAGTTTCAACCAGCCGGTGTCGCAGGTATCGCAGCAGTTCAATTCCATCATCATGGCGTTGGCGGGCGCACAGCGTGTATTTGCCATGATGGACGAGAAGCCGGAAACGGACGAAGGGTATGTGGAGCTTGTGAACGCCGAGCATACGCCGGAAGGGGAACTGGTAGAGTGCAGCCAGCGCACGCGCATATGGGCATGGAAGCACTACCACAAAGCGGATGGCACGACGACCCTCGCCCGCCTGCACGGCGACGTGGTATTTGACGACGTAGATTTCGGCTACAATGAAGATAAGATTGTACTGCACAACGTGACCTTGCACGCGACGCCGGGCCAGAAGATCGCGTTTGTAGGCTCAACGGGCGCGGGCAAAACGACAATCACGAACCTGATCAACCGCTTTTATGATATCGCCGACGGCAAAATACGGTACGATAACATCAACATCAACAAGATCAAAAAGGACGATCTGCGCCGGAGCCTCGGCATCGTATTGCAGGATACACATTTGTTTACGGGCACCGTCGCCGACAACATCCGGTACGGCAAACTGGACGCGACCGACGCGGAGATACACGCGGCGGCGCGCCTGGCGAACGCGGAATTTTTCATCGAACACCTGCCGGAGGGCTATAACACGATGCTCACGGGCGACGGCGCGAACCTGTCCCAGGGGCAGCGGCAGCTCCTGGCGATCGCCCGCGCCGCCGTCGCCGACCCGCCCGTGCTGATTTTGGATGAGGCGACGAGCAGCATCGACACCCGCACCGAGCGCATTGTCCAGGAGGGCATGGACCGCCTGATGAAAGGGCGGACGGTATTTGTAATCGCCCACCGCCTCTCCACCGTGCGTAACTCGGACTGCATTATGGTGCTGGAGCAGGGCCGCATCATCGAGCGCGGCACCCACGACGAGCTGATCGACGCCCGCGGCAAGTACTATCAGCTCTATACCGGCAAGTTCGAGCTGTCCTGACCCAAAGGGCGCTGCCGGGCTGCTGCCCGGACCTGCCCAAAGGGCGCTGCCCTTTGGAATCCTGCCAGCGTCCCACTGGACCCGCCAAAGGCTCTGCCTTTGGAATCCGCCACCCTTTCCGACTCGCTAAGAGCCGCCGCTGCGCGGCGGTTGCTCGCGTGGACGCGCCTGCGGGCGCAGTGAAAAGGGTGGACGGAAACTTTAACAACGCCCATACATGCGTATGGGCGCGGGCTGGCAGAGCGGGTACGCTTTTTCAAAGAAAGCAAAGAGAGCAGTTCAGCTATGAAGCAAACATGCAAATTCCTCAGCCTGCTTTTGTGCGGCGTACTGCTGCTGACGCTGGGTGTCCCGCCCGCGCTCGCGGCAGAGGAGGGCACTGCCGTCATCACGATAGGCGGCGTGGAAATGACGGTAGGCGGGGCAGAAACCATCTACGCTGTAACAGACGCAAATGGCACTGTAACAGTACACTCCGGGGGGAGGGGTGGATGAGCCATCCTCTTGGAACATCAAGCTGACGCAGGCAGGCGGAAAGCTCGTCCTTACCCTGAACGGTGCGACGATTACCGGGACACCACAAACCGATTGCAACGCGGGTATATTCTATAATGGCGACAAGCCCTTACAGATCCGATTGATTGGGGACAATACTGTAAACGCTGGTGTACCGCAGCAGGAGTATAGTAATATAGTTGCAATCTGTATTAGTGATTACGTAATATGATTTTTGAAAGCAAAGGGGTTGACAAGGCCGGGTAAAACAGATATAATAAAGGCAGCAAAAAAGGCACTGTCAACAGACGGTCAGCCCTAATTAGGTTGAAATAGCTGCTTCATTGGGCGTGAGGGCGGCTATTTCTTTTTGTTGTTAGAAATTGTCCATGCGAGAGCAAAAGCCAGATAGGCTACATTGGCTAAAAGGGTCAGCAGGGCCAACGTCTCTAATAGAGTCATGGAATCATCACCTCCCGGCACAGGCCGGGAACACAACGCAAAGGATTGCGCCCGGCGTGTGAAAATGCCGGGCTGACCGCCTGTCGCTGCGACAGTGCCAAGTACAATATATCACAGTTCGACAGGTTTTTCAATATCCTGTAAATAAAAAAGGCAGGCGCAACAATGAAATTGTTGCGCCCATCTTTCGCTTGCCCTTATCATTTACAGTAGGTTTTCCTCGATCCACCGTGCCACGCCATCCGCGTCGTTGTCGGCGGTGATTTCATCCGCCGCATCCAGCGCCGCAGGGATTGCGTTGGATGGGGCCACCCCGCGCCCACAGCGCCGGAGCGGTTCGATATCGTCCTCGTCATCCCCAAAATAGACCGCCTGCGCCGGGTCGATGGAGAAGGCGCGGAGCATCGCCTGGATGCCGTTCCACTTCGTCGCGTCCTGGGCCATCACCTGAAGGATCGTGCCAATGGCGACCGAGGAGTAAGTATCCGGGGAGAGCAGCCCGGCGGTCTTTTGCAGGAAGCCGTCCGCCGGGCTGCTGAACAGCAGTTTATAGATTTTCCCGCACGGCGGCAGGGCGGGGAAGCCGTCGAAGATCTGGGGTTTCCAGAATGCGTCGTCCCGGTTGGAGAAGATGCCCGCGTCCGTCTCGACGGATATCCACACATCCGGCTCCGCGCACACCCTTTGCAGGATGCTCCGGGCGCTGTCGGGCAGGATACCGTATTCCACCATCGCGCCCCCCGGCAGTACGACCTGCGCGCCGTTCAAAGCCGTGTAGGCGTCAAAGCCGATCAGCGCGTGGAAATCGGTCATCGTGCGCTCCGGGCGCGCGCTTGCCGCCATCACCGCGATGCCGCGCCGTTTGCATTCAAATAAGATACGCTTTGTATATTCCGATATGGATTTATCGGTGTGTAATAGGGTGCGGTCTAAGTCTGTGATGATCGCGCGCATGGATTGACCTGCCTTTCTGTGTGGGTGGGTATCAGAGAGGGATACAGAAAACGCCAGGGAGAAAAGTCCATGGCGTTTTTTGGGTTATTGCTGGTTCAGCAGTTTCCTTATACATG
Source organism: uncultured Clostridia bacterium (assembly GCA_947381875.1). GTDB lineage: Bacteria > Bacillota > Clostridia > Oscillospirales > Ruminococcaceae > Ruthenibacterium. The sequence continues at coordinate 6,846 of CANCXY010000080.1, read as the reverse complement.
GGCCGCTCTGCTTCCGGGACTTTCAAGGCTGCCATAGCCTGCTCAAGTGACAGGTTCAAGGTCTCCATAAGGTTTTGGAGAGAGGTGGAAATGCCTTGGGTTATGCCTTTCTCTATGCCTCGCGCTTCACCTTTTTCCTCTCCCTCGCTCAGCGCCCTTTTCCAAATCCCCTGGCTCAGATTGCACATATCCGATACCTCCTTTTCCATTGTGTATGTCATAGGAATCCCGTAATCCGTTTGCAGTATCTCCCGCTTTTCCGCCTGATCGGTCTCAGTTCTCAAAAGCACATCCAGCATACGAAGCACGCCGTTGCAGTTTTCCCCATCCGGCCTGCCGAGGCACAGGATGACGGCGGAGAGAAGATCATAATTTTTGACCGGCTCGGCGACGCTGCCCACCATCTGCTCCTCCATGATCCGGTAGCGGTTGATGGTGTTCTCCCGATACTGGGGCGGGTTTGTACAGATCCAGATAGAATAGACCTTTTTGATCTTCTCATAGTGGGAGTCGGTGAACTCCCGGCCATGCTGGGAGGAGATCATCCGGCATCACTGGGACGGCGGAGACCTGGGGCTGGCCCTCTATATACTTTTCGGCAATATCCCTGACATCGCAATCCCGATATTCCTCCAGGCAGGATTTCATGATCCACGCCAGGATGATTTTTTCCGATAAGAGACGTTGGCAGGCCGCGTTGTACCGCGCGTTCATATCGGCGGTGCCCATCCCCTGGGCGAGCGTTGTCCCCGCTTCCATTCCCCATCACCTTCCCGCGCTTATTATACCACAGTTTCACCGGGGTGTCCACAGTGATTTTTGGGCTTTCCTATCCGCTGTGCGCGGCGTTGCGGCTCTGTCCATCCACAAAATGGGTGCGCGGCAATGAAATTGCCGCGCGTGATGGGTTTCCAAAGGGGGCTTGCCCCCTTTGGCGGAGTCCAGAGGCAGCGCCTCTGGGCAGGTCCGGGCGGCAGCCCGGCGGGATTCCAAAGGGCAGCGCCCTTTGGGCAGCCCGGCAGGCGCGAAAAAGCCGCCCCCTGTGAAAGGGGGCGGCGGGTATCATAGGAAGGGATAGAATTACTCGTACAGCTTTGTCAGCTTGTTCAGGTACTCGTAGCGGTCCTTGGCGGCGTTGGCTGCTTTCTCGAACAGCTCCTCCGCACGCTCCGGGAACGCGCGCTGCAAACGGCTGTAACGCGTCTCGCTCTGGATGAACTCCTTGTAATCCGCCGTCGGGGCCTTGCTGTCGACGGTGAACGGGTTCTTCCCTTCGGCCTTCTTGCGCGGGTCGAAACGGAACATGTTCCAGTAGCCCGCCTCTACGGCACGCTTCATCTCGTTCTGGCAGTTCGTCATGCCGCCCTTGACGCCGTGCATCTCGCAGGGCGCGTAGCCGATGATCAGGGACGGGCCATGATAGCTCTCCGCCTCGGCAATCGCCTTGATGGTCTGGTTCTTGTCCGCGCCCATCGCGATCTGCGCCACATACACATAGCCGTAGCTCATGGCGATCTCGGAAAGGCTCTTTTTGCCGATGGACTTGCCCGCGGCCGCAAACTGCGCCACCTGGCCGATCTGGCTGGCCTTGCTGGCCTGGCCGCCGGTGTTGGAATAGACCTCGGTATCAAAGACCATCACATTGACATCTTCGCCGGAGGCCAGCACATGGTCGAGGCCGCCGAAACCGATATCATACGCCCAGCCGTCGCCGCCGAAGATCCAGACGCTCTTTTTGGCCAGGTACTGCTTCTTCGCCAAAATCTCCGCGCCTAACTTGCAGGCGTCGCAGTCGCAGTATTTCGCGCCCGCGGCCTTCAGCTCATTGGCGTGCTTGTGCATCGCCGCGGCCTGCTCCGCGCCGAATTTCTCCTTCGCGGCGTCGCTGCCGGTGAAGCCGATGATCTGGTCGACCGTCAGCACGCTGACTTCCAGCTCGGCCACGAACTTCTCAGCGGCGGGGCCGTTGGCCTTGCCGTCGTCATAGGTGTCCAGCCATGCCTGCGCGGCGGCTTTCAGGTCGGGGTCCGCCCACTCGACGGCGATCAGGGCTTTGGCCTTGTCGGCGAGGGAGTCGCGGATGGCCTTCTGGCCCAGATACATACCGAAACCATGTTCGGCGTTGTCCTCAAAGAGGCTGTTTGCCCACGCCGGGCCTTTGCCGGACAGGCGGTTGCGGGTATACGGAGATGTCGCGGCCGGGCCGCCCCAGATGGACGAGCAGCCGGTGGCGTTCGAGATGAACATGCGCTCGCCAAAGAGCTGGGTGATCAGGCGCGCATAGCTTGTCTCGGCGCAGCCCGCGCAGCTCCCGGAGAACTCAAGCAGCGGCTGGTTGAACTGGCTGCCCTTGACGGTTGTCTCGGCGGGCATGTTGTCCTTTTTCGCCACGTTCGCGACGGCGTAGTTGAATACATCCTGCTGGGCGAGCTGGCTCTCCTGCGGCACCATCTTCAGCGCCTTGCCGGGGGCCGGGCACACGTCGACGCACACGCCGCAGCCCATGCAGTCCAGCGGGGATACGGTCACGCCGAACTGGTAGTCCTCACAGCCCTTGCCGATCATCTTCTTTACTTTCAGCGCGGCGGGCGCGGCGGCGACCTCGTCAGCGGTGAACGCGAACGGGCGGATTGTCGCGTGCGGGCACACATACGAACACTGGTTGCACTGGATACACTTGCCCACGTCCCATTCGGGCACGCTCACGGCCACGCCGCGCTTCTCATACGCGGAAGCGCCCTGCTCGAACTGGCCGTCCACATGATCCATAAAGGCGGAGACGGGCAGGCTGTCGCCGTCCATCTTGTCGACCGGCTCCAGGATGTCCTTCACCATCTTGACGGTGGCGGGGTTGCCTGCCAGCTCTTTGGCGTCGGCGGCATCCTGCGCGTTGGCCCAGTCGGCGGGTACGTCAATCTTCACGAACGCGTCAAAGCCCGCGTCGATGGCCTTGTAGTTCATCTCGACAACGGCGTCGCCCTTCTTGGCGAAGGATTTGTAGGCCGCTTCCTTCATGAACTTGAGCGCGTCCTCTTTGGGCAGCACGCCCGCGAGCGCGAAGAACGCGGATTGCAGGATGGTGTTGGTGCGCTTGCCCAGGCCGATCTCAATGGCCTTGTCGATGGCGTTGATGGTGTAAAGCTGGATGTTGTTCTGCGCGATATAGCGCTTGGCTTCGGCGGGCATATGGTGGGCCAGCTCCTCCGGGGTCCACTGGCAGTTGATCATGAACACGCCGCCGGGCTTCACGTCGTTGACCATCTTATACCCCTTGATGACATAGGAGGGGTTGTGGCACGCGACGAAATCGGCCTTATTGATGTAGTACGGCGCGCGGATGGGCTTGTCGCCAAAGCGCAGGTGGCTGATGGTGACGCCGCCGGTCTTTTTGGAGTCGTACTGGAAATACGCCTGGATATACTTGTCGGTGTGGTCGCCGATGATCTTGGTGGAGTTCTTGTTCGCGCCGACGGTGCCGTCGCCGCCCAGGCCCCAGAACTTGCACTCGACGGTGCCTTCCGCGGCGGTGTTGGGCGCGGGCTTCTCGTCCAGCGACAGATAGGTGACGTCGTCATGGATGCCCAGCGTGAAGCGCTCTTTCGGCTGCTCTTTCGTGAGTTCCTCAAAGACGGCGAAAACGCTCGCGGGGGGCGTATCCTTGCTGCCGAGGCCATAGCGGCCGCCGATGATGGTGCCCTCGCGGCCCGCTTCGCGGAACGCGGCCAGCACGTCCAGATGGAGCGGCTCGGCCAGGGCGCCCGGCTCTTTGGTGCGGTCCAGCACGGCGATCTTCTTCGCGGTGGCGGGGATGGCGGCCAGGAGCTTGTCAGCGGCGAACGGACGGTACAGGCGCACTTTCACCAGGCCGACCTTCTCGCCTTTGGCGGTGAGGTAGTCGATGACTTCTTCGGCCACGTCGCAGATGGAGCCCATCGCGACGATGACGCGGTCGGCGTCCGGCGCGCCGTAGTACTCAAAGAGCTGGTAATTGGTGCCCAATTTCTCGTTGACCTTGCCCATGTACTTCTCGACGATGCCGGGCACGGCCTCATAGAACTTGTTGCACGCCTCGCGGTGCTGGAAGAAGATGTCGCCATTCTCATGGCTGCCGCGCATGGCCGGGTTTTCGGGGTTCAGCGCGTGGGCGCGGAAAGCGTCGACGGCCTCCATGTTCAGCATCTCGCCGAGGTCCTTGTAGTCCCAGACTTCGATCTTCTGGATCTCATGGCTGGTGCGGAAGCCGTCGAAGAAGTTGATGAACGGCACGCGGCCCTCGATGGCGGCAAGGTGCGCCACGGCGGACAGGTCCATCACTTCCTGCGGGTTGGATTCAGCCAGCATGGCGAAGCCGGTCTGGCGGCAGGCGTACACGTCGGAGTGGTCGCCGAAGATGTTCAGCGCGTGGCTGGCGACGGTGCGGGCCGAGACATGGAAGACGGCGGGCAGCAGCTCACCGGCGATCTTGTACATGTTCGGGATCATGAGCAGCAGGCCCTGCGACGCGGTGAACGTCGTGGTGAGCGCGCCCGCGGCGAGCGAGCCGTGGACGGTGCCTGCGGCGCCGGCCTCGGACTGCATCTCAACGACCTTCACTTCTGTGCCGAACACGTTTTTCTGGTGGACGGCGGCCCACTGGTCCACCTGGTCGGCCATCGGGCTGGACGGGGTGATGGGGTAGATGCCGGCAACCTCGGTGAACGCATAGGCTACATGCGCAGCAGCGGTGTTGCCGTCCATGGATTTTTTGGCTCTGGGCATTTCACATTTCCTCCGGTTCTGATTTGGATTCCCGGCCCCACGCGGGAAAGGGGTATTCTTAAAAGGGCGGGATGCTCCCATGTCATTCCCCGCCCGCAGGGCGGGGAATGACATGGAAAAGACCTTTCAGGGTACCCCTTGGCGCGGCGCGGCAGGGTGGGGACTGCGGGCGGGAACAGCGCGCCGCCAATAGCGCGGCCGCCCCGCGTTGCATTCGTATACTTATTGTACCAATCTTTTGGCGAAAAGTAAAGGAAAAACGTGCCCTACAGGCGCTTTTTTTGAAAAAATTGCATAGGGCGGCCTCCGGCCCGGCCAGAGGCGCTGCCTCTGGACTCCGCCAAAGGGGGCAAGCCCCCTTTGGAAACCCATCATGCGCGGCAATTTCATTGCCGCGCGGCCCCTTTCGTGAGGGGACAGGCCGCCGACAGCGGCGGCTGAATGACAGCGTTTGCCTGCCCCCTTCCGCCGGGCGGGAAAAGGCGCAAAAACAGCCTGCTCAAACACTTTCTATATACCCCCCTGTGCCTGTATTCGGCGCGGGGGCGCCCTGCCTGAAAAAGACCGTTGCCTTGAACAGGTCCCCGTCTGTGGAGACGCTGAACGCGCCGCCCTGCAGCTCCGCGAAGCTCTTGACGATTGCCAGACCAAGCCCGCTGCCCTCTGTGCTGCGGGAGCGGTCGCCGCGCACAAAGCGTTCGGTGATGGCCGCGGTGTCAAAGTTCAGCTCTGCCGCCGATACATTTTTGCATTCCACCACTGCCCCTTCCGGCGTCTCTGTCAGCGTGATATAGGCCCGCGTGCCCGGCAGCGCGTATTTGATGATGTTGACAAGCAGGTTTTCAAAAATGCGGTACGTCTTTTGCCCGTCTAAAATCAGCGGTACGCGGTGTTCGGGCATCTGCCAGCGGAAATCCACCCCGCTCTGCCCAATCGCGTCCTCCAATTCGCACGCCGCCTGCCGCAGCAGCGAGGCGAGGTCCACCTCCGCGTAGTGCATCACCGCGTTGCCGGACGCCGCTTTGCTGATCTCAAACAAATCCTCAATGAGCCGTTTCAGGCGCTGCGATTTGTTGTCCAGCGTCTGGATATACTGCGCGCGCGCCTCCTCCGAAAGCGCCGGGTCCTTCAAAAGGCCGATATAGGTGATGATTGCCGTCAGCGGCGTTTTGAGGTCGTGCGAGACGTTGGTGATGAGTTCGGTTTTCATGTTGCGGCTGCGCACTTCCTCGTCCACGGCCTTTTCAAACCCCGCGCGCAGCTCGTTCAGCGTGTCACGCAAGGGGTCGAACATGCCCATCTCCCCGCTGGCCGGCGTCGTGAGGTCGCCCGCCGCCATCCGGCGCGCCGCGTCCAGCAGCTTCTGGTAGTTCTGCTGCTCGGCATGCAGCCGCCCGCGCAAAAGCAGGAACAGCAGCACGCTGTAGATCAGAATGCCAAAAATGCCCGCGAACCAGAAACAGCAGATGAGCGCCAGGATAAAAAAGTTGATTGTCAGCAGCCGCACCAGCGTGCGGTCGGCGGGTTCCAGCAGGTCGACACGCGTTGCCACGCGCCAGAGGCGCGCGCACCCGTCCCGCACTTTGCCCGCGGCGGCGCGCAGGCAGTCCCACAGCCAGTGCACCGCGTGCCAGCACAGCCACCGGTGCGTCAGCGTCTCGCGCAGGCCGTACACATGCACCGCCTGCCGGATGGACAGTGTACGGGGACAGGATATTTAAGAAAAACGGGATAAACCGGGACAGCGTGGGAAAGCATAAGAAAACCCGCTATTTCAGCGGGAAACGGCACATTTTCAACCGGGACAGGCTCGCGAGCGGGGCCTTCTTTCTCGGACAACTTGAGACAGGGACGTCGGCGGCGGTCGGCGTCCTTTTTTCATGCCCTGGAAGGCCCAGGAAGGGCCCAGGACGGCGGCGGGCCGCTGGACATACACGAGGGGGGCCCGGAAGCCCGAAAAGCCGCTCATATCAAGCCATAGAAGGCAGGAGGGCCGCTCCACCCGTCCCGGAAGTCAGCAGCAGCAGCAGACGCAAGAGGACGGGCTTCGCGGCCCATGGTGAGATTATAGCAGACGGGCCCGGAAAA
>CANCXY010000079.1 GCA_947381875.1 uncultured Clostridia bacterium | reverse complement strand
CGTGCATCGCAGAGATGAAAACCGGCGAGGGCAAAACGCTGGTGGCTACCATGCCTGTCTATCTGAACGCGCTGGAGGGCAAAGGCGTACATGTCGTGACCGTCAACGAGTACCTGGCAAAGTTCCAGGGCGAATGGATGGGACGCGTGTACAAGTTCCTCGGCCTTTCGGTGGGTATCCTGCTGCACGATCTAAGCCCCGCCCAGCGCAAGGCCGTCTATGCCGCCGATATCACCTACGGCACCAACAATGAATTCGGCTTCGATTACCTGCGCGACAATATGGTGACATACAAGGACCAGATGGTGCAGCGCGGGCATCACTACGCCATTGTGGACGAGGTCGACTCTATCCTCATCGACGAGGCGCGCACGCCGCTGATCATCAGCGGGCAGGGCGAGGAAAGCACCGCGCTCTACCAGCAGGCGGACGCGTTCGCCAAGACGCTGAAAAAGAGCGTCGTGGCCGAGCTGGACGATAAAGAGGACCAGGATGTCCAGGTGGACGGCGATTATGTTGTCGACGAGAAGAAGCGCACCGCCACGCTGACCGCAAAGGGCGTGGAGAAGGCCGAGCGGTATTTCAATGTGGAAAACCTGGCCGACGGCGCAAACATGACGCTTCAGCACCACATCGACCAGGCCATCAAGGCGCGCGGCGTGATGAAACGCGACGTGGACTATGTGGTGCGCGAGGGCGAAGTGGTGATTGTCGACGAGTTCACGGGGCGCCTGATGACGGGCCGCCGCTACAATGAGGGGCTGCACCAGGCGATTGAGGCGAAAGAGGGCGTGACCGTCGCGCGCGAGAGCAAGACGCTGGCGACCATCACGTTCCAGAATTTCTTCCGTATGTATACTAAGCTGGCGGGCATGACGGGCACCGCGCAGACCGAGGCCGCCGAGTTTGAGGAGATCTACGGCTTACAGGTGGTGGAGGTCCCCACCAATAAGCCTGTCGCGCGCGTGGATATGAACGACGTGGTTTACAAGACCGAGGCCGCGAAGTATAACGCCGTGATCGATCAGGTAATTGAGTGCCATCAGAAAGGCCAGCCCGTGCTGGTGGGCACTGTGTCGATCGAAAAGAGCGAGCTGCTCTCCAAGCTGCTCTCCAAGCGCGGCGTGCGCCATGAAGTACTGAACGCGAAATATCACGAGAAGGAAGCCGAGATCGTCGCGCAGGCGGGCAAAAAGGGCGCTGTGACGATTGCGACGAATATGGCGGGGCGCGGCACGGATATCAAACTGGGCGGCAACGCCGAGTTTCTGGCGAAAGCCGACCTGCGCAAGGAGGGCTTCTCCGAGGAGCAGATTTTGGAAAGCACCGGCCACGCCGAGACGGACGACCCCGCCGTACTCAAGAGCCGCGAGCGCTTTGCCGAGCTGGAGCAGAAGCACAAGGCCGCGATCGAGATTGACGCCGAGGAAGTGCGCAAAGCGGGGGGGCTGTTCATCATTGGCACCGAACGGCACGAGAGCCGCCGCATCGACAATCAGCTCCGGGGCCGTTCGGGCCGTCAGGGCGACCCAGGTGCAAGCCGTTTCTTTATCAGTTTGGAGGACGACCTCATGCGCCTGTTCGGCGGCGAGCGCGTCAGCTCCGTGATGGATTCCTTGGGCGTAGAGGAGGACATGCCGATTGAAAACCGGATGGTAACAAACACAATCGAGAGCGCGCAGAAGAAATTGGAGGCGCGCAACTTCTCCATCCGCAAGAACGTGCTGCAATTCGACGACGTAATGAACAGCCAGCGCACGATCATATACGGCCAGCGCGGCCAGGTACTGGCGGGCGAGGACATGTCGGAAAGCATCCACAAGATGATGCGTGAGTCGATTGAAGTGAACGCGGCGCTGTACCTCGCGGGCGAAGTGGCGGACGACTGGGATTTCGACGGCCTGCGCGGCCATTACCGCGGCTGGCTGGCGAAAGACAGCGATTTCCACTACACTCCCGCCGAGCTGAGCGAGGTCACGCGGGCGGACGTGGTAGGCGTGCTGCAAAAGCGCGCCGAGGACATCTGCGCCGACAAGGAAAAGCGGTACGGCGCGCCGCTGATGCGCGAATTTGAGCGCGCCATCCTCCTGCGCTGTGTCGACACCAAGTGGATGGAGCATATCGACGCGATGGACGAACTGCGCAAGGGCATCTACCTGCGCAGCTACGGCCAGCACGACCCCGTGGTGGAATACCGTATCGAGGGCTTCAACATGTTCGACGAGATGGTTGAGTCCATCCGCGAAGACACCACCCGCATGCTCCTGACGCTGGAACTGCGCACCGAACAGCCCATTGAGCGAAAACAGGTCGCCAAACCCACCACGGCCAGCGGCGCAGGCGACGCGTCCGTAAAAAAGCAGCCGGTGAAAAAGATCCAAAAGCCCGGCCGCAACGACCCCTGCCCCTGCGGCAGCGGCAAAAAATTCAAAAAATGCACCTGCGAACAATATAAAGACCTGCGCGGCTGACCAAAGGGCGCTGCCCTTTGGAATCCCGCCAGAGGCTCTGCCTCTGGACTCCGCCGGGCGCTGCCCGGACCCGCCAAAGGGGGCAAGCCCCCTTTGGAAACCCATCATGCGCAACAATTTCATTGTTGCGCGGCCTTTATCGGGGTTGGGTGGGCGGTACGCCGCAGTGTGGGCGCGGGTTGACAGGAAATATAAGGAGAGGCCGCATGACGCTGACATTGAAAAACATTGGCAAAATCCGTTCCGCCTGTGTGGAGATTGATGGGATTACTGTGATTGCCGGGGAGAATAACACCGGGAAAAGCACGGTTGGCCGGGCGCTTTTTGCGGTGTTCAACAGTTTTTGCCGTACTAAAGAGAAAATTGACGCGGAGTGTATATCCAAAATCGACGCGCTTTTGCTGCTTCATTTTATAACGCCCATTTCAAAGAGTGGGTTGCCTCTTATAGGTGTCACTGGGATTTCAAAAACCATTGTACAGCATAAAGAGGACTATCTGACGAAAAGGAAGGATTTGCGGCGGGAAATTCCTCGGCTTTTGGAAGAATACGGGATACAGATAGAGATGAATTCGGGGACGGAACAGTATAATCAGGAAATTGCTGACAGAATCGGGAAAGTATTGCAGGTTTCCGATGAAGAATACTTCCTATCCTCTATAAATAAAGGGATAGACGCAGAATACAAAGGGCAGGCCCGCAGTGATTTTTCCGAGGAAAACGGGGAAATTCAACTGCACATAAAAGGGGACTGCATTTCTGTAGTGTTAGGCGTAGATGGTGTTTGTGAAATCCGAAATCCTGTCAGCGTCTCCCTGCACACGGAGGCTTTATATTTAGACGATCCCTTTGTTTTGGATGAACAACAGGAGTCCTTCCGCAATTTTGTCGATCACCGAAATCATTTATACCATAAGCTCTTTAAGGAGCAATCGGGAAACCTTGTGGACGAGGTTCTTGCAAAACAGCTTTTGGAAACGGTTTATCAAAAAATATCTTCGGTCTGTGAGGGAGAAGTTTTCAGTGGAAAAAAGGGACAGGTAGAATACCGCAGTTCGGACGGCAAAAGGGCTCTGAATATCCGCAACATCTCCACAGGCATCAAGACTTTTGCCATCCTGAAAAAACTGCTGATGAATGGGGCGCTTTCCTATGGCGGCGTGCTTATTTTAGACGAACCGGAAATTCATTTGCACCCGGAATGGCAGCTTGTACTTGCTGAATGGATTGTGCTGCTGCAAAAGGAGCTGCGGCTCCATATCATTGTGAACACGCACAGCCCCTATTTCCTGCGGGCCATTCAGGTTTATTCGGCCAAGCACAAAACGGCGGATGTGTGCAAATATTATTTGTCCGAGGCTGTGGGCGAGCAGGCCGAAACCGTGGATGTGACCGATTGCGTGGAAAAAATTTATGAAAAACTCGCCCGCCCCTTACAGGAATTAGAGGATATCAGGTGGCAAGATGGTTGATTTGAACGCTTTTCCCATATTTTCCGCCCATCCCGCTGCGCTGAAAGAAACGTCTGCGGATGAACGTAAAAAGGGTGTACCACCCGTCTATATGACGGAATCCACCCTCCCTGTAATTAACTTTGACGAGGTAAAAGGGGCGTATATCCGGGGGCTTTCCCTTTCGGAAACGCCGAAATCCGTCGACGCTTTATTTATGAAAGATGAGCATACGCCTGTATTTGTGGAGTTTAAAAACGGCCGCATAGGTCACAAGGAACAATACAGCGTGCGCAAGAAAATTTACGACAGCTTACTCATTTTTTCCGATATTACCTCTTTGACGATCTCTGATCTTCGGGAGCGGATGGAATATATCCTGGTTTATAACGAAACAGCCAATCCAAACCAATCTGCCCGCCCGGAGAAAGACCAGGTACAGGTGTCCCCTTCATTTGACACCATCGCCAAAACTTTTCGCGGATACGCGCAGGAGGAATATGTGTGTTTTGGCCTGAAAGATTTCCAACGCTATTGTTTTAAGGCCGTACATACCTACACACAGGCGGAGTTTGAATCATACCTTGCTGGCCTCCCGCGCTTTTCCCCCGCCCCTTCGGGCGGGAACGCCGCGCCCGCCCGTATTTGACAGGCAGGTGCGGCCCATCCACGGCGTGCCCGCCGTTACCGGGCGCGCCGTGGGGCCGCTTGACCCGACGGCCCCGAACCGAATGAATCCAAACAAAAGGGCGTGCGGCTGCGCCCACGGCATCACATGCCCCGTCCCCCCTTCCGCGCCGTGCGGCGGAGAGGGCGGCGGGGTCAAGGAGACTGAATGGAGACTACAAAAGAAACAACCAAACCGTCGCCCGGCGCAAGGCGCAGGCTGTTAGGAGATATCCTGCGCGGCTCCAAACGCTTCCTTCTGCTGGGCCTCCTCACTACGCTTTTTGCGACGGCCTTCGCCTACCTCACCCCGCTGATCGTCTCGTTTACAGTCGACAGCGTAATCGGCGACAAGCCGCCCGAACTGCCCGCTTTGTTCACCGCGCTGTTTGAGCGCATGGGCGGGCGCGCGTGGTTCTCACAGAATATCTGGGCACTGGGCGTACTGCTGGTACTCGTCACCGTCGCGAACGGCGTGTGCGCGTATCTGCGCGGCTACGCCTCCTCTACGGCGGGCGAGGGCATCGCCGAGCGCATGCGCAACATGCTGCACGCGCATTTAGAGGCCGTGCCCTACAGCTATCACGTCGGCGCGCAGACGGGCGACTTAGTGCAGCGCTGCACCAGCGACGTACAGACCGTGCGGCGCTTTTTGCAGATGCAGTCGATGGAGATCGTGCGCACCCTCAGTATGGCGGTGGTGGCCATTTCCATCATGCTGCCCATCAGCCCGCGCATGACCTTGATTTCTACCTGCCTGCTGCCCTTTATCATCCTGTTCAGCTTTGTCTACCTGCGCAGTGTCCAGAAGGAATTTGCCAAGGCGGACGAGGCCGAGGGCGCGCTCTCCACAGCCCTTCAGGAAAACCTGACGGGTGTGCGCGTGGTGCGCGCGTTTGCGCAGGAGCGGTCGGAGCAGGAAAAATTCACCGCGCGCAACCGCGCAAACCACGACCAGTGGCTGCGGCTGCAGGTGCTGATGGGCGCGTACTGGGCGCTTTCGGACATGATCGGCTATTTGCAGATCGGCCTTTCGGCGGTGTTCGGCGTATGGTATACGGTGCATGGCACGCTGACGCTGGGCAATATGATTTTATTCACCACCTACACTTCCATGCTCTCGTTCCCCATGCGTCAGTTGGGCCGTATTCTGGCCGATTTAGGCAAGGCGAACATTGCGCTGGGGCGTTTGGAGGATATTTTGAACGCGCCCATAGAGACAGAGCCGGGCCAAGCCCTGACACCGGCTATCGACGGCAGCGTCACCTTTGAAGACGTGGCGTTCGATTACGGCGACGGTGTGCCGGTGCTGTCCGGGGTGTCGTTTACGGCGGCGCCGGGGCAGACCATCGGCGTGCTGGGCAGCACAGGGTCGGGGAAATCAAGCCTTGTGATGCTGTTGCAGCGGCTCTATCCGCTGACGGGCGGGCGTATCACGATTTCGGGTGTGGATGTAAACGACATTGAGCGGCACCATCTGCGCCGGAACGTGGGCATTGTATTACAGGAGCCGTTTTTGTACAGCCGTACCATTGGGGAAAATATCGCCATCGCGCGGCCTGACGCGGCGCAGGAGGAGATTGAGACCGTGGCGCGCACCGCGAGCGTACATGATGTCATCACCGGTTTTGCCGACGGCTATGATACCGTTGTCGGCGAGCGCGGCGTGACGCTTTCGGGCGGGCAGAAACAGCGCGTGGCAATCGCGCGTATGCTTTTGCAGCAAACGCCCATCCTCATTTTCGATGACTCGCTGTCGGCGGTGGACGCCGAGACGGACGCGGCCATCCGCGACGCGCTGCACAGCCGCCGCCACGGCACGATGTTCCTCATCAGCCACCGGATCGCCACCATCCGCCAGTCCGATCTGATCCTTGTGCTGGACAAAGGCCGCGTGGTACAGATGGGCACACATGCGCAGTTGGCCGCCCAGGACGGCCTGTACCGCCGTGTGTGCGAGATCCAGAACGAGGCGTAATCTTAGCGGCACAGGAAATCGGGTGAACCGCCCTGTACATTCCCGCCCGGCAGTCGGGGAAGCAGGGCAGGTTTCAAGGCTGTGCCTGCTATTCAAAAACAAGCCGCGCAAAAACAACGTTTTTGCGCATAAATAGGATTCCAAAGGGGGCAAGCCCCCTTTGGCGGGAATCCAAGGGGCAGCGCCCCTTGGGCAGGTTTGGGCGGCAGCCCAACATAAACGAGGTACAATATGCCACAAGTGAATATAGAAAACGTGCGCGATGAGGCGGACCAGAAGATTGAGCTTCGCCTTTGGAAGCGCCTTTTGCAGTATGCCTGGCGGCACAAGCGCAGCGTGATCACGCTGGTGGGGCTGCTGGTGGTTGTCGCGGGCATCGACCTTGCGTATCCGCAGCTTTCGCGGTATGCCATCGACCACTTTATCGGCGGGGGCACCACGGAGGGGCTGGGCTGGTATGCACTGGTGTATGTTCTGTTTGTCGCGGTGCAGAGCGCGGGCGTGTTTTTGCATATCCGCGGCGCGGGACAGCTTGAAATGGATATGAGCTACGATATCCGTCAGGATGTGTTCGCGAAACTCCAACAGCTTTCCTTCAGTTTTTACGATACGACCTCCGTCGGCTGGCTGATGGCGCGCGTTGTGAGCGATATCGCCGGGCTTTCCGAGATGATCGCGTGGAGCGTGGTCGACTTAGCGTGGGCGGGGCTGTTTGTGATCGGTATTGTTGTGATGCTGATTTCCATGAACTGGAAACTGGGCCTTTTAGTGCTGTGCGTGACGCCGCCGCTGGCTGCGCTGTGCCTGTTTTTCCAGAAGCGCATTTTGAAAAACCAGCGCATTGTGCGCAAAATGAACAGCAAAATCACCGGCGCGTTCAATGAGGACATCATGGGCGCGATGACGACCAAAACACTGGTGCGCGAGGAGGCCAGCGACCGCGAGTTCCGGGCGCTGACGGGCGAGATGCGCGCGGCGAGCATCCGGGCGGCGCTGCTCAGCGCGCTGTTTATGCCGCTTGTATTGGGGCTGGGCAGCATTGCGACGGCGTTCGCGCTCTCCTATGGCGGCAGCCTTGTATTTGCGGGCGCGATGGGGTTCGGCACGCTGTCGGCGTTCATCAGCTATACGACGCAGTTGTTTGAACCCATCCAGTCCTTAGCGCGCATTCTGGCCGAGATGCAGTCCGCGCAGGCCAGCGCCGAACGCGTGCTGGATTTGTTAGACACAGAACCGGACGTGACGGACACGCCCGAAGTGGAGGCCGTTTACGGCACGTCCTTAGAGCCGAAGCGGGAAAACTGGCCCGCCATCATCGGCGCGGTGGAGTTCCGGGATGTGACCTTCTCTTACAAGACCGGCGAGACGGTGCTGCGCGACTTCAACCTGACGGTCGAGGCGGGACAGACCATCGCGCTGGTGGGCGAGACGGGCGCGGGCAAGAGTACTATAGTGAACCTTGTCTGCCGCTTCTACGAGCCGACACAGGGGCAGGTGCTGATCGACGGCGCGGACTACCGCACGCGGAGCCAGCTCTGGCTGCATTCGGCGCTGGGCTATGTACTCCAGACGCCGCACCTGTTCAGCGGCACCATTGCCGACAATATCCGCTATGGCCGCAAGGACGCCTCTATAGAGGAGGTAAAGCACGCGGCGGCGATGGTGCGGGCGGCGGACTTCATTGAGGCGCTGCCGGACGGCTACGATACCGAGGTGGGCGAGGGCGGCGGCAGGCTCTCCACGGGCCAGAAACAGCTTGTGTGCTTTGCGCGCGTGATCTTAGCCGACCCGCGCATCTTCGTGTTGGATGAGGCGACGAGCAGCATCGACACGGAGACGGAACAGCTCATCCAGCACGCCATCCAAACGGTGCTGACAGGCCGGACGAGCTTTATCGTGGCCCACCGCCTTTCCACCATCCGAAGCGCGGACCGCATCCTTGTAATCCGCGACGGACGCATTACAGAATCCGGCACGCACGAGGAATTGTTGGATAAACGCGGCTATTATTACAGCCTGTATACCCATCAATACCGTGCGGAAGCAACCCAGGGGGCGCTGCGCTGACGCGGCGGCGCGCCCGCACAAGTACGTTTCGTGTGTTTCCCCGCCCTGTGTGCGGGGAAACACACGGCAATAAGGACACAAGATGGGTTTCCAAAGGGGCGGCGCCCCTTTGGCAGAGTCCAGAGGCAGCGCCTCTGGGCAGGTTTGGGCGGCAGCCCAACAGAAAGGAGCGTGCAGGATAATGCAGTTTGGAAGCGATTTAGTGAGTCGGCTGGAGGAAGCGGGAAAGGGGCTGCGGCGCACAAAGACGATTGTAGGGGCGGCGCTGCTGGCGGCGGTGGGGCTGGTGCTGAATCAGTTTACGCTGACGGTGAGCCAGTTCTTAGAGATAGGGTTTTCCTTCCTGGCGGCGGCGGCGTGCGCGTATCTGTATGGGCCGTGGGCGGCGGCGATGATGGGGGTCGTGACGGACCTGGCGGGGTATATCCTGCGCCCGAACGGCGCGTTTTTCCCTGGGTTTACGCTCAATGAATTACTGTTAGGGTTTTTGTATGGGTGCTGGCTGTATAAGAAGCGGGTATCGCTGCGGCGGTGCTTCTGCGCCTGCCTGACGGCGGTGCTGGTGTTCAATCTGTTCCTGACGCCCCTGTGGCTCCATATGATGTATGGGCAGACGTTTGTGCTTTCCGGCATGCGGCTGATTAAGAACGCGATTAAACTGCCGCTGGATACCTTTTTGATGTTCTCCGTCCTCAAACTTGCGGAACGGGAACGGGGGATTTTCAGTCTGTAGGGGCTGTCGGGCTGCCGCCCGAACCTGCCCAGAGGCTCTGCCTCTGGACTCCGCCAAAGGGGGCAAGCCCCCTTTGGAATCCCATCCTGGTTGGGAATGGTTTTTTGAGGGTTTTGGGGCGAACTGTTGCGGAAAGAGTATGTTTGGTGTATACTAAAGGAAAGGTTTTGTGGAAGGGGTGGGCTTATGAATCTGGCATTGGAAAAAACGTATACTCTGGCCGATTATTTGACGTGGGATGAAGGGGATCATATAGAGTTGATCGCAGGGGAACCGGTGATGCTGGCTACGCCACTGCGTGTGCATCAGGAGATAGTAGGGGAACTATTCGGTTATTTGCGGGATTACCTGAAAGGGAAAAAGTGTAAAGTCTATGTAGCACCCTTTGCCGTCCGCGTGTTTGAGCGGGACAACGATTTGCCGGAGCAGGTGGATACCGTCGTGGAACCGGATATTTCGGTTGTCTGCGACCCCGCCAAGCTGGACCGTATTGGGTGCAAGGGCGCGCCAGATCTCATTATGGAAATCCTTTCCCCCTCCACCCGCCGGCATGACAAGGCCCGGAAACTGAACCTCTATCAGCGCGCGGGCGTGAAAGAATACTGGATCGTCGACCCGGACAATAAAGATGTACAGGTGTTCCTTCTGAAAGACGGGAACTATATCATTCAGGCGTTCGGCGAGCCCGGTGATACCCTTCCTGTGAATGTCCTGCCGGGCTGCACCATCGACCTCGCCGCCGTATTTTCCGAATAAATAAAAAGGAGACAGGCCCCATGAAAGCACGTATCCCAAAACACCGAGAATTTGTTATCAATATTGCGGACGACTACGAGAAGAAAGACGAGTGCTGGGAGAAATTGCAGCAGATTGTGAAAGAGTATCAGAAACAGGGAAAGTCCATCTTTACCCCTACCTTCATTGAGGATAATGAGGAGCAGGTGAAGGCGCTGAAAAGTGAATACGAGTTCACCTATACCATTGAGGAGAAGTGAACGCGGACAGCAAAGGCGGAGGCACAAATGCCTCCGCCTTTTTGTATGCCCTGTTATACAGAACGGATATATTTGGACAAATATACAACAACATCTTCCGGCGTCGGCTTTCCAGAAGGCGCGGGCACTTTTTTCCAGAGGGCCTGCGCGATGGGGTCGGGGCTATGGTACCCAATGTCTATGGCCTCCTGCATTTCATCGTAAACCTCTTTCGGGCTGACCCCGTATCCCTGGGCAATTTGTTTTACAATCTTCTTAAATTCGCGTGTCATATATTTCCTCCTGATTCTAAAGTGATGCGCCTCGTTCTATAGAACTATTAAACCATATGCGGGAAATCGAATCAAAGGGAAGCCTGTCGCACAAATAAAAAAATTCACGCTCTTTCGGGCGTGAATCGCTTTTTTGGGGGATGGGGAAGAACCAGGGCAATGGACGGCGTCGGGTTTTAAGATTCTTCCTCGGTTTCTGTCAATATCTGGAGGATTTTCCAGGCTTTTTTCTGGTCTTTGGGTGAGAGAGCGTTAATCCGTTCGGAAAGCTCAGCGGTTACGGCGGGCAGGGAACGGGATAGGACATCAACCAAAAGGAAATCCGCCGATACATCTAAAGAATTCGCAATGGCGACAAAGGTGTCCAGGCGCGGCGCTTTCAGGCCGCGTTCAATGACGCTCATATGCGTAGCACTTATTTCAGCCATCTCGGCCAATTCCTCTTGCGTAATTCCCTGGGCCATGCGTACTTGTTTGATTCGTGTGCCAACTGCGCTCAAATCCATAGAAATCATCCTTTAGAATGGTTTTACATTCTAAGATTATAGAACACACGAATTGCCGCTAACATAATGAAAAGACTTTTTCTTCGCTCTAAAGACCAAAATGTGGAAATAAAAAGAGCTGCCGCACAAGGTTCTTTTCTTGCACAGCAGCCCCATATTTTTATTCCTGAGCTTTTACACCGATCTTCAAAAAAATTCCCTGTGTCCATACGAATGTATGGACACGATCAAAAGTTTCGCCGGCCTTTTCAAAGGCCGCGGAGGATTCCAAAGGGGGCGGCGCCCCCTTTGGGCAGGTTCCCGCGCCAGCCCAGCAGTTCGCGCAGGCTGTACCGGTACACGCCATCGAAGCCGGTGAGGGAGTCGGCGCAGAGGAGGGCGGAGAGGATGGATTCCTCGGTGGTGTCGGCGGCGGCGCGAAAGACGGTGTCGAGGCAGCTTTCGTGGAGGAAAGATGCGGGAAGGACAGCGGCGGGGGCATCGTGGGGAATAGGATTGGCGGTGGAGAAAGCGATGAATACTTCGCCGCTGCCGTGCCCGATACAGCTCCCCAGGCGGGCGAGGCCCACAGAGGCGCGGCGGGCAACGCGGCCAAGCTGGCGGGAGGAGAGGGGGATGTTCGTGGCAAAGACGACGATACAACTGCCGAGATCTTTTTCTTTTTTAATGGGGGTGATGCGCAGAGCGAGATCGGGGCCGATTCGATGGCCGGAGATCGTCAGGTCGGAGAGACAGCCGTGGTTGGCGAGGACAAGCGCGCCGAACAAATAGTCTTTACCATCAAATGTGAGTACGCGGCTGGCGCTGCCGATGCCGCCTTTCAGGCCGTGGCACACCATGCCCTTGCCCGCGCCGATGTCGCCTAAGGGGAAATCCTCTTTTGCGTCCTCGAAAGCCGCAAAGACGTGCTGCGCCTGCACGGCGCGGCAGGCGATGTCATTTACACCGCCGTCGTTACATTCCGCGACAATAGGGTTGACGCTGCGCAGGGGGATGCTGTCGTCGACACACAAACGCACCATATGCTCGACAAGAGCGTCGTGAACGAGGCCGACATTCAGGGTATTGGTAAGGGCTATGGGCGTTTCCAGTGTTCCCAGCTCGTCCACCTGGATGAGACCCGCCGTCTTGCCGAAGCCGTTCAGGACGAAAGCGGCGGCGGGCAGCTTGTGCGTGAAGGGATTGCCGGGACAGGGCTGGATAACGGTGACGCCGGTCTTGTTCCGGGGTGTGTCGATTGTACAGTGGCCGACCGTTACGCCGGGTACGTCGGTGATTTTGTTCAGCGGGCCCGCCGGCAGGCTGCCGGCGCAAAGGCTGTACTGTGCGGGGGACACCTGTGTTGGCATGGCATGCACCTCCTCTTTTCCTTTATTTTACCATGTATTGCCGCCAAAAGCTACTGGTTTTTTGTAGCGTTTCTCTGAATGTCCCAGAGAGTGCCGTCCGAACCTGCCAGAGGGCGCCGCCCTCTGGACTCCCGCCAAAGGGGCGCAGCCCCTTTGGAAACCCATCTTGT
>CANCXY010000078.1 GCA_947381875.1 uncultured Clostridia bacterium | reverse complement strand
TGGCAGGATTCCAAAGGGCAGCGCCCTTTGGGCAGGTCCGGGCAGCAGCCCGGCATGGGTTATTCGCCCAACCCCCTCTGCCGTATCCAATCGCGGACAATGCGGTGTTCGTCGAGATAGATCGTCACACCGTCGATGGCCTGGTAGTCCTCGTGGCCTTTGCCGCACAGGATAAGTACGTCGCCTGTTTTCAGCATTTCCAGCGCGCGCAGGATGGCCGCGCGGCGCTCAACCTCTATAAAATAGGGCTTGCCGGATTCCGCCAGTACGGGTTCCGCGTCCTGGATGATGGCCCACGGGTCCTCTTTGCGGGGGTTATCGGAGGTGAGCGCGATAAAATCGGCGTACTTTACGGCGGCGGCGCTCATCAGGGGCCGCTTTTTGGCGTCGCGCTCGCCCGCGCAGCCGTACAAGACGATTAGCCGCCCCTCCACAAAGGGTGCTATCCCGGAAAGCACCTTTTCTATCGCATCGCCCGTGTGGGCGTAGTCGCACAGGACGGTGAATGCGCCGTGGTACAGCACCTCGCACCGGCCCCGCACCCCGCGCGACGCGCACAGCGCCCGCGCGGCGGATTCCGCCGGTACGCCCAGCGCGATGGCCGCGCACGCGGCGGCAAGGGCGTTGTGGACCGAGTAGTCCCCCGGCATGGGGAAGCGGATGCGCTGGATGAAGCCGCGCCCCACCATCTCGAATTGCACCTGCGCGGCGGAAAGGCGGATATTGCGCGCCGTGTAGTCGGCGGCGTTGTCGGTAGAGGAAAACGTGATGCGGCGCGGCGTTTCCATTTCGGCCAGCAGACGGCGGCCGTAGCTGTCGTCTAAATTCACCACCATACACCGCACCTGTGCAAACAGGCTTTTCTTCGCGGCAAAATAGTTCTCAAAGGTCTTGTGGTAATCTAAGTGATCCTGTGTCAGGTTCGTAAACACGCCCACTTCAAACGTGAGGCCCCAGAGCCGGAGCTGATCAAGCGCCTGGCTGCTGGCTTCCATCACCGCGAACGTACAGCCCGCGCGCACCATCCGGCTGAACAGCGCGTTCAGGTCCCACGCTTCCGGCGTGGTATATTTGGCGGGAACGTCCATCGTGTCGATCTCGGTGTGGATCGTCCCGATCAGCCCCACCTTATACCCCGCCTGTTCCAAAATCTGCTTAATGAGCGTGGTGACAGTCGTTTTCCCGTTCGTACCCGTCACAGCCACAAGGCGCAGATGCTGGGCGGGACATTCAAAAAAGTTCTGGCACAGCGCGGCATACGCCTTGCGCCCATTCTCCACACACACTTCCCGCGCCAGATGCAGAGGGCGTTCGGTTACTACGCACACCGCGCCCGCGTCCAGCGCCTCCCGCGCGTGGTCGTGCCCATCAAAGCGCTGCCCCTTCGTACACACAAACACCGCCCCCGGACACGCCCGGCGCGAATCCTGCGTGACCAGCACCACCTCGCCTTCCGGCAATTCCCCTTCATAGGGCACGCCCTCAAACAACGTGCGCAGTTCCATTCCCTATCGCCTCCCCTGTTGGGCTGCCGCCCAAACCTGCCCAGAGGCTCTGCCTCTGGACTCCGCCGGGCGCTGCCCGGACCTGCCAGAGGCTCCGCCTCTGGACTCCGCCAAAGGGGGCAAGCCCCCTTTGGAATCCCATCACGCGCAGCAATTTCATTGCTGCGCACCCCATATTTTGTATGCCCGTTTCCGGGATTCTCATTTCCTATCCACCGCCAGCGGCGGGGAAATAGGAAAAGCATATATCTCCATGTTAGATTGTATGCCCGTTTCCGGGGTTCTAATCTAAGATGGACGTATCATGGAATGTTACTTCTATCACGGTGCCGCGTTCCACCTGTGTGGCGGCGGGCACATTCTGATCCGTCGCCCGGATATACTTGCCGCCGCCCGTCACGCCCGCCTCGCGGATGTTCAGGCCCAGCCCCTTCAGCGTGGCGCAGACAGAATCATAGCCCAGGTCGATGAGCGCCGGGACAGTGACAAGGTCGCCGCCTTCGGGCCGCTCCTCCGAATACAGGATGATCGTCGACTGGCGCGGGATCGATTCCCCTGCGACCGGGTACTGGTACAATACGCTTTCGCCCGTGGCGCGGCTTATATCCACATTGAAGCCCGCATCGCGCAGCTTGCCCGCCGCCACATTGATCG
Organism: uncultured Clostridia bacterium; assembly: GCA_947381875.1. Taxonomy (GTDB): domain Bacteria; phylum Bacillota; class Clostridia; order Oscillospirales; family Ruminococcaceae; genus Ruthenibacterium. The sequence goes on along the minus strand of CANCXY010000078.1, from coordinate 10,583 downwards.
TCTCGCCCACCACATTGGGTACGACTGTCTCTACCTTTGCCAGTTCTTCTTCTGTGTACTGCTTGGGTACGCCCAATGCCTGTAACGCCTCGTCGAGGATGTTTTTCACGGCTGGCGCCGCCAGGCGGCCGCCGTAATACGTCCTATTTTCATCCTGCGGCGTATCCAGCATCACGATCACCGCGATCTGCGGGTCGTCGCCGGGGGCAAACCCCCAGTAGGAAGAATAGTACGTCTGGCCCGCATCCTCGGTAGTAAGCCCCTGCTTGCGCTGGCTCGTGCCGGACTTGCCGCCCGCGTTGTAGCCGGCCACCGCGCCCGTCTTGTTTCCGCCAATTTTTTTGCCGTTTTCATCCACTAGGTTGACGCTCTTTACCAGCATTTCACGCATCATATCGCTCGTCTCCGAGGAAATCACCTGACGCTTCGGGGCAGGTTCAATATTTTCCACTAAGTTGCCGTCCGCGTCTAAAATCTGCTGTACGATATGTGGCTGCACTAAGTATCCCCCGTTAATGGCGGCGCTGGCGGCTACAAGCATTTGCAGCGGCGTGGTGGAGGTCGTCTGCCCGAATGCGGAGGAGGCCAGCTCCACAGGCCCCATGCGGTCATAGGAAACATATTGTGTCGAGGCTTCGTCGTCCATGTCGATGCCGGTCTTTTCATAGAAGCCGAATGCCTGCATATAGTCACAGAATGTGCGCGCGCCCATCATCTGACCCAGCGTCACATAGTACGGGTTGCACGAGCCGTCCAGCCCGCCGAAGAAATCCAAAGTCCCCTGCCCCTCGGTGTGCGCGCAGTGGAACGGAATGCCCGATACGTCGATCACGCCCCGGCAAGTATACGTCGTGTTCAGGTTGGCCGCGCCGGAATCAAGCGCCGCCGAGGCCGTTACTGTTTTGAATACAGAACCGGGATAGTACAGGTCCGACACCGCTTTGTTGCGCCACTGCGCCCATTGTGCCGTATAACGCGCGTCGGCGCGCTCCTTCTCATCCACGATTGCGGCAATCTGCTGGGCCAGCGCCTCGTTGGCAATCGTGTAGGGGTCCTGCAAATTGTAGTCCGGCATGGTCGCCATCCCGTAGATCGCGCCCGTGTTCACGTCCATCACGATACCCACCGCACGGTTTTCCACATGGTATTCGTCCACGGCATTCTGCAAATATTTTTCAAGGGAGCTTTGAATACTCGCTTTCAGCGTCAGCACAAGGCCGTGTCCGTCCTCCGGTTCATACGATGCCTCATAGGAGCCGTTCGGCAGCTCATAGCCCCACGCGTTTTTCATGCCGACCACGCGCCCCGGCGTGCCCTTCAATACATCGTTATAATAATGCTCCAGCCCCAATACGCCGTCGCCGTCCGCGTTCACAAAGCCGATGATTGTCGAGGCCATAGTCTGATATGGATAGTACCGTTTCGCGTCCTGCACTAAGCTGATGCCCGCGACAGGCGTCTTTTTGCCGTCCTCAGTGGCGTTATAAGCGGCCATCCATTCCCGGATGGCGTCCGCCACCGGCTTTTCGATCTGCCGTTTGATGCGCTGATAGGTGCTCTCGCTCTTTTGCAGCTTCTCTAAGATATCCGCGGCGTCCAACTCCAAAATTTCCGCTAACTTTTCCGCCACCATCTTGATCTTCGTCCCCGCCTTATTCATATCGCGCGGCGAGGCGACCACCGTCCACACGCGGTTGCTGCGGGCAAGTACCTTCATATCGGCGTCGTACAAAACGCCCCGGTTGGGCGTGATGACCTCATCCGAAAGCTGCTGGTTTTCCGCGCGCGTGGCAAGCTCCACATGCTGGACGATCTGAAGCTGGTACAGGTTATAGATCACCGCGCCAAACCCCACCAGGATAAACAGCCCAGCCACCACGGCGCAACGGATGCGCATACTGCGCGTCACCGCGCTGCGGGGCGTGTTGGCGGGGTTCGTTTTCTGTTCCGGCTTTTTTTCCATACTGTTTCCCTCGCGCTTTCAGGGCCTCCCCTTCCTTCCGCCGCTCCGCAAAGCGTCCGCCGTGCGGCTTCCTGTTTCCCGTTTTGCACGGGGAACGGAAAAGCTGTATTTGCGGAGCGCCGGGGCGCGCCCTGATAAAGAATTATCACCGGCTTTTCCCCTTGGGGCGTTCCTGCGGAGAAAAACGCGGTGATAAATATGTATGATTCAATCGGTGGAATTATCCTTCTCCTCGTCGTTCCCCTTCCCTGGGCGTTCCACGCGGTTTTCCTCGCCATCGGTCACATATGTCACCTGCGAACGATCCATCTTTACCATGCGCAGGACATTGGAAGCGTATGCCTGCACCGCCGTGAGGTTTGTTTTCATCTCCAGGTCGGTCGAGAGGAAGGTATATTCGCTTTGCAGCTCCTCCAACAGCTTTTCCTGGTTATGCAGTTGGTTGGAAAGCTCCGTGGACTGTACATGCGCGCAAAGCACACTGACGACAAGCGCCAGCACAACAGCCGCCGCGCTGACGGTTTTCATCCACGCCAGCCCCCGCCGTAAACGGACGCCTTTCGTTTTGGGTGTTACGCGCAGGTGGGGCTTTTCCGGGGTATGTTCCTCAAACAAACTCAGGTCATAAGCTGTGTTTTCCTGCATGGTTGTACGTTCTCTTTTCCGGGCGGGTTCAGCCGCCCTGTATTTTTTCAAGGATCCGCAGCTTCGCGCTGCGGGCGCGCCGGTTCTCGGCCCGTTCGGCCTCGCCGGGTTCGATGGGCTTTTTACAGATGAGCTTTGCGCGCGGGGTTTTGCCGCACACGCACACGGGCAGTTCCGGCGGGCAGGTGCAGCCTGTCGTCCACGCCCGGAACCGCTGCTTTACCAGCCTGTCCTCCAGCGAATGGAAGGTGATAACGCACATCCGCCCGCCGGGATTCAGCGCGTTGAAAAGCACGTCGAGGCCCTCGTCCAGCGCGTCCAGTTCGCCGTTCACCGCGATGCGCAGGGCCTGGAAAGCGCGCCGCGCGGGGTTTTTCTCCTTGCGCCGCTGTGCCGGGGGCAGGCTGGACGCGATGATCTGCGCAAGCTGCCCCGTGCGCTCAATAGGCTGTATCTGCCGCGCGCGGACGATCTTCCCCGCGATCTGCCACGCATACGGCTCCTCCCCGTATTCCCGCAGGATACGGGAAAGCTCCTCGCGGCTCTCGGTGTTCACAAGCTGTGCGGCGGTGGGGCCGCTCTGGCTCATGCGCATATCGAGCGGCGCGTCCTCCCGGTAGGAAAAGCCGCGCGCGCCGTCGTCTAACTGATGGGACGAGACGCCGAGGTCGAGCAGCACCCCGTCCAGCCCCGCGATGCCCAGGGTTTGCAATACCCTGTCCGCATAGCGGAAATTCTCCCGTACCACGGTGGCCGGCAGCCCCGCGAGCCTCTGCTGCGCGGCGGCCACTGCGTCCGGGTCCTGATCCAGCGCGACTAACCTTCCGCCTGCAAGGCGGCTGGCGATTTCGCGCGCATGCCCCGCGCCGCCTGCCGTACCGTCTAAATAGACGCCGCCGGGGCGGACAGCGAGGCCCTCAAGGCATTCCTGCAAAAGCACGGGGATATGTGCGAATTCCTGGCTCAAAATTCCAGTTCCTCCATTGCGGCGGCGATTGGCCCGGCGCGCAGGCTCTCGCTCTTTCTCTGCCATGCCGGCGCGCTCCAGATCTCCGCGTGCCCGCCCACGCCGATGACCGTCACCTCTTTTTCCAGGTGCGCGTGGCGGCGCAGGGCGGCTGTCAGCAGGATGCGCCCCTGCTTGTCCGGCTGCGCCTCCATCGCGCCCGCGTAGAGGAAACGCTGTATATCGCGCGACTTCACCATACTCTTTTCCGATAAAAGCGCCCAGATGCGCTCCCATTCCGCCTGCGCGAACGCGACAAGGCAGTCATCCAGCCAGCGCGTCACAAGGAACGGTTCGCCCAGCGCCTCCCGGAATTTGGATGGAAAACCGAGCCTGCCTTTTTCGTCAATGGTATAGCTGTACTCGCCGATCAGCATGTCCAGCCTCACCCCTTGCCGCGCGCCCCACTTTCCACCACTTTTTCCCACGCTTTCCTTTTATTATAAAGAGAACGACGCTAAAAATCAACCCCTTTCCCTGTGAAACTTTTCGCATTTTTTCCTTATGATTCGACAGGCAGCAATTTTCCCGCCCGTTTCAGTTTCCCATAATAGGCCAGCCCAACCGCGTCCGCCAGCGCCCACCCAATAGGCACCGACCACCAGATGCCCACTACGCCGACGGCGGGAATGGCCGCCAATAGATAGGCCAGCACGACGCGTGTACCCAGCGAAACCGCCGTAAGTACCACCGAGACGCCTGGCCTCCCAATCGCCCGGTACAGCCCGTACAGCAAAAACAGGCAGCCAATACCGCAGTAAAATGCGCCCTCGATGCGCAGGTAGCGCACCCCCTCCGCGATCGTCTGCGTTTCCTTTGCGTCCACAAACAGACGCATAAGCGGCCCGGCGAAAATACACACAAGCAGGGAGACGGCCGCGCTGAACACCGCCGAGGCGATCAGTGCGCCCTTCATCCCGGCACGGATGCGCGCTTCCTTCCGCGCGCCGTAATTCTGCGCGACAAATGTAGAAAACGCGTTGCCGAAATCCTGTACCGGACAGTAGGCAAAAGCGTCGATCTTTACAGCCGCCGCGAACGCCGCCATCACGACGGGGCCGAAACTGTTCACAAGCCCCTGTACCATCAAAATACCCAGGTTCATCACCGATTGCTGTACACAGGTGAGCAGCGAGGTTCCCGCAATCTCCCCCACGCGGGCGCGCCGCACGCGGAAGGGGCCGCGCAGTACCGGGCAGGCGAGCAGCGCATATATCCCTAACCCGACCCCGGAGACAAACTGCGCGATCACCGTCGCCTCCGCCGCGCCCGCCACCCCGCGCCCCAATCCCAACACGAACCACAAATCCAGCGCGATATTGAGGACGGCGGAAACGGCAAGAAACACCAGCGGCATTACGGAATTGCCCACCGCACGCAAAAATGAGGCGAAAAAGTTATACAGGAATGTCGCGCTGATGCCGCAGAAGATGACCGTGAGATACGCCCGCATATCCCCCCACACTTCCTCCGGCACGCGCAAAAACCACTTCATGCCGTCCAGGCACGCGAACGCCGCGCCGTTCAGCAGGAGCGTCAGCGCCGCAATAAGCGCAAAAGAGGCGTGTACGTCCTCGCGCAGCGCCGCCTCATCCTTTTGCCCGAAGCGCATGGAGAACACCGCCCCGCTGCCCATACACAGCCCCAACAGGATAGACGTAAGGAAGGTCATCAGCGTAAAGGACGACCCCACCGCCGCCAGCGCGTTCCTGCCCAGCACGCGCCCCACAATCAGCGTATCGGCGATATTGTAGCACTGCTGCAATAGGTCCCCCGCGATCATAGGCGCGGCAAAGCGCAGCATCCCGCTTGTCACCGATCCTTGTGTCATATCTTTTTGCATATGCTTTCTCCTCCCCCAGGGAAAATCCATTTTGACTATTTCTCTCCGTCACACAAAACAGATAAAATTTTGATGTTCCCCGCCCTTCGGGCGGGGAACGCAGAAAAAATCATTTCTTGCTTTTACTCATAAGAGAACAACTGACAGCTACAAATAAACCGAGTAAAATCCACGGGAGTGCTGCTCCCCAAAAATCACGAATCATGCTTCATTCCTCCTTGTCCGTTTCACATCTTCTTGCTCCAGCGGTGGACATTGATCATATAGAAAACGCAGTGTAGTACAATGGCCGCCGACACCACGACGCCCCAAAGCCCTCCCACGAAAATCTGGATGAGAAGGAACGCCGCCCACAACATATACATCGTCCAGTACCAGGTGGAAAGAGCCGCTTTCTCCCGGATCGCCATGTTGCGTTCATCCGTTTCCGCCCGTTCCATATCCTTTTTCTCCTCCGGGGTAAGTCTTCGGCCAGACGATACAAAACCCACCACACCAAAGCCCAGCAGCATACCGCCTGCGGCATACAAAGCAGTGCAAAATTGCCCCGGAATATGCTTTTCCAGCAAAAACGCCGCCAGGAACAGTGTGGCAGACAGCGCGAACATTCCATAAGGGAACATTTTTTCAACCATTCTTTCATTCCGATTCCTCCTCGAACAAAAATACTTCCTCAATCGCCAGCCCGAAATATCTTGCAATCTTGTGGGCCAGCAGCAATGAGGCGTTGTACCGGCCATTTTCCAGGGAAATAATGGTCTGCCGGGTGACGTCTACCCCGTCGGCCAGCTCCGCCTGGGAAATGTGCCGGGCCTTGCGCAGCTCGGCAATCCGGTTTCTCATGGAGCCACCTCCTTATTAAAAAATGTAAAGCCTGCTTTACTGTTTACAGTATAGCACACTTTACATATTATGTCAAGATGACTTTACATTTCTCCGTAAATATTTGTTTCCTTGCGTGTATCTATATACTTTCCCCTGCTGTAAGGCGGGGAAATACATAAAAACTCCTTCTTGACAACGCAAAGCGCCCGTGATACACTATAGTTAATAGTTCAATTAAATGTTAAGCGAGGTGGAACGATTGGCTCTGCAGCAAACGCTTCGGGCGCTTGCGGACCCCACGCGGCGCGAAATTTTAACAATGCTGAAAACGAAACGGCTTGCCGCCGGAGAAATCTCCGCCCATTTCCCCACCTCCGCACCTGCTATCTCGCGGCATTTATCCGTATTGAAAGAAGCCGACCTCATCCGCGACACGCGCGAGGGGAAGTTCATTTATTACGAGCTGAACGCCTCTGTGTTAGAGGAAATCATGCTCTGGGTCACGGACCTGAAAGGGGGTTTTGAGGATGTTCCGCCAAAATAAAGCGAAAATATTTTTATCCTTTGCGCTTATCCTGTTGCCCATCCCAATCGGGCTGCTTTTGTGGGACCGCCTGCCCGGCCAAATACCGATCCATTGGAGCGCGGGCGGCGCGGACAACTGGGCCAGCCGTGCGTTCACGGTCTTTGCCCTTCCGCTTATATTTGCCGCGGCCTATGTGCTGTGCCTGTTTTTCACTCTGCGCGACCCGAAAAACAAAAACCAGAGCGGCAAAGCGCTGGGTCTTGTGTTCTGGCTCCTCCCTCTTACCTCGCTGTTGGCGAGCGGCATGATGTACGCCTCCTCTTTCGGGATGGTTTTTGGCGTGCTGCGCCTGATGCCCCTTGTCACCGGCCTGCTCTTTGCCGCCATCGGCAATTACCTTCCGAAATGCAGGCAGAACCAGACATTAGGTATTCGAGTAAAATGGGCGCTGGAAAACGAGGAAAACTGGAACGCGACGCACCGTTTTGGCGGGCGGCTGTGGGTCGTCTGCGGTCTTGCGGCGGCGGCCTGCGCCTTTCTGCCCCAGCGCTTCCTGATCTCCGGGCAGCTCATCCCGCTGCTCTTGATTTCCTTCCTTCCCATCCTCTATTCCTATCTTTACTACTGCCGCCAGATAAAAAACGGCGAACTTCAAAAGCCCGCCCCCACGCCGCTCACCCCGAAAAAAGCGCTGAACATAGCGGCGCCCATCCTGATCATCCTGCTCGTCGGGGCAAGCCTTTTCATAGGGGACATCCAATATGAATACGGCGCGGATTCCTTCACTATCCACGCCTTCTTCTGGCCGGACAGCACCATCAACTATGCGGAGATCGGCCACCTTGAATACCGCCCCGAAGACATGCGCGGCACACGAAGCAACGGATACGGCAGCGCGCAGCTTCTCATGGGCACGTTTGTGAACGACGAATTCGGTTTTTACACCCGTTATTCCTACACCCGCTGCCCTTCCTGCGTGGTATTAGAAATCGGCGGCCAAACGCTCGTCCTCTCCGGCAAAGACGACGCGGAAACAAAGGCGTTGTATGAAGAACTCCTGTCCCGCTACGCCCCAACGTAAAGCCCCCGCCTGCTACTTCTCCAAATGGGCAGTAATAATCGTATAGCTGTGTGCGTTCACGGTTATTTTTTGTCCGTCCACCGTTATATACCAGTTTTTTCCAATTTGCTCGAACCGGGCGTTTTTGTCCAGAATCTGCGTTTTGCACCATTGCACAACGTCGGGAATATCAAGCTGCAAATTCCTTTTTACGCGCACCGCACCCATCTCCGTGGTGTGGAGTTTTTTTAGGTTCTCTATAAGACTGTTCATTTTTGCCTCAACTTATCGTAAATCCATTTGAAAACAAGCCGGGCTTTTTATATAGTGAAACCACCTGAAAACGGGTAAGATTTTCTATATTTCCCCGCCCTCCGGGCGGGGAAATATCAAAATTTGTTTTCAAGGGGTTTTACTTTTCCTCTCCCAATGGGCGGGAAAATAGATACGCTTCCACTATATTTTCTAAAAAGTCGGGCGGCCCCACGCGGGCCGCCCTCGTTGTTTGCTTTATTTGCTCGTAACGCTCAGACGCGTCAGGGCGCGTTTCAGGCGCGCCTGCGCCTGCTCCATTTCGCGTTTGTCCGCGGCTTTCTGGATCAGCTCCTCCGCGCGTGCTTTCGCGCGCTGGGCGCGCTCGGCGTCGATGTCCTCGGCCCACTCGAACGTGGTCGCTACCAGGCGCACGTCGTTTTTCGTCACGGCCAGCATGCCGCCCGCGCACGCGGCGTGGCGGCGCTTACCATCTATGTCCACGCGCGCTACGCCTGTGCCCAGCGCCGTCACATACGGGGCGTGACGCGGCAGGATACATACTTCACCGCCAATGGCCCGCACGATCAGCTTTTCCGCCTCGCCGTCATAGAATCCGCCGTCCGGCGTCACGATTTGCAGATGAAAGGTAGCCATAGAAAAATCCTTTCCGAAAAAGGCTGTCGGTTACATCTTCTTTGCTTTCTCCAGCACGTCGTCGATGGTGCCCGCGAACAGGAACGCGGATTCCGGCAGGTCATCATGCTTGCCTTCAATAATCTCCTTGAAGCCGCGGATTGTCTCCTTCAGCGGCACATAGCGGCCCTGCATGCCCGTAAACTGCTCGGCCACGCTGAACGGCTGCGAGAGGAAACGCTGTATCTTACGCGCACGCGCGACCGTCAGCTTATCTTCCTCGCTCAACTCGTCCATACCCATGATGGCGATGATGTCCTGCAATTCCTTATAGCGCTGCAAAATCTGCTGCACGCTACGGGCTACATCATAATGCTCCTGCCCGACAACGTCCGGTGTCAGGATGCGGGAGGTGGATTCCAGCGGGTCGACCGCCGGGTAAATGCCCAGGCTCGAAATGGCGCGCGACAGGGCCGTCGTTGCGTCCAGGTGCGCGAACGTCGTGGCCGGGGCGGGGTCGGTGTAGTCGTCAGCAGGGACATATACAGCCTGCACGGACGTGATGGAGCCTTTCTTCGTGGAGGTAATGCGCTCCTGCAAAGCGCCCATCTCGGTCGCCAGCGTCGGCTGGTAGCCCACGGCGCTCGGCATACGGCCCAAAAGCGCCGAAACCTCGGAACCTGCCTGCGTGAAACGGAAAATGTTGTCGATAAAGAGCAGCACGTCTTGGTTTTCACGGTCGCGGAAATATTCAGCCATCGTCAGGCCCGAAAGGCCGACGCGCATACGCGCTCCCGGCGGCTCGTTCATCTGGCCGTATACCAGCGCCGTTTTGGAGAGAACGCCGCTCTCCTTCATCTCATTGTACAGGTCGTTGCCCTCGCGCGTGCGCTCGCCGACACCTGTGAACACGGACAGGCCGCCGTGCTGCTTGGCGACGTTGTTGATCAGCTCCATAATCAGCACTGTTTTTCCGACGCCCGCGCCGCCGAACAGACCAATCTTGCCGCCCTTGGCATACGGCGCAATCAGGTCAACGACCTTGATGCCCGTCTCTAAAATTTCCGTGGTGGATTCCTGCTCGTCAAACGTGGGGGCCGGGCGATGGATGGGCCAGCGCTCTTTGGCTTCGGGCGCGGGCTGGTTATCCACCGGCTCACCTAACAGGTTGAAGATGCGGCCCAGGCACTCCTTGCCCACCGGCACCGTGATGGGCCCGCCTGTATCCACTGCCTCAATACCGCGCACAAGCCCGTCGGTGCCAGCCATGGCAATACAGCGCACTACGTCGTCGCCCAGATGCTGCGCGACCTCCAGTGTTACTGTGGTATCGCCGTTTTTTACGGTGATCGCGTTGAGCAGGTTGGGCAGATGCCCGGCCGGGAATTTAATGTCCAGCACAGGCCCAATAATCTGGGTGACTGTGCCGATATTCTGTTTGCTCATGAACTTCTCTCCTTCGTAAGAGCTTCGCGCAAACCCCTGAAGCAGGCCCGCTCAGGCATTTGCGCCCGCCACGATCTCGGTAATCTCCTGCGTGATAGCGCCCTGGCGCGCGCGGTTATATTTGAGCGAGAGATCATCGATCATCGCACTTGCGTTCTTGCTCGCCGCGTCCATCGCCATACGGCGCGCGCCCTGCTCGCTGGCTACGCTCTCCGCCATAGCGCCCCACAGGAGGCCGCCCACATACTCCGGCACAATCGCGTCGTACACAGCCTCACTGGAGGGGTCATACAGGGTCAGGCTCTCGGCTGTGTTCTTGGCCTCCTTGCGCTCGTAGCGGATGGGCAGCATTTTCAGCACAGCGGGCTGCTGCGTCAGCAT
>CANCXY010000077.1 GCA_947381875.1 uncultured Clostridia bacterium | reverse complement strand
TTTTCGTTTTCGGTGAACCCCGCAAATTCCTGTATGCCGAAATTGGAAGTGGCAAGATCCAAATGCAGATGCGCCGCAACGCCGGCGGGGGTGATGTCATTCGGCCCATGCCATGCCGTGCGCACGCCAAACGGCTCACACACCGCGGCCAGCTTATGCGCCGGGGAAAGCCCGCCGATCTGGCTGATATGGATGCGGATAAAATCGATCAGCCTGTCTGTGATCAGCGGCATCCACTCGTTGGGATTGTTGAACAGCTCACCCATAGCAATCGGCGTGGCGCACTGTTCCCTTACACGGGCAAACCAGCTCACCTGCTCCGGGGAGAACAGATCCTCTAAGAAGAACAGCTTATACTGTTCTACTTCCTTGGCAAACCCGACGCCGTCGATCGGGGCCAGTCGTTCATGCACATCGTGCATCAGTTCTATTTCAAAGCCGATCTTGCCGCGCAGATAGTCGAACAGCTTCAGCGCACTGCGCATGTACTCCTTTGGGTCGAAATACGCGCCGATAGGCGGGTTTTCCGTCAAATGGAACCGGCTGGCGGGCGCTTTCTCCACACCATCCATCCAGTTGGTGCTGCCCATCAGCATATTGCCGCCGTACATCCCCTGCTGGACACGGATATAGCGGTATCCTTCCTCCATGTATTTGCGGACCTTTTCCTCTACCTCCTCCGGGCAGCTCCCGTCGGTATGGCGGTATACAGGCACGCCCTGCCGGCACTTGCCGCCCAATAAGTCATATACAGGCATATTGGCCATCTTTCCCTTGATGTCCCACAGTGCCTCATCCACACCCGAAATCGCGTTGTTCAGCACCGGGCCGTTGCGCCAATAGGAGCTTCCGTACAAAAACTGCCAGATGTCCTCGATATTGTCTACACTGCGTCCCGTCAGCAGCGGCTTGATATAGGATTCCACCGCCGTCACCACCGCTTCGCTGCGTTGGGTAAAAGTCGCACAGCCCACACCGTACAGCCCCGGTTCACTGGTTTCTACCTTGACAGCCACCAAATTGACCCCGTTAGGCGCGGTCGGGATAGCTTTTACATTTCGGATCGTAACTTGTGACATGAAAACCTCACTCCTCAAACTTTTCTTTTTTGGAATAGCCCCAGCCCCGCTTTGCGTTTGCTTCATCCTGAACCTCCGGCATTCCAGGAAGGATCAACCCGCCGTCCACACGCAGCGTCACGCCGGTGATATAGGACGCCTCGTCCGATGCCAAAAACGCGACCGCGCCCGCAATGTCGTCCGGCGTCCCGGCGCGTTCCAGCGGGATCCGCTGCCCAAGCATATCCCAGAATTCCACCGGGACCTTATCGCCTAACTCTTTGACGATCTCCTCTTTGGTGCGGATACGGATCGCGCCGGGGGCCACATTGTTCACGCGGATCCCGTAGGGCGCGGCATCCAGCGCGATGGATTCTATCGCGCGGTTCAGCCCCGCTTTCAGGCCACCGTAGATTGCGTCGCCGGGATAGGCGCGCTGGCCGCGGGACGAAGTGATATTGATAACGGAACCCTTGACGCCATGCTTTGCCATATATAGGATGGCCTGCTGCATCAGCACAATGTAGTTGCGGAAATCCAGGTTGATCAGGTAATCAATGGATTCCTCCGGCATATCCAGAATACTTTGCAGGATCGTCACACCCGCGTTGTTTACCAGCAGGTCAAGGCCGCCCAGGAAATCCACCGCCGCCTCAAAAAAGCGCTTGCCGTTGCCGGGTGTCTCCAACGCCGCTGGAAAACACGCGCATTGGACGCCAAACTCCTCTGTCACCCGGTCGCGCAGCGCGACCGCGTCTTCGGCATGCCTGCCGTAAGAAAAGGCGACGTCATAGCCCGAAGCCGCTAATTTGCGTACAATGCCGCTCCCAATGCCCTTGCTGCCGCCTGTAACGATTGCTTTCCGATTGCTCATGCTCTTGTCTTCCCCCCTTTTGATTCAATCTCTCATGGGCAGAGTACATACTACGGACGGGATTTGTAGCTCCGCCAGTTTTCCATCACAACCGCCCTCGCCGTTCAGCCGGCAGCTCACCAGTGTCCCGCTGCCCTGGTTTGCGATCAGCATGACGGAATGCCCCATCAGCCGGAAACTGCGCGGGCCTTTCCCAAAGCTAAAAAAGCAGCCCGCCGCCCGCAGGTCCCCGTCCGCCCCGACGCGGAACGAGGCGATGGAGTCGTGTCCCCGGTTAGACACATACACAAAACGCCCATCCGCCGTACAGTGGATATCGGCGGTCAGGTTGCTGCCGCCAAACCCCGCCGGTACCGCCGGAAGTTCCTGGCGCAGCGTGACAGCGCCTGTCTCGTGGTCGAAGCCGCAGACCAGGACGCTGCTGCTCAGCTCCGCGCTGACATAAAGCGTCCTGCCGTCGGGATGGAACGCAAAGTGCCGCGGCCCGCACCCGGCGGGGGCCTGCACAAACGCCGGGACGGCGGGCGAAAGGGTCCCCACCTCCGCGTCAAGCCGATAGGAGAGGATCCGATCAAGCCCCAGTTCTGCCACCACCAGCCATTTTCCCGAAGGGTCCACACAGGAGGAGTGGGTGTGCGGCCCTTCCTGACGCTTTGGGTCCGCCCCTCTCCCTTCATATTGCAGCAGGCTGGCAAGGCCGCCGACGCCCGCTTCCCCCACAGGGCATACCGCCAGGCTGCCCGTCCAGTAGTTGGCGGCGCTGAGGAATTTGCCGCCTGGCCACGGCGTCAGGTGGCACATCAGCCCACCCGGCAGGTCCGCCGTTTGTATGCGTGTCAGTGTACCGTTCGCCACTTTATACGACGCGATGCCGCCTTTTTCCAATATCTCCTGCGCGGCCAGCACCAGATCCCCGGCGCGGGCCAGGTAGGAAGGGTTCACGGTGTCCTCGCAGATGCCTGAAAGCTCCATCGCCCCCGACGCCTCATCATAGCGCAGGATGTTGATGCCCTTGCCCTGCCCGAACGGCGGCAGGTTGTAGCTGCCCGCCAAAAGCGTGATTTCTGCCATCATTCCCTCCTTATCCGCCTGTCATGGCTGCCCTGCGCGGAACTGCCACTGTCTTTTCCAGGTAAACGCCTGTCCCGGCTGTACCTCAAGCGGGATATACGCTTCGGTGCAGACACAATGCTCCACTCCCCATAGGACAAGCTCCTGCGGGCAAAAGCTCAATCCCTCCCGCACAGACAGCGGCAGGCTGTCATGGGTCAGTTCCCAGTAGGCGCCCCGTTCGGGGTGCAGGTCCTTCTGTAAGGTGACTTTATGGAAACCATGCCCGTCCATCGTTTTGAGCCAGACGATGGAATCCCCCTCCGCTTTCATATAGCCGGAACGGCGTATATGGAAATCCCGAACATCATAAGCGGCGTCCGTGATCTCTCCGATCGTCCCATCCATCGGAAGGCGCAGACGGTAGCCTGGACCGACGGGCATGCCGTTCAATGATACAAAATTGTGCTGGTACTCGCGCAGGCGCAGCGGGCGCGTGCCCACATTTTCCAGTGTTGTTTCTGTGTACAGGTCCGCGCCCTCCACTGCTACCGTTTTGGTGATGCGCGCCGCCACGCCAAGACAGAGGATCGGCTCCTGCACAAACACCGCCCTGTCCTTTTCAAAGCGGGCGGACAGCGGGAAGGGCTGGACCTCGTAATGCCGCCACATGTTATAGGGGCCGCCCTCGGACCGCTGCGTCAGCAGGCCGACGCCCAGCTTTGGGAATACCTCGCCCGGCTTTGCCTCGTTTGCCAGCTCATCCCACACATATTCCCCGCACAGGCCAACGCCGTTGCAGGTCACACGCCCCGCAATCCGCTGTTCCGGCTCGCAAAAAGAATATTTCCCGTCCAGGCACACCCGCGCTACAACGCCCGCCGCCTCGAACCGTTCGCTGAACAGCGTCTGCGGGTCGTACCGGAAGGCCACGGAAAGGCGCTCGTTTTGAATCGTGTTCATCCTGCCCTCCTCACCCCGCAATCGCCGCTTTCATCACATTTTCCTGGTTGATTTCCTCTCCCGTCAGCTCCCCGGTCAGATGGCCGCCGCTGAGGACCAGGCACCGGTCGCTCATCGAGACAAGCTCCGGCATATCGGAGGAGACCATAATAATGGAAACGCCGCTGTGTGTCAGCTCATTCATAATCTTATAGATTTCCGCTTTCGCGCCCACGTCGATGCCTTTGGTCGGCTCATCCACCAGCAGGATGCGCGGCTGGCTCAGCAGCCATTTTCCGACAACCACTTTCTGCTGGTTGCCGCCCGACAGGTTGACAAGCATTGTTTCCAGGGAAGGGGCCTTGATGGCCAGGCGGTCATACATGCTCTGTGCCAGGTCCTTTTCCTTTTTCTTGTCCAGGAAACCGTTTTTGGTGAATTGGTTCAAGCTGGCAAGCGTCAGGTTGGAACGGATGCTGTGCATCCAGATAAAACCGGACTGCTTGCGCTCCTCTGTCACATAGCCCAGCCCGGCGCGGATGGCGTCGTCCGGGCAGTTGATCCGTACCGGCTTGCCGTCGATGAATACCTGTTTCGTTACGCCGTGCGTGATATACCCAAAGACTGCGCTCAACACCTCACTGCGCCCCGCGCCCACCAGGCCGCCAATGCCTAAGATCTCGCCCCGCTTCAAATGGAAACTGACATGCTCCACAATGTTCTGGCCTTTGTTCGTCGGGTGCGGCACCGTCAGGTCCTCCACGCGCAGTACCTCGTCCCCAATCTCAGCAGGCGTTTTGGGGTACATATTGTCGATGGTGCGCCCAATCATCGCCGCGATCAGCGACTCCTCGGTAACATCGCTGACCGCGTCGGTGCGGATCACCGCGCCGTCGCGCATCACAGTTACACGGTCCGCGATACGGAACACCTCGTCTAACTTGTGGGAGATAAACAGGAAGCTGACGCCCTCTTTGCGCAGTTCGTCGATCGCGTTCATCAGGATGTCCGTCTCGGTGTCCGTCAGGGCGCTGGTGGGCTCGTCTAAAACGATAATGCGCGGCTTTTTGCTCAGCGCGCGTGCAATGGAGATCAGCTGCATTTGCCCGCTGTTCATCCCGCGCACATGCTGGCGGGGGTCGGCGTGCAGGTGCATGCGCTCCAACATCTGCTGCGCGTCGGCATACATCTTTTTGAAATCGACGAAATGGCCTTTCATGGGCAGGTTGCCCACATAGATGTTTTCCGCGATGGATGCGTCCAGCATGACGTTGATTTCCTGATAGACCATTTCAATGCCACAATGCTCCGCCACCGACACCGAAGTGAATTCGACCGGCTTTCCGTCAATCCATATCTCTCCGTCGTACTCTTTGGAGGTATAGCTGCCGCTGAGGATCTTCATCAGAGTGGATTTCCCCGCCCCGTTTTCCCCGCAGATTGCCAATACCTCGCCTTTCCCCAGCGCGATGGATACGTCTTTCAGCGCGACCACGCCGGGAAAGCGTTTGGTAACGTTCTTCATTTCAAGGATCGAATCGCCCATAACAGCACCCCTCCGCTATTCACCGCTCAATACCTTGCGGCGGTATTTATCCACAAACAGGGCGGCAATCAGAATCAGGCCATAAATCAGGTTCTGCCACAGCGTTGATACGTTCATCAGGATTAGTGCGTTCGTGATGGTCGCGAGCAGCAGGCAGCCCAGCGCGGACCCTACGATCGTACCTTGCCCGCCGAACATGCTGGTGCCGCCGATGATGACGCCTGCCATGATGGACAGCTCTGTGCCCGTGCCCGCCGCAGGCTGTGCGGTGGCGAAGCGGGAGGCGATCAGCATACCCGCCAGAGAAGCAAACACCGATGTCATTGTGAACGCGACAATCCGCTGCTTTTTCACCTTGATGCCCGCCAGATAGGCTGTCTCGGTGTTGCCGCCGATAGACTGGATCTCCCGGCCAAAGCGCGTTTTTTGCAGCAGGATATGCCCTAAGATACCCAGAATCACCGCATAGATGATCGGCATTGTGATAACACCGAACAAACGGTACTGGCTGATGTACTTAAAGGTGTCGCTGAAATTGGATACGGCAAGGTTGTTTGTAATCACGGCGATAAAGCCGTTGACTACATACTGCATGCCCAGCGTGGCAATGAAGGCGGGCAGGCCGCACTGCACCACAAGGATGCCGTTGAGCAGGCCCACGACTACGCCGGAAAACAAACCCACCAGCATCCCTATGGGGATCGGCATCCCCGCTTTGAGGCACATCGCGCAGGCGACGCCGCCCAAACTGGTGGCCGCGCCGACGGAAAGATCCATCCCCTGCGCGGACATCAGGAATGTGAGCGGGATAGCGACGATAAACGAGAAGCTGGCGGTGCGCAGCACATCGATCAGGTTGCGCGCCATAAAGAAGTTCGGGTTCACGATCAAAACGACCAGCAGCAAAAGGACAAGAGGAAGCACCGCGCCAAGTTCGTTATGGCTCAGCAGCTTCTTGCCCCAGGATACGGAAGCATCTTTTTTCATAAGCAGCTCGATCTCCTTTAATAAGGAAGGGCTGCTGCCCTGCGTCTGCGCGTGCAGCAGCCCTTTTGAAACAGTTGGTTCAGTACGGGGTGGATCAGCCGAGGTCAGCGCCGACCTGCGCGGCCCATTCATCCACATCCTCCGGCATCACGATAGCGGTACCGGCGTCTGTCGAGAAGGGGACTTCTTCCCCGTTCCGGATCTTGTTGGCGTTCATCACGCCCTCATAGCCCATCTTGTACCACATCTGCGCTACGGTCGCATCCATCGAGCCATCCTTGATTGCCAGCAGGATCTCGGCGGCATCGTCAATGCCGATTACAAAGAAATCGTCCTCGATGCCCTCCGCCGCGCAATAGGACGCCGCGCCCAGGCCCGCATAGCTGTCGAATGAAACCAGTGCGTTTGTTTCCGGGTGTGCGATGCACACGGCGGACAGTTTATCCTGCGCGGTCTGCGCGGAGGAGTTGCATTCCTCACGGCTCACAACCACCGCGTCGGGCCGCAGCTCCGCCAGGTGTTCGACAAATGCGTCGACCTGCTCGTTCTGCTGCTGCGTGCTGAGCAGGCTCTGCATCGTAACAACATTGATCGGGCTGTCGCCCGCAACTTTGACAAGCGCCTCGGCAACGTTATAGCCCAGGTTGACGGTGTCGGTGCCGATAAAGCCGTCCAGGTTATCGTCGCTTGCGGCTACGCCGTACAGCACGATGCCCTGTTTGCGCGCATTGATGAGGATGTCCGCCATCGCGTCGTGATCAACGACAATCGGAAGCATAACGTTTGCGCCGTTGGTCATAGCCGTTTCGTGCAGGTTCATCAGTTCGGACATGTTGTTGTCAGCGGTCGGCGCCAGGTAGTGGCCCTCCCAGCCTAACTCCTCGCACGCCTGATTAAAGCCCTTTTCAAACTGCCCCCAGGCAGCGCCGCCGGTCATCGGGCCAAAGGAATAGCAGATAACCTTCTCACCATCTGCCGCGGAACCGGACGGTGTGCCGCCGCTGGACTGGGAAGGGGAAGCGGGCGTGGAACTGGATGAGCCAGTGGAGCCGGAGGAGCCGGCAGAGCCGCAGGCGGCCAGCATGAATACCATAGATAACGCAAGGATAAGCGCAAGAGTCTTTTTCATGGGGTTTCTCCTTTCCTGTTCTGTTTTACTATGTCCCAAAACCGCGGAGCGTCACCGCAGGTTAAAGTGTTTACAGTATAACATACGGATGTTTTTATTTCAATATTTAAACATCCCAATGTTTAATTGTACTTTATGATTGTTTTGCACAAAACATATGTCTATATAGGATGAAATTTGTAACAATTTATTACAAAAAGCCCTTCCTCTTTGCTTTCTGTTGTGCTATAATAAAGAAAACATACATATGAATTATCGAAGGGGATGAACGAGTATGGATGAAATTTCCCTGCCAAAATATGAGCGGGTAGCAACTGTACTGCGAAAAAGGATCATGTTGGGGGTATATGCGATTGGCACAATGCTGCCGCCGGAACCTGTATTGCAGCAGGAATTTTCTGTCAGCCGCGCCACGATCCGCAGCGCGGTCCAGTTGCTTGTACGCAACGGGCTTGTGGAAGTCCACCAGGGGCGCGGTACCACCGTGCGGCGTCAAGGTAATCCCACGCGCTTTGATAACGTAACCTCCCTGACTGAACTCAATGCGTGCGATTTCTCGCGCAGGGTTTCCCGAATCGACGAGGTCCCCATCCCCAATCCGTTGGACGCCGCTTTTTTGGGGATGCTCCCTCATGCGACTGCCTACCGCTTCCAGCGTATCCAGTATAACAAAGAAGATATCCCTGTCATGCTTCACACAAACTACCTGTCCCAGGAAACCGTCCCAGGGTTCCTTGCCTATGATGGACAGGTCAGTGACCTGTATACTTTTTTGCTGGAGACGTATGGTATCCGATATAAACGCGCGGAGGAAACGATTTCGGCGGAGGCGGCGGGGCTGGTCGAATCCCAGGTCCTCCAGGTGCCTGTGGGCGCACCCCTGCTTTCCCTCCACCGCTTTGCGTACAGTACCAAGGGGCCTATGGAATGCTCCCATCTGCTGTGCCGCCCGGATCAATACAAAGTCATCGTTACGATGGAAGATTGATGGCATTCAGCTTCCTATGGGGCGGTTCAGCCTCCCCTTTGTTATCAGCCGCTACACACCACACAGGAAAGGATGAAACAGTATGGCAGAATTTTCAACTGTACAGATTGCGCCGCACGCGTACTTTCTCAATGATGAGGGGCAGTCCTCTTTTTACATCGTTGAAGGCAGCGAGCGCGCCGCCGTTATCGACACCGGCATTACGCCGGGCGGGCAGATCCTGCCCACCGTGCGCAAACTGACCAGCAAGCCGCTTGTGCTTGCTTTGACCCACGCGCATATTGACCATTTCCATCATATGGACGAATTCGATACGGTCTATATGAGCCATCGGGAGTTTGAGCTGAGCGAGGAAATGCTCTCCATGATGATGGCTGGCAAACAGCTAAAGCTGCATGAGACGATCGATATCTGCACTGGCTCCACGATCGACCTGGGCGGGGAAACGCTGGAGGTCTGCGAGGTGCCCGGACACACGCCGGGGAGCGTCGTATTCTGGGCGCGTGAGCGGAACCTGCTGTTCACGGGTGACGCCATCGGCAGCGGCTATGGCGTGTGGATGCAGACGCCCTGCGCGGTGCCCCTGACGGAATACCGGGACAGCCTGATCCACCTGCTGCACTGGCTGGTAGAGCGCGGGGGACGGATGCGCTTTTTCGGCGGGCATCATATGCAGCAATTCCTGTCCGCGGCAGTACCTGGATATAATCCGCTGAACCTTGGGCTGCTGGCGGATTTGATCGATTTGGTCGACCAACTCCTGAAAGGGGAGATTGTGGGCCGTCCAAGCAATGTGGACAAGACGTTTTCGACGGAGCCGATCTATTACGCCTCCTTTGGGCGCGCTGAGATCCAGTATCTTAAATCTATGATTTCCTCTCAGACATAACCAAAAAACATGCAGCTCCAAGAAACCGCATGCGAAAACATCATAGAGATCTCAGCAGCCGCCCATTGACCTTTGCACAAGAATGTTCTGTTATCGATTCAGCGCATTGAAAAGGCAGTAGAAAACCCGCACAATATCCGAAAAATACAGATACTGTGCGGGTTTATGATTGTTGGCAAGAAGGTTGACCATTATTTTTGAGAAAGAATTATTTTTTCTGCCTGTGGCAGGGATAAAATTATGGGCTTCTCCTTTTTCGTTCGGATAGTATAGTGAAACCACTTGAAAATAAAATGTTGATATTTCCCCGCCCGGAGGATGGGGAAATACAGAAAGCCGTTCTTGTTTTCAAGTGGTTTTACTATATATGGCGATATGAGTAATTCTGATATCAGTGGCTGCGTGTGATTGGAGCGGAGTGCCAGCCTTGTAGACAAAGCCCTCAAGGCGTTGCATAGGAGCCGTGATTGTAGAATCGTGGCTCTATCTCTCTCCCGCCGCCAGCCCCATAAGCGGTGTCGTTAACGCTGGACACCCGCGCCAGCAGGCATCCGCCTGTGCGCAGGATACGCCGAATCTCTCTCAATGCCCCGCACATCACGTCCCCAGCCTGCGTTTTAATCCTTTTCCCCATCTATCGTTCTGTTCCTCCCGTGTGTCAAAGGGCTTTTTGAACAGAAAAAAGCCTGCAAGAAAAGCCGCGCACACGACCCAGATAACCGGCTCTGTGAGGCAGACAACCATATAGCCGTACCGTGGAATCAGCCACAGCCCCGCAATCAGCTTTGCGCTCAGCTCCACCCCGCTGGACAGGACGGGGATCATCTTCTGCCCGATGGATTGGAGTGCGTTGCGCAGCGCAAAGAGTACCCCAAGCGCCGGATAGCACAGAAAATGGCAGCGCAGGCTGAGGACAGCGTTTTGCAGCACATCCGGGCTTGTCGTATTCGTCAGCAGATGGACCATTGTTCCACCTGCGGCGAATACCATCACACAGGAACACACGCCCCAGCCAATCTCCATGCACAGCACCTGTTTGAGCGTCTGTTTCAGGCGTTCCGTTTTTTTCGCGCCCCAATTCTGCCCCACAAACGTGGCATAGGCGGTGGAAATGGAGCCAAGCGGCATCATCATAATGCCGATAATTCGGCGGGCGGCTGTGTGCGCGGTGATAACCGCGTCCCCCATATAGAGGCCCAAGGCGTTGATGGAACGCTGATACACCACCGAGCCAAGATCGACCACGCAATACATGGCCGCCATAGAAATACCAATCCCTGTCATTTCCCGCATCAGGGGCCAATCCGGGAAGAAATCTTCTCTGCGCGGCAGGACTTCTTTGTAATTGCGAAACACATACACCCCCGCCAGGACCGCGCTCAACCCCTGCGCGATCACGGTGGCCGCCGCCGCACCCTGCACGCCCCACCCAAGGCCTACGATGAAAACGACATCCATAGAAAGGTTCGTAAGGCAGGAGATGATGAGGAAATAGAGCGGTGTGCGGCTATTGCCCATCGCGCGTATGAAACCGGCAAACATATTATAGGCGATTGTCGTCACCATACCGCCCAAAATGACGCCAATGTAGAGGTATGCGTCGTGAAACAATGTATCGGGCACCTGCATCAGCGCCATCAATGGGCGCAGGAACAGCAACGATAACACCGTGAGGACCAGTGTGACCGTCAGGTTCAGCGCCGCCATCGCCCCCGCCACTTTGCGCAGTTTCGGATAGTTTTTCGACCCATACGTCTGTGCCGCTACGATGCCATAGCCGCTGTTCAGCCCCGCCGCCAGATTCACCAGCAGAGAATACAGCGCGGATGTGGCACCGATCGCCGCCACCGCCGTGTCGCCCAGGTTATACCCCGCGATCATTGTATCTACAGCGCTGTAAAGCTGCTGGAACAGGTTCCCCACAAAAAGCGGCGCTGCAAAACCAAGTAGCAGCCGGATCGGGCTGCCTGTCGTCATATCGCTGACAGCGCTTGTTTTCCAGTGTGCTTTTCTTCCATTGCTCATATTTGTCCTCTCCATGATTTCCCCCGCCCAAAGGGCGGGGGAAACAGATGAAAATCTCACTCTATATCGTTTTCGATCGCCCGTATGACACGCGCCGGGACACCGCCCGCCAAACAATTATCCGGCACGTCTTTTGTGACAACCGCGCCGGCGGCTATCACTACGTTATTGCCAATCGTCACGCCCGGCAGGATTGTGACATTGCCGCCGATCCATACATCGTTCCCGATACGGACCGGCTTTCCGATCCCCAGATGCTTCCGCCTCCCCAGGGGCGAAATCGGGTGGTTGACTGTGGAGATCAGCGTGTTGGGGCCGATCATTACATAGTCCCCGATCGTCACCGGCATAATATCCAAAATCGTCACATGGTAGTTTGCGAGGAAGTTCTTTCCCACGCGGATATTTGCGCCGCTGTCGCATTGGAAGCCGGGGCACAGGCTGACATTTTCCCCCGCAGCGCCAAACAGCTCCCGGATGACAGCCGCCTGTTCTTCCTCCCCCGCGCCCGCTTCCTGTAATTTTTGCAGCTTCCGGCACTCCTCGATCGCTTTCAGCTTCCGCGCGTTTACTTCCTCGTCCCAGAAATCATATTCCAGGCCGGCGTCCAGTTTTTCTGCTTCTGTCATGTCCTCTCCCCCACATCAGAAAATCGGGTCTTTCAGGGAGACAAGGTGCAGTTCCGACACACGCGCACCGGCGGAGCGGGTGCATATGAACAGCAGCGCGTCGGCGGAATCCTCCGCTGTCAGTTTCCCGGACGCCTCGATCCGCTCTTTGGTGCGGCCATAGCCGACCTCAAATTCGGTAATGCTGCACCCAGGGCAGTATACACAGCTCTTGATCCCTTTCCCATGCAGGTCGTGGTCGACCGCCTGCGCCAAACCACGCAGGGCAAACTTAGAAGCACTGTAGGCGGCCTCGTTGATATGCCCATATATGCCAGTGACGGAGGAAACCATCACGATCTGCCCCACTTCCCGTTTCATCATTTCCGGGACCGTGTGCAGCGTAAACGCAAAAGCGCTGCGGACATTGCTGTTCATAATGAGGTCATAATCCGCCATATTGCTGCCCTGGATCGGCTGCACACGGCCGATCCCCGCGTTGTTGATCAGGATGTCGATTTGCCCGAACGTCTCCACAGTCAGCTTTACGGTCTCGATTGCCGTCTGTTCCAGCATGGCGTCGCCCGCATAGTATACCGCTTTGGCGCCAAGCTCCCCACAAGCCCTGCATACCTCCTCCAGCCGCTCCGTGCGCCGGGCTGTCAGTACCAGGTGGCAGCCCTCCTCCGCAAAACGGAGCGC
>CANCXY010000076.1 GCA_947381875.1 uncultured Clostridia bacterium | reverse complement strand
CCGGGCCCCCCCCCCTTTGCAACCCCAACGTGTGCCCCCCCGGGGGGGGGGGCAAAACCGCAACGCGGGGGTGGCCAAAGCGGGGGTTTTCGTGTATTTCCCCGCCCGTAGGGCGGGGAAATACAACGGCAGTGGCTCCGCGATGCGGACACGCCCCGGAAATCAGGTATACGGTCCCTCTGCTGTAAGAGCGAAGGGCGCGTTGTGCGCGCTGTAGACGGTATGTGTGGCGAGGTAGTCGAGCCAGACGCGGTATTTGGAGCCGTCGCGCAGGTGCAGGCCATCGCCGGAAAGGTCAGCGCGCAGATAGCCGTTTTCGTCCGCCAGCGCCTCCCACAGGTCAATGTAGATCATGCCCTTGCTCACGGCCATCTGCGCCACGGCGTTGTTGACTTCTTTCAGGTGGTCGCGCGCAAGGTTCGGCTGACGCTGCCCGCGCTCCTGGGTGGTGGGCGTGAGGCTCTGCACATAGATGGGCACCGTCGGGAACCGCGCGCTCACCTTGTCGAGCAGGTCGCTGTAGTATTTGAGGAAGGCTTCGTCCGACTGCTGCAAAAGCGCGTTGGCCCCGAACAGGATATAGATGTTGGCGACATCCTGCTGGGTGTTGATGTCGTCCCACATCTCAATTTCCGTCTCGTCCGGTCGTTTCCCTACATAGTTTTCTAAAATCATCTGCGGGTTTACGCCCTTATAGGCACACACCCGCATCCAGTCCTTGTATGCGTCATAGGCCCCAAAGCCCTGTGTGACGGAATCGCCGATAAACAGCGCGTCGCGGAAATAGTCGTCGGAGACGCGCCCATTGGCCGGGGCGGCCAGAATTCGCGCGTCGGCGTCCGTCACGCCGGTGCGCGGGCCGCCAATCCGCTCCCCTGTATTCCAGGCCACCGCGCCCGCCCCCTGCGAGACAAAGGGCACGATTTCCTGTTCCTCCGGCCCGCTGTCGTCCTCTATTTCCTCCGCCGCCATAGGCGGCAGCAGGTGTGCCAGCGCGGTCAGCACCGAATCCCCATAGGCCAGGCAGACAATCACATATGAAATGGCTAACACAAGCAATATCAGCACCACAATCAGGCTGATTTGTACCGCAAGCGCCCCGTCCCGGCGCGTATCTGTTTTGTTCATACTCTCCTCCCACCGAATCATGTTGTGCCCGGTGTAAATAAAGCATCATAGCAGGGCGAACCGGGCAGGTACGGGTTGTCCTTTCTATATACTGTGTGCGTTATCAGGAATTCGCGCCACAGGCTGTACCCGGCGTTGTTCAGATGGATATCGCCTGACGCGATATCGGCACGCAGCGCGCCCGTGTCGTCAGCAAGCGCGCTGTACAGGTCCAGGAACGCAATCCCGCGCTCGAACGCCATCCGCGCCAGGCGTTCGTTGATCGCCTGGATGCGTTCCCGCGAGAAGTTTTCATCCCCGTCCATCTTTTCCGCAATGGCGGGCGGGATGGCCTGGATATAGTAGACGGTATCCGCCGGGAGCTGCGGGAGCAGGAAGTCCAGCAGGTCGCCGTAGTATTTCAGGAACGCATCATCGGTGAGCGTCGGCAGCGCGTTTGTGCCCAGCAGCATATAGACCTTGCGGGGCGCGGCGGCCAGTATCTCATCAATCGCCGCCACCTGCTCGCCCGCCCGGTTCTGGACAAGCCCTTCCATGAACTGGCGCGGCCCCGCCCCGATATAAGCCGCGTAATGCGCGTTGGGGAAGCCGCTGGTGTATTCCTCGAAACCGCGCGTCAGCGAGTCGCCGATGAACAGCGCGTTGTCAAAGTAGCTCATCTCCACGCGCCCGTTTTCCGGCTGCGCCACAATGGCGGCGCTGATGGGCGTATACGCCGTGTTTGCGCTCTTTACGGGGCCAATCTCGCCCTCCGGCGCGACAGGGGCTGTCTGTGCCTGGTCCTCCGCCCGCTGCTTCTCCTCCGCCCGTTTGGCGGGCAGCTCGATCAGCGCTGTGATGCCCCATGAGACAGTCAGGATAAACGCCGCCGAGAGCAGGAAGAACATGCTGGCGGGCATGCTGCGCCGCCTGCGCCGTCCGCCGGAATGCGCTGTCCGCCCGCGCCCTGTTTCCGGGCGTGGGCGTGGGGCCATAACGGGTGCGTCCGGCAAATCAAAATCCCCGAATGCGTCCGGTTCGCGGCGCGGCACGTCGTCAAAACGCACGGGTGCTTGGGCACGGTGCGCGCTGCTGGCGCGGGGCGGCGCGTTATCCTGGCGCGGGGCGTCGTCAAAGCGGACGGGAGCCTGGGCGCGGCGCGTGGGTGTGCCGCTGGCGCGGGATGATGTGCCGGAACGCGGCGCGCTGTTTTGGCGCGGCGTACCCTGCGGACGCGGGGACGGGCTTGGCCGTGCGGCGCGCGGGGGTTCCTGGTCGAAATCGAACCACGCCCCGCCGGGACGCGCGGAAGCGCTCTGACCGCGCGGCGTATCTGCCGGAGCGTCGGGGCGGGGGGCACTGCGAAGCTGCTGCTCGATCTGCGCCGCGCGTGCGCGCACGTCTGGCCGTGCAGGCTTACTCTGCCTGGATCTGTTTGGCTCCATACGCGCCGCCCCCTCTCTATCATGATTGGATAAAATTGGAATCGTATACACTCTAACGTCCGAAAGCGGGAAAGTTCAAACCGCGAAGATATTTCCGTATATACCCCGCCTGAGCATTCGGGTGCATCAGAGCTGCAAAGAGATTTCCGTGCATTCCTCACCCTGCGGGCAGAGGGATATCCTGCTGGGCACACTCCGCATTCTATATTATAATCCATTCGCGCGGATTGTTCAACCGCGATTTCAAATGGAAATGAATTTTTGCAATTTAGCGCGGATAGACCCTGCCTGTTTCCCCCGCCGAAGGCGGGGGAAACAGGCAAAATGGATTCCGTTTTTGTGAAAAAAGACGCTCCTGCCCCGAAAAAGGAGCAGGAGCGCCAGTTTTGTTATGCGCTTACGCCAGTTCCGCGAAATACTTGATGGTGCGCACCATCTGGCTGGTGTAGCTGTTCTCGTTGTCGTACCAGGAGACGACCTGCACCTGATAGGTGTCGTCGTCCAGCTTGGCGACCATCGTCTGGGTGGAATCGAACAGGCTGCCATAGCGGATGCCGATCACGTCGGAAGAAACGATCGGGTCCTCATTGTAGCCGAAGCTCTCGCTGGCCTGCGCCTTCATAGCGGCGTTGACGCTCTCCGGGGTAACGTCCTTGCCCTTCACGACGGCCACCAGAATCGTGGTGGAGCCGGTGAAGACAGGTACGCGCTGGGCGGAGCCGATCAGTTTGCCGTTCAGTTCGGGGATTACGAGGCCGATAGCCTTCGCGGCGCCTGTGCTGTTGGGCACGATGTTGGAAGCGCCGGCACGCGCGCGGCGCAGGTCGCCCTTGCGGTGCGGGCCGTCGAGGATCATCTGGTCGCCGGTGTAGGCGTGGACGGTCGTCATGATGCCGCTCTGGATGGGGAACGCGTCGTTCAGCGCCTTAGCCATCGGGGCCAAGCAGTTGGTGGTGCAGGAAGCGGCGGAAATGATGGTATCCTCTGCTTTCAGTGTCTTCTCGTTCACGCTGTAAACGATGGTGGGCAGATCCTTGCCAGCCGGCGCGGAGATAACGACCTTGCGCGCGCCCGCGTCGATATGCGCCTGGGATTTCTCCTTCGACGCGAAGAAGCCAGTGCATTCCAGCACGACATCCACGCCGATTTTCGCCCAAGGCAGGTTCTTCGGATCCTTCTCGGCGAGGATCTCGATCTTCTTCCCATCCACGGTGATGGAATTCTCATCGGACTCAACGGTATGACCGTCATAGCGGCCCTGCGCGGTGTCATATTTCAGCAGGTGGGCAAGCATCTTCGGGCTGGTGAGGTCGTTAATCGCGACGATCTCATACCCTTCCGCGCCAAACATCTGACGGAACGCCAGACGGCCAATGCGGCCAAAACCATTGATAGCAACTCTAACCATAATAGCAACATCCTCCCTAATGATTTCATCGGGCGCGGCATGCACCCAACTCTCTACTCACATTGTACCCCAAAATTTCCCGTTCTGCAAGGGGGTAATGCAATTTGATAACGTTTTAACAAAAAATTTACGCAAAACATGCCCATACATAGCCAGCGCACCCCCTGCACACAATACACAGGAGTGGCCAAAACAAGGAGTTGTTGTGAATTTCCCCACCCTGCGGGCGGGGAAATTCACGGAAAACGCCCCCACGCTTTGGACACTTCTTAACATATGGCGGGCAAAAACGCAGTTTTTGCCCATGATGGGATTCCAAAGGGACTGCGTCCCTTTGGCGGAGTCCAGAGGCAGCGCCTCTGGACAGGTCTGGGCGGCAGCCCGGCGGGGTCCAGGGGCGGCGCCCCTGGGCAGGTTTGGGCGGCAGCCCAACAAAAAGGGGGGAAGCACAATGGCGGCAGACACACTGCCCGCGCTGCTGCGGGAAGAAGCGGCGGAGCTTCTGGCGCTGTTTCCGGCGGCGCGGCGGGCAGCGGCGGGCGGACCGGCGGGCGGGGAAGCGGCGCTGGACGGGATGGCGCGGGCGGCGTACCGCGTATTGCGTCTGGCGGAGAACGCGGGGGCGCTGGCGGCGCTGGAGAAAGCGCGGCCTGTTCCGTTGTGCCTTTCGCGGCAGTGCGCGGCCTATGTGCGGGCGGCGGCGGACGTGTGCCGGTTCGCACATTTTGTGCCCGTGTGGCCCAGGGGGGCCGTCTGGACGCCCGGACATCCGCAGTTTTTCGCGGCGGCACTGGGCAGTCTGCTTGCGGAGGCGCTCGCGGGCGGCGGGGAGCGCCCGGTGGTATCGGTGCGGCTCGCGGCGGCGAAAGGCACGGCGCGCCTGATCGTCACACGCCGCGCCGCACCCGACAGCGCCGGGGTGCTGCCCGCCCCCGCCGGCGCGGACGCCCTGGGCCTCGCCCTGGTGCGCCGATACGCGGCGTGGTGCGGCGGAAGATTTCTGCGGGGGACAGCAGGGGCGGGCGGCGTATTTGCGTCTTTGAGCCTGCCCGTATGCCCGCCCGGCCCGCCCGCGCCCCCGCCCGGCTACGCCGCCGACAGGTTCAGCGCCCTGTATGTGCAGCTCTCCGGCGTGTGCGACCTGCCATTATAGCCAGCGTCCCGCTGGACCGGCCAAAGGCTCTGCCTTTGGAATCCGCCACCCTTTGAAAAGGGTGGACGGAAACTTTAATATGCGCCCATACATGCGTATGGGCGCAGGAACATTTATGAAGGATAAGGCGTCGCCGGGCTTGCGGCGTCCGCTGGCGTTCCGGAGGGCATCTTTTTATACAGCTTCACCGCCCAGACCGCCAAACCAGCCACCCAGGCAAACAGCCATAATTCGGAAACAATCATCGACACCGCGCCCCGCTGGTAGAGCGCCGGAAGGGCGTCAACGGCGGCATGTCCCAGGACCGCCAGCGGCAGATACCGTTTTTCTCCCTTCATCACCCCATAGGCGACGATAACAGTGAACGCGATATGCACCGCCATAGCCCCCACGCGTTCCAGCACGGACAAAACGCCTCCAACCGCGCTGAAATTGGCCGCCGAAAGGATAACAGCCGCCGCGGAACCCGCCAATTCTTCCGGCACTTCCCCCGTGAGGCCCAGCACCGGCAGCGCCGCTGCTATACCGCCGTTTACAAGCGCCGACGCAACCGCTAACAGGCTCATCATCCCCATCAGGGTAATCGCCCACACCTCAATGCCGCCGTGGCCGATGCCGTACATGACCATATTTTCCCGCGTTTTGTTCTTTTTCATGAGGAATTTGATGACAACATATCTGCCGCATTCCTCAAAGATGCCCGCCATCAGCGCGCCATAGAGCATATAGGCGAGCGTGTTCCCGTTGATAAAGCGTGAGACGGGGTTATCCATCACGATACACACCATATGCACGCCCAGTTCCAGTACCCGCGCGGATACCAGGAACCCCGCCGCCCCAATCAACAGCGGCTTGAACGACACGGCTTTCCCGCACCGCTTTTTCCAGCCGAACGCACAGAGGAGCGGGAGTATTGTCAATATGCCTGCCGTAATGGACAGGCTGACAAGGGCGCTGTGCGCGCCGCTGATATCCAACTTCAAAAGTTCTTCCATAGTGATACCTCTTAACCACTGGATTCTTTGTCCCCACCCTGCGGGCGGGAAAATAAACGAACCAACATCCCTTACAATGTCCGCAAAATCTCCGGCCCCCGGCGGCATACCCAGTTCCAAAGCCCCGTGGCGGCGGCGACCAGCACCGCCGCCGCCAGGAAGCCGAACGCGGCAAAGCTGAGCCACCTGCTCAGCAGCGACCACGCCAGCGCCCCCGCGCCGACTACTGCCATGCCGCCGAAACTGCTGATCATGGACGACGCCGACTGCTTGACGACAATGGCCTCGTTTTCATAGTCCGTTTTGGGGAAGCGCAGATTCACCGCCAGCCCCAACGCGGGCACAAATACGCCCAAGCCCAGCGCCAGGGAAAACAGTGCCAGCGCGGGTACCCAGGGGATGCCGGCCGCCAGGGAGAGCAGGACCGCGCAGGCCATCCCCGGCACACCGGCCACCAGCGCGCCCAACAGCGCCTTTGCGCCGAACAGAACCAGCGCCGGGACAGGCGCTTCCTTCAATATCCACAGCGTTTTTCCCTCCAGGCTGATGGAGATGCCCGCCGTATTGGTGAAGCTCTCAAGCAGACAGAAGGTCAGCGCGGCCATCGGCGCGGCAGCTGCCCCGCCGCCGAGGCTGTCCACAATCAGGGCGGCTTTGTCCCGCGCGAACAGGGCATACACGGAAACGCCTATCATCATCACCGCGCCGATGCCCGTGTTCAGGAGATAGACCGTCGAGCCGAAATAGCGGCGGCATTCTTTGGCGAACAGCGCCGAAAACGCGCTGCCCGTCTTTACCTCCCGCAGTTTGTAATCGCTGCGCGTATGGCGGCTGGCGACGGCGGAGAGGATGCGGCGGTACCGCGTGCCCACCAACCATGTCAGCGCGAGGAACGGCAGCAGTACAAGCGCGGCGAAACCTGTTAGCGCTGCCATGCTGCCCATCAGGCCGTCCAGCAGCAGCCCGAACGGCAGGAGCCAGGTATGCAGTACATGCCGCACCTGTTCCGACTGCGTTATCAGCAGGCCGACAAACCCCTGTAATTGAAAACTCCCCACCAGTACCAGGCCGACAAACAGGAGGGAAAGTGCCGTCGCCGCCAGCGAGCTGTGGCGCATGTGCCCGGAGGCAAACGAGATTGCCCAGCCGCACAGCAGCCCGATAAAACTGGGCACAAGGGGCAGGAACGGCAGCGCCAGCGCCATCCGCACACAGAACAGCGCCCCGCCGCCCGCGCCCAAACCCGCATCCATGAGGTAGGCGAGGCTTGTCGGCAGCATCCACATCCCGCAGAACACGAAGTTTTCCAGATACAGCGCCAGCACCTTGCCCAACACGACCGTAAATGCGGGCACCGGCAGGGTGAGCATCAAATCGGTGTCCTTCCCGCCGAACACCAGGCCGCTGGCCGCCATCACCGTGAGCATCAGCGACATCAGGCATGCCATAATGCTCATCAGCGGCAGCACAAACTCTGTCAGCCCGGCGGCGCTCAGCGCGTCGGTGAGCAGGAAGCTGTAGGTGCTGGAGCAGTACAGCGCTAAGAAAGCCATCAAGGCCAGCACGCCCAGGCCGCCCGCCGTCTTTTTGCCGCCGCCCAACGAAAGTACCCCCAGCATCGCGCGGAAATTCAGTTTCCAAAGCATCCCCAGTTTACGCATGATTCCCCTCCGCCAGTTCCAAAAACACCTGTTCGAGGCTTTCGTCGCCCACGATATCCGCCGTGTCGCCCAATTTGATGAGCTTCCCGCCCTTGATAATCGCCACGCGGTCGCACAGCTTTTCCGCCACCTCTAACACATGTGTAGAGAAAAACACCGCGGTGCCCTGTTCGCAAAGCTCGTGCAGGAACCCCTTCAGCACGAACGCCGCCTGCGGATCCAACCCGACGAACGGCTCATCCAGCATCAGCAGCCTGGGCGCACGCATCAGCGCCGAGATCAGCGCTAATTTCTGTTTCATGCCGTGGCTGTAGCCGCCGATGGGGCTGCCCAGCGCGCCCGTCAGCTCGAAAGCGTCGGCGTATTTTTTTATGCGCGCCTCGCGCGTCTCTTTTGGAATGTCGTACAAGTCGGCGATAAACGCGAGATAGGCGACGCCCGTCAGGAATTCATATAGATCGGGGTTGTCCGGCAGGAATGCCGTCACGCGCTTGGCCTCGATGGCGTCGCCCTGCATCGGGTGGCCGTCGATCGTAATCTCTCCCTCGGTAAAATTCAGGATACCCGCCACACAGCGCAGTGTGGTTGTTTTGCCCGCGCCGTTGTGGCCGATAAAGCCCAGTATCTCGCCGCCGCGAACCGTTAGCGAAAGGTCGTCTACCGCCTTTTTGCCGCCGGGGTATGTCTTGGAAAAATGGGAAATCGTAAGCATGGCCCTTGCTCTCCTTATTACAGTTATTCCATTTTGCATGTCCCGGCTGCGGAGATATTTCCGTGCGTTTCCCCGCCCACTGGGCGGGGAAACGCGCAAAACGCCTGTTCGCGTGTGTTGCCGCCCTGTGCCCGAACATTTAGCAATTAACATAACTGTTAATTGTATTCTATCACAGCCCGGAGGCGCTGTCAAGAGGGGAAACAACGTTTTTCCCGCGCGGCTGCGGGAAGGGATTGGCGGGAAGGAAAAATTTGGAACAAGATGGGATTCCAAAGGGGCTGCGCCCCTTTGGCGGAGTCCAGAGGCAGGGCCTCTGGCAGGTCCGGGCGGCGCCCGGCGGAGTCCAGAGGCGGAGCCTCTGGTGGGTATCCGCCACATTTTCGGCGTATCTTTTTTTCTTTGTGAAAGAAAGTCTTGACAACGCAGGGAAAACACGCTATCTTTTGTAGTAAGAGATTCTGCGCGTGCTTGCCGCACGGCTTGGAGGGAATAACTATGTTTGAACAGATTCGCGCGATCATTTGTGAGCAGCTTGACCTGGAGGAAGACGCTGTGACGATGGACAGCGATATCCTCGAAGATTTTGAAGCGGACAGCCTTGATTTAGCTGACCTGGTCATGACCCTGGAAGATGAGTTCCACCTGGAAGTGCCTGATGAGGAGATCGAAAACTTCCACACCGTTGGCGACATTGTGCGGTATGTGGAGGACAACGCCTGAGTTTCAGGCATACGGGGAGGAATTTTCCGCCGCATTCGGGGCGGCGGGAAGGAAGGACAAAATTGAATGGATAAAAAAGAAAAACTGGTGGAGGCCATCACGCCCATTAACGAGGACTTTGCGCAGTGGTATACCGACATCTGCCTGAAGGCCGAGCTGGTGGATTATTCCAGCGTGAAGGGCTGTGTGATTTTACGCCCATATGGGTACGCAATCTGGGAAAATATCATGCACCTGCTGGACGCGCGGTTCAAGGCGACGGGGCATGAAAACGTGGCAATGCCGCTGTTGATCCCGGAGAGTCTTCTCCAAAAGGAGAAAGACCATGTGGAGGGCTTCGCGCCCGAAGTGGCGTGGGTGACGATGGGTGGCGCGGAGCAGTTGGAAGACAGGCTCTGCGTGCGCCCCACAAGCGAGACGCTGTTCTGCGACCATTTCGCGCATGTGCTGCACTCCTACCGCGACCTGCCCATGAAGTACAACCAGTGGTGCAGCGTGGTTCGCTGGGAAAAGACGACGCGCCCGTTCCTGCGCACGAGGGAGTTCTGGTGGCAGGAGGGGCACACCATCCACGAGACAGCCGAGGAGGCCATTGCCGAGACGGAACAGCAGCTTGAGACGTATGCGGACTTCTGCGAAAAGGACCTGAATATCCCAGTGTTAAAAGGCCGCAAGACGGAGAAAGAGAAGTTTGCGGGCGCGGAGGCGACGTACAGCATCGAGGCGATGATGCACGACGGCAAGGCCCTGCAAAGCGGCACGAGCCACTATTTCGGCGACGGATTTTCGCGCGCGTTCGGCGTGCAGTTCACAGGGCGCGACAACACGCTGCAATACCCGTACCAGACGAGCTGGGGCGTATCGACGCGGCTGATCGGCGCGATCATCATGACGCACGGCGACGACGAGGGGCTGATTCTGCCGCCCGCTGTCGCGCCGGTGCAGGTGGTGGTGGTGCCGGTGGCGGCGCACAAGCCGGGCGTGCTGGAAAAGGCGCGGGAGTTAGCGGAGCGGTTGGGCAAAACGTTCCGTGTAAAGGTCGACGACAGCGACAAAGCGCCCGGCTGGAAGTTCGCCCAGTGGGAGATGAAGGGCGTGCCCCTGCGGCTGGAGATTGGGCCGAAGGATATTGAGAAAGAACAGTGCGTGCTGGTGCGGCGCGACACGCGCGAAAAGCTGTTTGTGCGCTGGGATGAATTGGAGACGGCTGTTCCGTCGGCACTGGCGGCACTGGGGCAGAGCCTGTTTGACCGCGCGGCGGAAAACCGGGCGCGCCGTACCTGGAGCGCGGCCACAATGGAAGAAGTTCTGTCGCACGCCGAGGAAAACGGGTATATCCAGACAATGTGGTGCGGCGAGCGGGCCTGCGAGGAGGCCATGAAGGAAAAGGCCGGGCTGACAAGCCGGTGTATCCCCTTTGTGCAGGAACATTTAGGGGATGTGTGCCCGGTATGCGGTAAGCCCGCAAAACAGATGATCGTTTGGGGGAGGGCGTATTGACGCCCGCCCCCTCTTTTTATGTCTGGCAGGGTTCCAAAAGGACTGCGCCCTAAAAAGGGAGTGTCCAATACACGGCAATAGAGCCGTGATATTGACACGCCCCCTAAAAATGCGGTGTTGAATTTCCTCCTCGTATTTGCTATACTATACAATATTACCGCGCGGCACCATCCCCGCGCCCGACAGGAGGTCTTTGTTTTGCCCGTTCAGGATATCGCCTATCTGCTCCTTGTGGTCGTCGCCGTTATGGCTCTCTGCTTTTTCCTTTTGCGGAAAAGCGAGGAGGGGGAAAAGCCCCCCAAATCCGGCGACCTCCCCGACGCCCGCAAAAGTGCCGCGCCTCTGCGCACCGCCCGCACCTTTGCGGGGCTGCATCAATATAAAGTGATCGCCCCCGCGCAGATCGCTAAGGACGGCAAATGCGCCGACCTGGATTTCATCGTCGTCGGCTGCTTCGGGCTGCTCTGCGTCAAGTGCATTGGGCGCGGCGGCCAGATCTATGGCGGCCTGGATGAGGAAATGTGGCTCCAGGTCAACGGCGAACGGCGTATCTCCTTTGTCAACCCCATGCGCGAGGCCGAAGCCGATACCCGCCTTGTGCGCGACACGCTGATCACGGCGGGCCTGCGCAATGTGTCCGTTGAGACGGTGTGCGTGTTTACCAACCGCAAAACGGTACTCTCCCTGCCCCGCAATACCGGGCACCATACCCTCAAAACCTTCCGCGCCCTGCTGCAAAAGAGCAAATATGAACAGGAAAAGGGCGTGGATATCGCCCGCGCGGTCGAGGCTGTGCGGAAATGGGTGGTGCAATAGCCCCGCCGCACAGTTTACATTTTATTCACATCTCCTTCATAAACCTTACGCAATTCCCGGCTATACTATAAAGCACAGAGACACGGAAGCCGCAATCCGTGGATCTGCACATGATTCCTCCTCACACCGAGAGATACCCCTTTTCAAAGCCCCCCGTGGTCGTCACACGGGGGGCTTCCCTTTGTACACGGCGGAAAAATGGCGTGTCCCCGCCGGGAAGATATTTTTCGTGTGTTCCCCTGTCCGGCGGGAAGGAAACACACGAAACGCCCCGTTTGGGACACTCCCGAAAAACAGGCCGGGGCAGCGTCCACCCAAACACCGCCCCGGCCCGCGCCGCGCTCAATCCTCAAAGCACACGTCCATATAGCCCATGATGAAACGGATGATCTTTTCCTGCCCCATATGGTCGGAGTCGAAACAGATGTCGTAATGCCCGGCGTCGCGCCAGTCGCTGCCGGTGAAGGCGCGGTAGTAATCGGCGCGGCGCTTATCTACCTGCTTCATCTGTTTGCGCGCCTCGGCCTCGCTCAGGCTGCTGCGCGCCATCAGCGTGCGCACGCGCGCGGCCTCCGGGGCATGGATGAACACCCGCAGGACGTTCGGGCGGTCGCGCAGGATGAAGTCGGCACAGCGGCCGATCATCACACAGCTCTCATGCTGCGCCAGCCCCAGCATCACCTTCGCCTGATAGCGGAACAGGTTCTCATTCGAGACGAAATTGTCGCGGTCGGGCGGGATCACCTCGCCATTATAGGCGTCCTTCGCCACACGGAACAGCAGGCTTCCGCGGAAATTCGCCTCCGCGTTCGCGAATAACTGCTCATTGATGCCGCTGTCATCCGCCGCCATGCGCAGGATATCGCGGTTATAGAACGGGATGCCCAGCCTGCCCGCCAGCGCCTCGCCGATCGCGCGCCCGCCGCTGCCGTTTTCACGCGCGATGGTAATTACATAATTGTCCATAACCTTTCCCCCTTTTGGTGCTTTTGTGCGCCGCCCCACAGGCAGCGCGGTTTCTTACCTTTCAGTATAAACGCATCGGCGGGGAAAATCAACCATAAATCTATTTTGTCTGTTTCTTTCCGTCGGGGATAGGAAAATCCGCAAACACTCCTTTGGGCTTTTTGTCAAGAGGAACTTTTCAAGGGATGGGAAAAATCAGGCGGGAAAAGCCCCGTGGACGGTTAAAAGCCGTTTTCGGGGGTGGGTAGTATAAAACCCTTACCCCGCCCCGCGCCGGGGCTTGGAGCGCCCCAGGAAGCCCGTATTCATGGGGGTTTGGGGGCTGT
>CANCXY010000075.1 GCA_947381875.1 uncultured Clostridia bacterium | reverse complement strand
GGAATCCCCATCGGGCACCCACACCCCGGGGGTGCAGCGGCCGGCCAACCCCCCACCCAATACCCCCCCCCCCCCACCGTATCAAACAAACCCCAGCGGTTGGGATAACTGGCAGGAGATGCAGGCCACGATAGAGGATGGCGAGACCATGTGGAAATATGTAGAGGAAAAGGGCGGCGCGCCGCTCACCGGCGGGCACTGGCTGGCCGCACAGGAGAACGGACGCAACCTGTATCTGTTCGACGGGGAAGGGGCGCTGCAAACAGGCGTAAAGAAAACCTCCCTTGCGCCGGATGGCAGCGAGATACGCATCAGCGCGGCTGGCGACGTATGGATGAACGGCCACCGCTACTACCTGAACCCGGACCGCAAGCTCACCGACCCGAAAACCTGCTATGCCATGACGGATTATGAACGCATCCTGCCGCAAAACGGCGGCATCAGCTATTACGATAAAAACGGCATTTCGTTCCGCGGCTGGCTGCGCGGTTCGGACGGGAGCATGCGTTACCAGACGTATATCCAGCCGGACGGCAATGGCGGCGGAGACTATTACCTGATTGTATGGCGCGTACAGTACCTGCCCGAATGCCAGGACCCCGACCATCCGGGCGACCCCGCCTATAACATCCCCGCCGGTTGGTACTTCTTCGACGACTACGGCGTGCGCGTGACGCGGGAAGGCTGGTACGACGGCAAAGATGGCCGCGAATACTACGCGAACGCGGACGGCATGGTGTTGGACAAACGCGAAAAGCAGGGCTGACACCCATCCCACGGCATAAAAAACCCGCCCCCACTTTCTGGGGCGGGTTTTTGTGTAACAAAAGGACATTTTATTGCCATAAAAGGCTGTTCCTGTGCCCATCCCGCATTGCACAAAGCGCGGCAAAACGGTATAATAGGGGATGCGGCGGGGAAACACATGAAAACACTCCGCATTGGATACGCCCCACGAGAGCAGGTGCTGCGGGGGGAGATTAAGAAAATTATTGAGGAAATTGAGGTGGGCGGATGAGGGAAAAAGAGAACTTGGCCTATGGATCTGTTCTATCGGATATTAAAAGGTTTATCCATGCGGGAAGGAATTCCGCTTATAACGCTGCCAGCTCCGCTATGATCCTGACGTATTGGAATATTGGCAAACGCATTGTAGAGCAGGAGCAGTGTGGTTTGGAACGGGCTGAATACGGCAAGGGGTTGATTGCCATGCTGGCACAAGAGTTGACCCTCGAATTTGGCAGTGGCTTTTCCGAACGGAATCTTCGTAATTGCAGAAAATTTTATCTTTATTTCCCGGATAAAGAAATTTGGAACGCATGCGTTCCAAATTTGAATTGAAATTGAACGGCAAAAGGAAATCTTTTATATGCAACACCCTGCTTTGGAAGGAGGAACCGCCCCATGTTAAAACGTTTTATCAGCTACTACGGCCCGCACAAAAAGATGCTGGCGCTGGACATGCTGGCGTCGCTGCTTATTTCCGTCATCGGCATGGTATACCCTGTTGTAACAAACAGGATGCTGAATATTTACATACCCCAAAAGCAGTACGCCACAATCATCACGGCGGGGGCCATTGTGATGGCGCTGTATATCGTGCGGATGTTCCTGCGCTATTTCGTGCAGTATTACGGCCACATGATCGGCGTGCAGATGCAGTCCCGCATGCGCCTGGACCTGTTCGCCCATCTGGAAAAGCAGCCGTTCTGCTTTTTCGACGACCACGAGACGGGCCGCATCATGACGCGTATCACAAGCGACCTGTTCGAGGTGTGTGAGCTTGCGCACCACGGCCCGGAAAACCTGCTGATCAGCTCCGTAATGATCGTCCTTTCGTTTATCTATCTATTGCGGATCGACGCCATCCTGACTTTGATTATCTTCGCGTGCGTACCCATCCTTGTGGCGGTGACGCTGCATTATCGCCGCGCCATGAGCCGCGCGTTCGACGACCGGCGCAAGAGCAACGCGACCATCAATGCCGCCGTAGAGAGCAGCGTGACGGGCATCCGCGTGACGAAAGCCTACACCAACAGCGCGCGCGAGGTAGAGCGTTTCCGCGTGGGGGACAGGCAGTTCGTGGAGGCGTCCCGCAGCGCCTACCATGCCATGGCGCAGTTCCACTCCTCCACGTCTTTTGTAACGGACGTATTCAACGTGTTTATCCTGATTGCGGGCGGCCTGTTCCTCTACGCGGGGCGTATTTCCTTCGGCGATTACTCCACGTTCATTGTTTCGGTGAACCTGTTCATCAACCCCGTCAATACGCTCATTGCCTTTATGGAGCAGTTCCAGAACGGCGTGAGCGGTTTCAAGCGCTTTGTGGAGATCATGGATGCGCCGCCAGAGGAAGACGCGCCGGGCGCAAAGGAGCTGAAAGACGTGCAGGGCGAGATTGAGTTCCGGGATGTCAGCTTTGCCTATGAACCTTCCCATGATGTGCTGCACGGCATCAACCTGCACCTGCAAAAAGGGCGCAAACTGGCGCTTGTCGGCCCGTCGGGCGGCGGCAAGACGACGCTCTGCCATCTGCTGCCGAATTTCTATAAGTTGGGCGAGGGCGGCGGCTCCATCCTGATTGACGGCACGGATATCCGGGAGCTGACGATGGATTCCGTGCGCCGCAGCATTGGCATTGTGCAGCAGGACGTATTTCTGTTTGTGGGCACCATCCGTGAAAATATCCTGTATGGCCGTCCCGACGCGACCGAGGCGGAGATGATCGAAGCCGCGCGCCGCGCCAACATCCACGATTATGTCATGACGCTGCCCCACGGCTACGACACGGAGATTGGCGAGCGCGGCGTGAAGCTGTCCGGCGGGCAGAAGCAGCGGTTGAGCATCGCCCGTGTTTTCCTGAAAAACCCCGCCATTCTGATTTTGGACGAAGCCACCAGCGCGCTGGACAACACCACGGAAGTGCTGATCCAGCAGGCACTTGACGAGCTGTGCAAAGGCCGGACAACGCTGGTAGTAGCGCACCGCCTCTCCACCATCCGCAACGCCGACGAGATCGCGGTAGTCATCAACGGCAGCATTTCCGAGCGCGGCACCCACGACGAGCTGATGGCCGCGAACGGCGTTTACAAAAAGCTGTACTCCCTCCAGTTCCGCGAAAACGATTTTTTTGAGTGAACCGCCTGTATCGGGATGCCGCCCGAACCCGACCGGGCGCTGCCCGGACCCGCCAGAGGCGCCGCCTCTGGACTCCGCCAAAGGGGCGCAGCCCCTTTGGAATCCCATCTTGTTCCGAAGGGATTTTTGTTTACTTTTTCCCTAAGAAATGAAAGAGGATATTGTCAAAACTTCTATTTTTTGCTATAATGTGGAAAGTATTTTGTTTTCATTCACCACAGAAGGAGGACGTAGAATGGATAAACAAAGCAATCAGGCATGGCTGGACGAGGTATATGGAAAGCTGTTGGAGAAAATGCAGGCCCAGTGCGCCCGCATCGGCACCATGATCCCCTATACCACCGACAAGGAGGGCAAATATTACGACCTGGAAGGGACGCCGTGGGGGCTGGGCTTCTGGACAAACGGTTTCTGGCCGGGGATGCTGTGGCAGATGTACGAGGCCACCGGCGACGAGGCGTACCGCAAAGCGGCGGTGGGCGTAGAGGAGCGGCTGGACGCGCTGCTGGACAGCCCCGAAAAAGTCGACCACGATGTGGGCTTCCTGTTCCTGCTCTCCTCGGTGGCGAACTACCGCAAAACGGGCGATAAGGAGGCCCGACGCCGCGGCCTGATGGCGGCCAGCACGCTGGCGGCTCGCTATAACCTGGATGGCCATTTCATCCGCGCGTGGAACGGCCCGCGCCAGAACAAAATGACGGAAATGATGGGCGGCGACATCCGCGGATGGATGATCATCGACTGCATGATGAACATCCCGCTGCTCTACTGGGCGTCGGAGGAGCTGGACGACCCGCGCTTCAAAAAGATCGCCATCAACCATGCTAAAACGGCGCAGCAGTACATAGTGCGGCCCGACGGGAGCTGCAACCACATTGTCGCGTTTGACCCCGATACCGGCGAATATCTCAACAACCCCGGCGGGCAGGGCTACAAACAGGGGTCGTCGTGGAGCCGGGGGCAGTCCTGGGCGGTGTACGGGTTCGCGTTGAGCTACCGCCACACAGGCGATGTCTCGTTCCTGAACACAGCCAAGCAGTGCGCGCACTATTGCATTGCCAACATGGCGGTTGCCGACTGGCTGCCGCTGGTGGATTACCGCCAGCCCGCCGAGCCGCTCAAATACGATTCCACCGCCGCCATGTGTACCGCCTGCGGTCTGCTGGAGATTGCGAGCCATGTGGAGGAGAACGAGGCGCGGTTCTATACCGAAGCCGCCTGCCGCATCCTGCGCGCGTGCGAGGCAAAGTTCGCCGACTGGGACCCCGATCATGACTCCATCCTCACCGGCGGGACGTTCTTCTATCACGACCCCACTGGCGAAAACACAGAAGTACCCATCATCTACGGCGATTACTTCTTCATTGAGGCAATTCTGCGCTTGAAAGGCAAAGAAATGTTTGAGTGGTAAACAAGGTTTGGGCGGCAGCACAAAACGCTGCCGCCCATTTTTGACGGTTTGACAGGAAAGAGGGAGGGGGCTGTCACCGGCGCATAGATGCCGTTCATCAGTTGGGGACAGGGCCTGTTCCCAAAGCGCCCGCTAAAAAGAAAATGCCCATAAGGATAATGAGAAGCAAAACCAGGGTGAATGCCAATGCAAAAGTTTGTCCGCAGGGTTTTCCCGCTGCTTTCTGCCGTATTCCGTGGATCAGCAATACAAGGGACCCAAACACGCAAAGCAAAGGGAAGACGACGCCGACACACCAGAAAATGGGGGCGTCTATCTGCCATTGCATACTGTCCAGGAACAAAACGAAAATCACGATTCCCGCCGTGACGCCCAAAAGGGAAAACGCTTTTTTGCGTTCCTGTCGGCGCTGTTCCGCCGCGATACTCAAAGCATCGGTAATCGATCCCGCGGCTTCTTCTTTTGCCACTTCATTTTCTGTGATCCGTTCAGATTTCATAAGTTCCAGAACGCTGATTCCTAAAGCCGCAGCCAGCGGTTCGATGGTGTTGATATCCGGGAACCCAACGCCCCTTTCCCACCGGCTGACAGCTTTATCGGTGACATGTAATTGTACAGCCAGCTCCGCCTGTGTCATATTTTGTTCTTTGCGGCATGCGGCTATAAATGCACCAAATATTTTTGCGTCCATTTGCCTCACCTCCTCCCCCATCATACATCCCGTCGCCTGTTTTTGCAACCGACGGTTCGTTTAGCCGGGGATGAGGGGAAGCTCGACGTGCCGTTTCGCTTCCCCAAAATGATGTCGCGGTTTATTTTGTACTCCAAAGCCCGGCTAAAATATCTTTTAATACCAAAAAGGCGTCAAGGTCATTATACCCATAATCGGCGCTTAATTTTTCAAGCATCTCTTTCAATGGCAACGCATATTCGGCAATAGAAATCTCCTGTTTATAAGAAGTCAAAATGGGATATTTTTCTGCCCATAATTTTGACCAATCCACTTTTTGCGAAACTTTTTCAGGCGTGTTTTTTACAACTTGTTCCAGTTTTTTCACATCCATATCAAAGTCGATCAATTCGTCTAAGGACAAACCATAGAGAACAGAAAGTTTTTTGGATTGGCAGATATCCGGAAAAGTTTCATCCGTTTCCCATTTGGAAATTGTCTGCCTGCTTACGCCTAATTTTTCAGCGACCGCTTCCTGCGACAGGCCGCTTTTTTTCCGGGCATGAAATAAGTTGTTCCCTAAACTCATGTGTTTACCTCCGATGTTTTGTTTTATCAATAGTATAAGTGAAATAGAAGAAAACGTCTACCAATGGAAATTTCCATTTGCGCCCGTTTTCTTAACAGGATTAAAGAAAAGCCGGACATGCGTCCGGCTTATGCAGGGGAGATGGCGGCGTTACGCCTGTTCCGTGCCCCACGCTTCAAATTGCGTCAGGGCGGGGAACGGGGAGGGGTCGTCGGCCTTGATAAGGCTGTGGAGGGTAAGGCTTGTGATGTTGCGCGGCGCGATGGCGAAAACCTGCGGCGCAGCCGTCTTTTCAAAATGCAGCACTTCGGTGGAGCCGTCGGAGAAATCGACGGAACCCTGCGTCCAGTAGCTGTCGTGCGGGAAATCGGCGCGCAGGGTCAGGCGCAGCTCGTCGATGGTGACGGGGCGGCCAAAATCCAGTGTCCACGCGGCCTTCGGGTCGCGGTTGATGCCCCAGCTCTGGTACGGCCATTCGCCATGCGAGGCGTTCTCATAAATGCCGTCGATGGCGTTATAGGAGGCAAACACCGCCTCGCCGCGTGTCTCCACATTGGCGGAGCTGTGCGGGAAAAAGCCGTTTTCGCCGTGCTGGTCGAATGGGTTTAGCGCTAAGTTACGCCGCGCGGCCTTTTCTTCGGGTGTAGCCAAGCGCGCACGGATCAGGTGGCGTTCGCCTGTGAACGCCTTGGGCGAAAAGACAATGCGCCCCGCGTCGAACGGGATACGGTAGATGGCCATACGCCCCGCCGCATAGATGTAGGCGGGCGCGATGGAATCCTCAAACTGCACCACGCAAAGCTGCCCCGGTTCGCCGCATTCCAGCAGGATCATGTCGCCGGGCTGGTAGGCGGCGGCATACACCATGCTGACGGATCCACCCTCCGGCGTCGTCATGCGGGTGGTCTGTTTGGCGTCGATCAGTTTCATTTTAATGGTTTGCATATGGGATACTTCCTTTCTTTGTGTATGTATATTTCAGCGTCCTGGGGAACCGGGATAAAGGGGTGTTTTGTATATTCTCTCCTCCCTGCGGGCGGGAGAATATACAGAAATTAGCTCCACAGTATGGATACCCCCGTTTATGGGAACCATAAAAGCGGGAATAAGACAAGGATGGTTTTTGACAGTTGGGACCGGGTGGTTTCTATAGCGATTGTCCCCCGCTATGGCCGCTCGGTGAGGATATGCCATATATTATCCCCTTCAAACCCACATTTCCTGTAAACTTTTTCCGGGTTTGTGGGATTGGCGCACGCGCCGGAAACGGTTGCAAATTCTGCCATGCCACGCATACGTTTGAGCGCTTCGCAAATCAGGGCGGCGGCAATGCCCTTCCCTCTGTACGCAGGCAGCACCTGGAGCCACTCGATCACCGCTTCGCCGGTGTGCGCGTCGTAATCGCACAGGATGGAACCAGCGAGCGTTTCCTCAAAAAACGCGCCTATCCACAGCGCCGGGCAGTAAACCGGTGTTTGCGTCATGCTTTGGAGCTGTTCTGCGGAAATATGGATATTAGAATGTGTATAGGAACGGTTGATCATGTCCGCAAGTTCTTCTGTCCGGGCGGGTGAAAGGGTTTCCAGCCGGACGCCCGGAACAGAACATGCCGGGATATTTTTCAGGCAGTGGATGATCCTGAAAAACCGCTCCTCCGTATAGTGGTTCAGCATGGCGGGTTCCCACGCCGCGTCATGGACGATTTTCATATTGGAAGGGATGGATATATTTTGAGCCTTCCAATAGGGAAGGGAAAGGCTTTTGCAGGGGTCGCGTTTATATTCTTCGATAGAAAGCATAGGTTTCCCCCTTTACAGCGCGCCCCAAAGGCGCACCGTCAGTGCCTTGTCAAACGGGATACGCACGCGCCAGAGCGTATCGGGCCACGCGAGGCGCAGGCGGGAGTCGACGATGGGGAGGGTGTCTACCTCTATTGGCCCGGATGCCCCCTCCGTTTCCACTGTGCCCAGTGTGCCCACCGTTACGCGCGCGCCATCCACGGTGGGCGCTTCGCAGAGCATCAGGCTGAGGAATGCCCCGGTGTAACCCCCCTCGCATATGTCGGCAATCGTCAGGCTGTCCGCTGTCAGGCGCAGCGTGCGGTGGTACTGGGTCAAATGCGCTTCACGCGGCCATGCGGCGGAAAGCTCCATAGATATTTCGGCGGCGTCCGCTGTGAAATCCGTCCGCACGTCCCGCGCGCAGAACGCCGCGCCGGGCTGCTGCATCACGCCGTCAAACGTGGGAAGGTTGTGCCAGGCGCTCTGCATCGTCCAGATTTCATAGCGTTGCGGCGAGAAGGTTTTCTGTGTATAGGTTTCCACGCCGAGGTCGATCAGGAACGGCCTGCCGCCCCGATATAAAATTACGCTGCCGGTGTCGTTATGGTTGTGGCTGTCGTCGTTGTTCCCGGCTTTGGCGGCCAGGAACCACGCGCCCCGGCGGGCGATATATACGCCGACGCTCGG
Source organism: uncultured Clostridia bacterium (assembly GCA_947381875.1). Lineage (GTDB taxonomy): Bacteria > Bacillota > Clostridia > Oscillospirales > Ruminococcaceae > Ruthenibacterium. Next base: position 4,680 of record CANCXY010000075.1, on the reverse strand, counting down.
ATAGGCACAGTCGGCGGGGCCTGATGTGCCTGGTTCGGGCGCGGCGGACTCCCGGAACATTTCCGCCGCGTACCGCGTTTCCAAGAGCTGATACCACAGGTTGATGCGCGCCACGTCGCCATCCTCCGGCGGTCCGGCGAGGCTTTCGCGCCAATCCCGCGCCGCGAAGCGCGCCATGCTGTCATTGCCGGTGCGGCGCGCGAACGCGTATTCCCGCGCGCCGCGCCGGCCCGCGCAGGGGGAGCAGTCGGCAAAATTGACATAATAGGGGCCGTCGATATGTACATGATGGATATAGGCGGCGATATTCCGAATTTTTTCTTCCTGCCAAAGCGGATCAAATGCACCGGGCGCGGCGGCGCACAGCAGTTCCAGACACCCGAACAGGCACAAACCCGCGTGCCCGTAATATTGCGCGCCCTCGCTGCAACAGCCGTCGGGGCCGTAGTTTTTGAGGAAACAGTCGATCGAGTGCGCGGCCTGTATGACTACGGCGCGGCGCGTTTCTTCGGTGGACGGCAGGGCAAACGCGCACAGGAGGACGTTCTGCGTACACCATACGGTCCAGTTGCACATGGGTTCGTTACCGCTGCCCATCCACCAGAAATGGGCGGTGCGGTACGGCGTCAGGATGCGTCGTTCTACCTCGTACTGTATGCGCGCGCGGACGGCCTCCGGCAGTAAATCGCCCAGTGACGCGGCGGCACAGGCCAGCAACGCGCCCGTCTCGGCGGCGAACAGGTCGACCACAGGGCGCGTGACATCCGGCCAGGGGAGCTGTGGGGCGTTGCGGATATAGCTGTTGTGTGCGGGGAGCTGCCAGGCGCTCTCCTCGCAGATGGCCCATATGGTGTCCAAAATCGCGCCCGTATACTGCGCTGCTGCGTCCGGTTTGCCCAGTGCGCCGCATATCAGGTCGACCAGACGGCGACGGCGGGAAAAATAGAGCGCTTCATACCAGACGCGGCTGCCTGTTTCAAAAAACTCCCGCCAGTCTGCCGCTGTGATGGCGGACAGCGGCGCGGACAGGGCGTCCTCTGCGCATTTCGCCCGCCGCGCCCGGACGGGTTCGGGCAGCGCCGCGAATACATCGGGCGGCGGACAGACCTGCACGCCGCATAAGGTTTCGGGTAAAAAGGATAGGCGTTCTGTAAACATAGCGCATACCTCCTGATGACACTTGAGGGATGAATGATTTTGTGCATTTCCCCGCCCACAGGGCTTTTTTATTATGTCAGATACTTATTGTATGTAGACTTTTTGTGTGCGGGCATATTATAGTGGAATCACCTGAAAGCAAATGGGATTTTTCCTGCTTCCTCTGCCCTCCGGTCGGAGGAACAGGGCAAAGCCTATATTCATGGAGGGTTTTCTGATGGATATTATAAAGGTGTTCGGGGACAATGTGAGGCGGTACAGGCAGGCGGCGGGGATATCGCAGGAGGCTTTTGCCAGCCGATGCGGTATGCACCGTACCTATATCAGCGCGATCGAATGTTACCGCAGGAGCATTTCCCTTGAAAATATTCAGCGTATCGCGGATGCTTTACATATCGAACCATACCGGCTGTTTTTGGAAAATGAGGAGGAGAGGGAATGACTTTTACTATCAAAAATGAGGAACTGGCAGAGTATAACAAAAGTGATGCGCCCCAATTTCCGAAATATACTTCCCAACTGATAAATTGGGCCAATCAAAATGCGCAGGGCACACGTCCAAAGGTCGTGGGGCAGCTTTCGGATGTGTTTCCCGCCTATCAGAAAGAAACCGGGGCGGTCTCCATAGAGGGATGGGAGAATTGGTATCTGAACCAGTACCCGCACGCGATCGACGAGGCAACGGAGAAAATATTTGCGCAGGTGGAAAACCTGAAAGGAGCCATTGGGCAGATCGATAAAGAAATGGTGCGCAGATGGGTAAAAGATCTGGTAATTACCAAAACTTACAATGGCCTGTATGTGCAGGAAGCAATTCTGGCAAGGATGGCCGAGGCGCGCGGCATCCCTTATCGGATGGCAGCGGCGGCGGAGGAAGCACAGGGAATCGACGGCTATGTGGGAGACACCGCCTATTCGATTAAGTCGAGCAGCTATAAAACCATGAATCGTCTGCCGGAGGAAATACCCGTTAAGATGGTATACTATACCAAAAAGAAGACAGGGCTTTTGATTGAAGTAGAGGAGTAAACCAATGGGCGCGGAGCAAGTTTCCCGCCCGTTTTTTATTCGGGCATGGATTTCAGAAACTTTTCCTTACAGGTATAGTCTGTGCTGGTATCTACGTTGACAAAGCCTGTCCGTATCAAGTGGTTATTGATAAAGGTTTTGTTATCTAAATATACATAGCAGAGTGTATCGTTTTCAATATCCTGGCGGGCGGCGTCAAATTTCAGAAAGACCCTTCTTTTCCGAAACTTTTCCTGTAAAAAACGCATGGCCTCTGTCTCGTGTTCCGGGTTTGGCTTTATTCCCAGAAGATGTACTGTGCGCCCGTCGCTGAGCGCGATGGTGTTTGCGTTCAGCACATTTTTCACGGTGAAAAGCGGTTCTTTTTTTTGTGCCGGGCCGTCTATTTTAGAGCCAAAGGAACGCTTTTTGACATCTACTTTTTTATCCATTTTATGCGGGTCGTGGAATATATACGGCAATTCCTCAAAAGAGTGACGGACGCCCTGGGTATCTTCTAAGAAAAGGACCTGCGAATTGCCGTCATCATACAGCCCCGTTTGAGTTGCACAAAGTTTTTCCTGTATGATGGGGGCAAAGTCCCTGTTGATTTCATACCCGATAGAATTTCTGCCGAGGTGCTGTGCTGCGAGGGAGGTAGTGCCGCTGCCAGCGAACGGATCAAGGACGGTTTCGCCCACAAAGGAAAACATTTTGATAAGGCGTTTCGGCAGTTCCTCCGGGAACATGGCAAGGTGGTCCATCTGCTTTACGCCGTTGAAATTCCAGTGGGAGGAAAAATACTGGCTCCATTCCTCACGGGTCATAGCGGAAGCGGCTTTTTGCTGAGGCGTGGGCTTTGGGGCGCTGCCCAGTTTTTTGAACAGCAGGATAAATTCATAATCCATTTTCAGAATGCCGTTCCGGGGAAAGGGGAAACTGCCCATCACCGCCCCGCCGCCGGAAGTATTCATCGTCGTGGTTTTCTGCCAGATGATCGCGCCCATATAGTCCATCCCGATCGCCTCACAAAAACGGATAATTTCCGTGCGGATGGGGATCACCTTATACCTTCCATAATAAACCGAGCGCGCAAACTGGTCGCCAATATTGATGCAGAGCCGGCATCCATCTGCCAGCACACGCCCGCACTCCTGCCAGACAAGGTTCAAATGGTTGATATACGCCTCATAACTGTCATGAAACCCAATCTGCTTTTCCGCTCCATAATCTTTCAGCTGCCAATACGGCGGCGACGTAACGATCAAATGCACAGACTTATCCCCAATCAGATTCAGGGAACGGCTGTCCCCAAATACGATCCTATGTTCCGCCATACCAAATCCTTTCCCCTGTTAAAAGTCCTTTTTGCCCCGCTTTTTCTAAAAGCTGCGGGGCGTTCCCGCGCCCGGCCTGCGCCGAGAGATTCAGCGGCACACAGCGCCGGACGGGCTGTTCCATTGTTGTTCTTTTTGCCAAGCTTTTTCTTCCAAGAAAAAGCGGAAAAGCGCGTCATTTCGCAGGCAGCCCCTGCATATACTCGCGCGGGCTCTGACCGGTCTCCTTCTTAAACACCTTGCTGAAATAAAACGCGCTCTCATACCCAAGCTGTTCCGCCACTTCATAAATGCGCACGTCGCCCCCGGCGAGCAGGCGGCGGGCGGCGGCGATTTTTTCGTGGGTAATCGTCTCCACAAAGCCGCGGTCGGCGTATTTCGCAAACAGTTGGCTGAGATAATTCGGGCTGAAACTGAACGCCTCGGCCACCTCGTTGAGGCTGAGCCGCCGGTCAAGATGCTGGCGGATATACGCTGTCACGTCCTCCACGACGCGGCGCTTGCCGGGGCCGAGGGCGGCGGGGTCGCGCGCGGCGTCGGATTGGGCGCAGGCCACGGGCTGTGTGTCGTCCGTCAGTGTGAGGGCGCAGCGGGCGGCGCGGGCCGAGGATGGGAGCGCGAACGCGTTGCGCACCGCCCCGCCAATCCCGCACCGCAGGCGGACATTGAAATATCCCCGCACAGTGTCCGCGCAGGTGCGCAGCATGCGCGGCAGGTAGTCGGCGTCCGCCGCCTGTTGTCCAGTCAGTGGGAAAATGACGCAGAACTGGCGCATATCCAGCGGCGTGACGAAGCACGGCCCGAACTTTTCCAGCGCTTCACGCGCCATGCGCACGGTGCTGGCGCATTGGGTGAGCTGCTGTTCGGCGGGCGCTTCCCGCACGCCGTGGATCTCGCACGCGGCCGCCGCGTAGGCCGGGGCGGAAAAGGAAAGGCCCAATTCCTCCGCCTGCCGGCGGAACTGTTCGGGAGAATCGAACAGGCCATTATAGAGCCGCGCGAAAAATTTTTCCCGGAAAGCCTGCCCTTCCGACCGGGGGAGGGTGGCGATGGAACCTTTCAGTTTTTCCACGCGCGCCGCCGCTTTCTCTATAGCGGCGCGCAGGGACTGAGGGGTCAGCTCCAACTTAATCAGGTATTCCATCGCGCCGGAGCGCATGGCCTCGCGCGCCAGCTC
>CANCXY010000074.1 GCA_947381875.1 uncultured Clostridia bacterium | reverse complement strand
GGACGCTGGCGGATTCCAAAGGCGGAGCCTTTGGCCGGTCCAGCGGGACGCTGGCGGATTCCAAAGGCGGAGCCTTTGGCCGGTCCAGCGGGACGCTGGCAGGATTCCAAAGGGCGGCGCCTTTTGGGGCGGTTCAACGCCTGGCCTCAAAAATGGGCATTTTGCCGAAAATAAGAAAATAGGTTGTTCCTACTTGACAGGGAAGGATAAAACAGGTAATATAGTAATCGCCAGCGCTGGGTACAATATATAGTGTTCCTCGTTGGCGTACAGCCTACATTTAGATAAACTTTGCGTATAGGCACAAGAAAATATTACACTTAGGCGGAGGAAAATCGGCATGATCAGGAGCATCATCAAGCGGGACGGGCGCAGCGTTTTGTATGACGAGGGGAAGATCGCCTCGGCTATCCTGCGCGCGATGGAAGCGGCGAACGACGGCGGCGCACAGGACGCGGCGGATGTCGCCAACGCCGTGGAGGCGTCGCTGGAAAAGGCGTGCGGGGCACAGCCGCCGCAGATCGAACAGATCCAGGATGAGGTGGAGAGCCAGCTCATGCAGAAGGGGTTCGACGCGGCGGCGAAGAAGTTCATCCTTTACCGCGCCTCCCGCACGCGTGTCCGCGAGATGAATACACATTTGATGAAAGTGTTCGACGAACTGACGCGCGCCGACGCCATCGACAGCGACATCAAGCGCAGCAACGCCAATATCGATGGCGATACGCCGATGGGCACCATGCTCCAATATGGCAGCGAGGCCGCGAAAGACTACTATGACAAATATCTGCTGACGCCGGAACAGAGCCGCGCGCACCGCGAGGGGTGGATCCATATCCACGACTTCGATTTCTACGCGCTCACCACCACCTGCTGCCAGATCGACCTTCTGAAACTGTTCCGGGGCGGCTTTTCCACAGGGCACGGGTTTTTGCGCGAGCCGCAGGATATCCAGAGCTATTCGGCCCTAGCATGTATCGCCATCCAGTCCAACCAGAACGACCAGCACGGCGGGCAGAGCATCGTCAACTTTGACTACGGCCTTGCGCCGGGCGTTGCCAAGACGTATAAAAAGCGCTACGCGGCAAATCTTTATAAGGCGTTGTCGCTGCTTGCGCCGGAAGCGGCGCTGTCGCGGGAGAAGATCAAGGAGATTTTAGAGGACATCCGCCGGGAAAAGCACCTGCGGCCGCAGCTTGCCACCGACCTCTACTATTTGCAGGCCGAGACCGAGGCGCTGGAACCGCTGGTGGGGCGCGAGGCCGCCAAAAAGGCGCAGGCGTTCGCACTGCGGGAATCCGAGGACGAGACGGACCGCGCCACTTTCCAGGCTATGGAGGCGCTGATCCACAACCTGAACACGATGCACTCCCGCGCGGGCGCACAGACGCCGTTCTCCTCCATCAACTACGGCACCGACACAAGCCCGGAAGGCCGTATGGTGATGCGCAACGTATTGAAAGCGACGGACGCCGGGCTTGGGCACGGCGAAACGCCCATTTTCCCCATCCAGATTTTCCGCGTGAAAGAGGGCATCAACTACAACCCCGGCGACCCGAACTATGACCTGTTCCAGCTCTCGTGCAAAGTGAGCGCGAAACGCCTGTTCCCGAATTTCAGCTTTATCGACAGCCCGTTCAACCTGCAATATTACAAGCCTGGCCACCCGGAAACCGAAGTCTCCTATATGGGCTGCCGCACGCGCGTGATGGCGAACATCTACGACCCCGATCAGGAGATTGCGAATGGGCGCGGGAATTTGAGTTTCACTTCCATCAACCTGCCGCGTCTGGCAATCGAGAGCAAGGGCGATGAGACGGTATTCTATGCGAAGCTGAAGGATATGATGGACCTTGTCATCGGCCAACTGGACGACCGGTTCGAGATACAAAGCAAAAAGCGCGTAATCAACTTCCCGTTCCTCATGGGGCAGGGCGTGTGGCTGGACAGCGAAAAGTTAGGCCCCTTTGACGAGGTAGGCGAGGTACTCAAGCACGGCACCTTGAGCGTCGGTTTTATTGGGCTGGCGGAAACGTTGGTGGCGCTGTATGGGCATCATCACGGCGAGAGCGACGAGATGCAGCAGAAGGGCCTTGCGATTGTGCGCTATATGCGCGAATATCTGGACGCACGCAGCCGCCGCACGCAGATGAACTACACGCTGCTGGCCACGCCCGCCGAGGGCCTTTCGGGCCGTTTCGTGCGCATCGACCGGGAGCGGTACGGCGCACTGCCGGGCATCACGGACCGCGAATACTACACCAACTCTTTCCACATCCCCGTATACTATCCCCTCTCCGCGTTTGAAAAGATCCAAAAGGAAGCCCCGTACCACGCCCTCACAAACGCCGGACATATCAGCTATGTGGAGTTAGACGGCGACACCGCCAACAACCTGGAAGCCTTTGAAAGCGTCGTGCGCTGCATGCACGACTGCGGCATCGGGTACGGCAGCATCAACCACCCCGTCGACCGCGACCCCATTTGCGGATATGTCGGCGTCATCGGCGAAGTCTGCCCCCGCTGCGGACGCCGCGAAGGCGAGCCCGTCTCCCCCCAGCGCATCCGCGAACTGCGCAAACTCTACCCCGGCACGTTTAATTACTGCGGCTGCGAGTAGTCCACGCCCCAAAGGGCGCTGCCCTTTGGAATCCTGCCAGCGTCCCGCTGGACCGGCCAAAGGCTCTGCCTTTGGAATTCGCCACCCTTTGAAAAGGGTGGACGGAAACTTTCATAGCGCCCAAACATACGTTTGGGCGCAGGATATGATTTGTTTGGCAGAAATGCCCCGCCGAAGGCGTATTGAAAGTTCTTTTTGCCTTCTTTTTCTTTCAAGAAAAAGAAGGTCGCCGAAGGCACAAGGGTGCTGCAATATATTCACTGCATTGTCAAGGAGGTTTTGATTCATGGCACAGATTGAGACAAACTATGAAGCGAAAAACGGGAAAGGCGTTGGGTTTGAGCGGATCCGCCGCATCACCGGATACCTTGTGGGGACGCTCGACCGCTTCAACGACGCGAAACGCGCCGAGGAACGCGACCGTGTGAAACATGATATGGCGTAAAGATGGACGGGCAGGTCATCAACCTGGCGGGCGTGATTGACGAATCTATCGTCGATGGGCCGGGCATCCGCACCGCAATCTTTGCGCAGGGCTGCCCCCGGCGCTGTGAGGGCTGCCATAACCCCCAGAGCCATCCGTTCGGCACTGGTACGGACTGCACAGTGGAAGAGCTTTACAGCCGTATCCGGCGTGATCCCCTTGTGCATGGCGTCACGTTTTCCGGCGGCGAACCGTTCTGCCAGGCCGCACCTTTTGCGGCTTTGGCAGAACAGCTCAAGGCCGCGGGGTATGAGATCGCCGCCTATACGGGTTATACGTTTGAGGAACTGCTGGCGGGCACGCAGGAGCAGAGAGACCTGCTCTCCCGGCTCGACGTGCTGATCGACGGGGAGTTTGTCCTCGCCGAAAGGAACCTCGACCTGCGCTTCCGCGGCAGTGCAAATCAGCGCATTTTGGATGTCCCCCAAAGCCTCGCCGCTGGGAAAGCCGTGTGGTGTACGCAGCCGCGCTGGGTGGGGGAAATGTAACTGGATACAGGGCGCGCCGTGCCTCAGTGCCAAAACACACCGGAACAGGCCACCCATTCTATTTTCTTGTTGAACAGACTCCCGGCAGTAAGCGCCCCAGGAATCATGGGCGCTGAATCCGGGAGCCTTATGTATTTGCGGAACAATGCGCCGTCCATGCTCTGGTTGCTCCCGTCGCCCCGCCGCCTTGCCCTCTCATATAGCCTCCCGCACCCTTTTGTCAACAGAAATCCCGTCTAAACTAAATTCCCACTTTAGAATAGCCAGAAAATTTAGCAATTAACGGAACCGAATAAAGGACGCTTTCAGGTGCCCCCCTGATTTATACTTGTCAACAGGTACTTTTGCTGTTATAATGAGAACAGTTAATCGGAATTTTTTGGGGGAATAGAAATGGATATCGCTTTATATTATCAAGAAAAAGGGGATAAAGAGCCTTTTATCCTTTTGCACGGCAACGGACAGGATGGTTCCTATTTCAAGAATCAAATGGATTATTTCAGCAATAGATACCACGTGATTGCTTTAGATACGCGGGGACATGGCAAATCGCCAAGAGGTACGAAACCTTTTACGATCGAGCAGTTTTCCCGCGACTTATACGATTTTATGGAGGAGCTTGAAATTTCAAGGGCAATCATTTTGGGATTTTCTGACGGGGCAAATATAGCGATGAAATTTGCGATGAAATATCCAAGCAGGGTAAAGGCGCTGATATTAAATGGGGGAAATCTGAATCCGGGAGGAGTAAAAACAACGACACAGCTTCCAATCGAAATCGGCTACAAATTAGCAAGACGCTTTGCCTCCAAATCGCCTGACGCAAAAAAGAACGCGGAAATGCTTGGATTGATGGTCAATGAACCGAATATTGAACAAAATGAATTGTCGAAAATAACCGCCCCTACGCTCGTAATCTGCGGCATAAAGGATATGGTTCGGGAATCCCACACAAAAGAGATAGCAAACAATATACCAAACGCGAAATTGTCGATTATAAAAGGGGATCACTTTATTGCGAATAAGCAATACATTCCATTCAACAAGGAAGTCGAAAACTTTTTACAAACCATTCAGTGAATGTCCGTTTGTCAGGAAGGGTGGATAATTCAAGAAAAGGCGGGGAATGTGGCTGCATTCCCCGCCTTTTGTGATACTATTCTGATACTATAATTGTCTATCTTTGAGGGCCGTGCGGTCGCACGCGAGGATGGCGTAACAGTCGGCGTCGCATATGCCCTGGTTGTTCCTGTCGCCCTGCCGCCTTCTCCCCTCATACAGCATCCCGCATTTTTTCATTACGCCGCCGGAATGTGGGTTGCGGGGGTCGTGCAGCGCTTCAATGCGGTTCATGCCCACTTCGTCGAACAGGAAGTCTATTACACATTGCAGCGCCTCGCTCATCACACCCTGGTGCCACCACGCCTTGCCGATACAGTACCCGATATGCGCCATCCGCAAGGCGTCGACCACCCGCACTGCGGCGATGCTCCCGATTGGCTCCTGCGTGGAAAACGGCTTAAAGACAATCGCCCATTGATAATACGCGGGGTCGTCATACTTGGACACCCAATCGCGCAGGATGGATTCGGTGACGGATGTATCCGCATGCGGCGGCCATGTCATGAATTTTGTAACGTCCGGGTCCGACGCCCAGTTTTTGTACATGGCCGGGGCGTCCTCCACCGCAAAGCGGCGCAGGATCAGGCGCGGCGTTTCCAGGCGTTTTGTGCCTTTGTGTTCCATGATTTTGCCTCCTTCTGTTTCCAACAATACAATATGCAATCAGTCCATATCCACGTCCAGCGCTTCCAGGCCCTTCTTTGCCGTGGGGCGGGCGTCGCCGTGCTTTACAAACAGCATCGTCACGCCGCTGAGCAGTACAAAGAACGTCGCATAGGGGAACAGCGTGCGGTAGCCGATATACTCCATCAGGATATTGGAAAGCACCGGCGTGAAGATCTGCGAGGCCATCGAAACGGTGTAATAATATCCCGTATACTTGCCCACATCCGACCCCTTGCTCAGCTCCACGACCATCGGGTAGCTGTTCACGTTGATGAACGCCCAGCCCATCCCGGCCAGTGCAAAGAACACATACAGCAGCGGCGTGATCTCGTGGAAAAAGATGCCCGAACAGAACGACGCCGCCAGCATCAGCACGCCGATCAGGATCGTCTTTTTGCGGCCGATACGCTGCGCGATAAAGCCAACGGGCAGATAGGAAATGATCGCCGCCACAGTACACACTAACAGCACCATTGCGAAGTTGCCGCCCAGTTCCTGTTCCGCGTAACGGCTGAAGGACGATGTGACCGCATTATAGCCGAAGAACCAGAAAAATACGCTGGCAAGGATAAAAACAAGACTGCGGAACACCGGCTTTGGCATTTTGCCGCCCTCGTCTACCACGCCGGTATCCTCGTCGCTGATGCCCGCTTCCTTTTCGACCTTCTCACGCTCGGCCACGAGCGCCGGTTCGTTGATCTTCCAGAACAGAATCGCCACGCAGACGGCCATCAGCACGCCCTCAATCAGGAACACCGTAGCATAGTGCGGCTCGTCGCCTGTGATGGGGAAAATGTTCATCGTCACCAGCATCAGCATACCGCCCACCGCGCCCATCAGGTTGATGACCGCGTTGCCCTGGCTGCGCAGGGGTTTGGGCGTCACATCCGGCATCAGCGCCACGGCGGGACTGCGGTAGGTGGACATCGCGACCAGTACGAGGCCCAGCCCTACAAAGAATAGAACAATATTGTTCGTTTTCTCTGCGAGGGGCATCAGGAACAGGCACAGCAGCGCCGTTGCCGTGCCGCCGAGGATATATGGCATACGCCGTCCAATCTTCGTGCGCGTTTTATCGCTCAGTTTGCCGAACAGCGGCAACATGAACAGAGCCAAAATGTTATCCAGCGCAAGCACAATGCCAATCAGGCTGTCCCGCACATGGAAGGTGTTTTTTAAGATCAGCGACACCGCGTTATCGTATACCTGCCAGAATACGCAGATAGACATAAAGGCAAGGCCCACATAGAACGTGCGTTTGTAATTCAGTTTCATACCGAATCCTCTTTCCTTTCCATAATCGGGAAGTGACTGGCCCGCAGGGATATATCCGTATGTTTCCCTGCTCTGCGGGCGGGAAACCATACACATCAGGCGGGGATACATAACAATAGAATTTATTATACCATGTTCCGTGTTGTAAACCAAGACTGAATATTCACCTTTTATTATCCCCTTTTTTGTGCATTTCCACGAAACGCCTTTTCAGGGAATATTTTCCTGCGCCGCGCCGATACTCAAAGCACACCACAGAACGGGAGCAGCCAAAACGGAGCATTTTTGTATGTTTCCCCGCCCATAGGTCAGAGAAACACACGGAAAATATCTGCGCGGCATGGACGCTCCCCGCAGGAAAGGGGCACGCTGCCATGAACATGAACCAGATACGCCTGACAGCGGCCGGATGGGCCGCACACCTGAAATATTCCGCCTGCGCACACAGAAAAGAAAAGCTGCTGGCCCTGGGTCTGGGGCTGGTGCTGGCACTTATTTTGGGGCAATTTACATCCTTTTCCTCCGCCTGCGCCGCTGTGCGGGCGGATACCCTCCGGCTGCATATCTTAGCCAATTCCGACACCGACGCCGACCAGTCGCTGAAATTGGCGGTGCGCGACGCAATCCTCAGCGAGGCGGGCGATCTGTTTTCCGCCGGTACGACGAAAGCGCAGGCGGTGGCGGCGGCGCGCGGGGCATTGCCCGCTTTGCAGCGCATCGCCGAAACCACACTGCGCGCCCACGGCTGCGGGGACACGGTGACGGTGCGGCTGGAAAACCTGTACTTCTCCACCCGCGCCTATGACGGGTTCACGCTGCCTGCGGGGCGGTATGACGCGGTACGCGTGGAAATCGGCGCGCACGAGGGGAAAAACTGGTTCTGCGTGCTGTATCCGCCGCTGTGCCTGCCCGCCGCGTCCGGGGACGGGGCGGCCTATACGCCAGAGGAGGAAAAGGCGGTGCGCTGCCCCTATCAGATCCGCTTTGCTGCTGTGGAGTGGCTGGAATCCCTCAAGGAGCTGTTCGCCGCCTGACTGTTTTGCCAACAAGATGGGTTTCCAAAGGGGCTGCGGGAGAAATCGGTGTTGACCTCTGTGTGTGTTGGTGGTATAGTAAAAACACCAAAACAGTCGAAAGATGGTGAATCCGAGATGGAGACAGCAGGATATATAGATATTGAAATATTCCGCTGTATTACGGATGATATTACCACCAACGAAGTAATTATCACAGAAGAACGCATTCAACATATCATGGAACGGCACCCCGGCGATTATGAACGATATGTCAGGTATATTGCAGAAATTTTGTGCAATCCAGATTATATCTTAGAAGCAAGCAGGCCCAATACCGGCATTGTCCTGAAAGAAATTGAAGATAACGGTGAAAAATTCAAGCTGATTCTGCGGGTAAAGGTTGAGAGCGACCCTGCTGAGTACAGAAATTCCATTTTGTCTTTCTGGCACATTGGCGATACTACATGGAACAAAAATGTGAAAAACAAAAAATCCTTTACAAACGGGAATAATCCTGCTATACTTTAGATAGGATAAAGAATGGCTTTGAGGTGGAATATGCGTTCCCATGCGCCGCACGCTTTCTGAGTGGTGGGCAAAAGAGATGCCGGATGTGACGCACCGGCCAAAGCCCATTCAACCGGAGGGAACAGGTGAAAGCCTGTTCCCTTGCCGTTTTGCCAACAGGATGGGTTTCCAAAGGGGCTGCGCCCCTTTGGCGGAGTCCAGAGGCAGGGCCTCTGGGCAGGTGCGGGCGGCAGCCCGCCGCTATCGTGAAATTATGGCTTGACAAGCGCGAAAAAATGTGTATAATGAAGAACATACGCTAAAGGCGATGATGAGAAGAGTACGCTGTGAGAAAGCCTTTCAAGAGAGCCTCCGGGTGGTGGAAGGGGGCAGGGCAGGCACAGGGGAAGATGGCCTCGGAGCTGCATGTGTGAGCTGTTTTGGCAAGCGCATGACGGGCGCACCCGTTACAGTGCCGCGCTGTAACCCGTGGATTGGCGGGCGCAGCGGCTGAGGCGCTCCCCGTGAGGGCAGCGCGAATCAAGGTGGTACCGCGAGCTTTCCGCCCGCCCTTGGATGGTTTTTCCAGGGGCGGCGTTTTTTTGTGCTGTTCCGTATACATCATATCAGGAGTGTGTTTTTGTGATTACCATATCCCACCTGACAAAGGTTTTTGAGACAAAAGGGGCGCGCGTCACCGCATTGGAGGACGTGAGCCTCACCATTGAGGATGGCGCGATACAGGGCATTATCGGCATGTCGGGGGCGGGCAAATCTACGCTGCTGCGCTGTCTGACACTGTTGGAACGCCCCACGTCCGGGGAAATTTTGCTGGGCGGGCAGAACCTTGCCTCGCTTTCCGGCGGCGCACTGCGCAGTGCCCGTCGGAAGATGGGCGTCGTGTTCCAGGGGTATAACCTGCTGATGCAGAAAACCGTTGCGGAGAACATCGCGTTCCCCCTCCGCCTGGAAAAAGGGCGCGACAAACAGGCCGTGGCTGCGCGGGTGGAGGAGCTGTTATCATTGGTAGGGCTGGAAGGGCGGGCCGATTCCTATCCCGCCCAGCTATCCGGGGGGCAGAAACAGCGCGTCGCCATCGCCCGCGCACTGGCCGCCGAACCGGAACTGCTCCTGTGCGACGAACCGACCAGCGCACTGGACCCGCTGACGACGGGGTCTATTTTGGGGCTGCTGGCGGATATCAACCGGAAATTAGGTGTCACCATTCTCATTATCACGCATGAGCTGACGGTGGTGCGCGCAATCTGTACACATGTGGCCGTTATCAGCGAAGGGGCGCTGGCCGAGGCGGGCACGGTGGCCGATGTATTGGAGCATCCGCAAAGTGACGCCGCGCGCGCACTGGTTGGCGGAAAGGGGGCGCAGGGCAATGATTGAGTTTTTCCGGGAATACGGCGCGCTGCTTTGGGAGGGCACGCTCGAAACGCTCTATATGACGCTGGCCGCCACGTTCTTTGCTTACCTGCTGGGCCTGCCGATGGGGGTCGCGCTGACGATCACCAAAAAGGGCGGCATTGCCGAAGCGCCGCGCTTCAACGCTGTGTTCGGCTGGGTGGTGAATATTCTGCGCAGTTTGCCGTTCATCATTTTGATGTTCTTTATCATCCCGTTCACGCGATTCCTTGTGGGCACGTCGATCGGCGCGACGGCGGCGCTGGTGCCGCTCACAATCAGCGCCGCGCCGTTCATCGCGCGCATGGTGGAGCAGAGTTTGGAGGAGATCGACGCGGGGGTGATCGAGGCCGCGCAGTGCATGGGCGCGACGCGCTGGCAGATCGTCACGCGCGTACTGCTGGTGGAAAGCGTGCCAAGCCTGCTGCGCGGGCTTTCCATCAGCCTTATCACCATCCTGGGATATACGGCCATCACAGGCAGCGTCGGCGCGGGCGGTCTGGGCAATATCGCCTTTCGCTTCGGCTACCAGCGCTATCAAAAGCCCGTGATGTATGTCACCGTCGTACTGCTGATCCTGCTGGTGTGCATCATCCAGATCATCTTCGACATTGCCGCACGCAAGTCCGATAAGCGGAACAAGTAACGCCAACCGGCGTTGTCCCCCCGCCGAGCGGGGGGACAACAAAATCCCGTCCGTTCCGGGCGGCTTCAGCATAAAAAATGGGAAATGGCGGCGGACGGCAAATCCATTTTGGAACAAGATGGGTTTCCAAAGGGGCTGCGCCCCTTTGGCGGAGTCCAGAGGCAGCGCCTCTGGCAGGATTCCAAAGGGCGGCGCCCTTTGGGCTGGCGGCAGCCCAACGCCATCCACCATTTTTATAAATTGAGGGAAGGAAGTAAAAACCATGAAAAAACTTTTGGCTGTTTTCGCGCTGATTACTGCGCTGGCCCTCTGCCTGGCCGGGTGCGGCGGCAGCAAGGGGTACACCATCGGCATCCCCGCCGACGCCACGAACGGGGGGCGCGCGCTGCTGCTGCTCCAGGACTTAGGTATCCTCAAACTGAAAGAGGGCGTGGGGCTTTCCGCGACAGAACAGGACATCGCCGACAACCCCTATAACGTCACCATCCAGGCGATGGAGGCGGCCAACCTGCCCGCCAGCCTGCCGGATCTGGATTTTGCCGTCATCAACGGCAACTATGCTTCGGGCGCGGGCATTGGAGACAAGCTGCTGACGACCGAGGACGCGGCCTCTGTAGCGGCGCAGACTTACGGCAATGTGATCGCCGTGAAGGAAGGGCGCGAGGAGGAACCGGCGGTGAAAGCGCTGGTGGCCGTGCTGATGAGCGCGGACGTGCAGGACTGGATCAGCGCCGGGTACAACGGCGTGGTGATGCCGATGGGCGCGCAGGAACTGGATATCCCGGAGATTGCCGAGCCGGTAACGCTGCGCGTGGGCGCGTCGCCCAGCCCGCATGCGGAGATATTGGAGCATGTGAAACCCATCCTTGCCGAACACAATGTGACGCTGGATATCGTGGAGTTTGATGACTATGTGATGCCCAACACCGGCGTGGAGGATGGGTCGCTGGACGCGAACTATTTCCAGCATCAGCCGTACCTGGACGATTTCAACGCCGAGCAGGGCACGCATATCAACAGCGTAGCCATTGTACATTATGAGCCGATGGGCATTTATCCGGGCAAGACGTCCAGTTTGGATGTTTTCAAAAAATAACGCGGTGTTGGGCTGCCGCCCAAACCCGCCCAAAGGGCGCTGCCCTTTGGAATCCTGCCAGAGGCGCTGCCTCTGGACTCCGCCAAAGGGGCGCAGCCCCTTTGGAAACCCATCTTATTCAGATGGGAAGCGCCGCGCGGGCAGGAAAAATGCCCGTGCGGCTTTTGCGTGGGATTTTTGGGAGGTTTTATGACACAGGCAACAGACGAACGCAAACCCTTGTTCACAGCCCGGCAGCTCTGGCAGCTGGCGCTGCCGCTCGTGCTGGAACAGACGCTCCTCGTGACCGTCGGCATGGCGGATACGGTGATGGTCTCCAGCGTGGGCGAGGCGGCGGTTTCGGGCATCTCACTGGTGGACCAGATCAACGTGCTTCTTATCCAGGTTTTCGCCGCGCTGGCTACCGGCGGCGCGGTGGTGGCAAGCCAGTACCTTGGCCGGAAGGACCGGGAAAGCGCCTGCCGCTCCGCCCGTCAGCTCCTCTACGCGACCTTCGGCATCGCGGCCGCAGTGGCGGCGGTCGTGCTGGCGTTCAACCGGCGCCTGCTGCGGCTGGTGTTCGGGAACGTGGACGCGGCGGTAATGGAGGCCGCCGAGACCTATTTCTGGCTTTCGGCGCTCTCGTACCCGGTGCTGGCGGTGTATAACGCGGGGGCGGCGCTGTTCCGCAGCATGGGCAACAGCCGTGTATCGTTGATGGCCTCCGCGATTATGAACGCGATCAACATTGGCGGGAACGCGCTGCTCATCTATGGGCTGAAATGGGGCGTCGCGGGCGCGGGCACGGCCACGCTGCTCTCACGCGCCGTCGCGGGAGGCATGATGTTAGCGCTGCTGCACCACCGCGGCAACCCCATTTATGTGGAACGGCTGCTGCATGTCCGGTGGGATGGGGGCATCCTGCGCGCTATCCTGCGCATCGGTGTGCCGAACGGGCTGGAAAATGGCATGTTCCAGATCGGGAAACTGCTGGTGGCAAGCCTCATCACCAGTTTTGGCACCGCGTCTATCGCCGCAAACGCCATCTGTAACAATGTTGCTTCGATGGCGAATATCCCCGGCGCGGCGCTTGGCCTGGTACTTATCACCGTCGTGGGCCAATGCGTCGGCGCGCGCGATTACCGCGAGGCGCGGCGGTATACAAAGGTTTTGATGGGGGCTACCTATATCAGCATGGGGCTGACCTGCGCCGCAATCTATCTGCTGGCCCCACGCCTTGTGGGCTTTTACGCCATGCCCGAAACGACGACGGGGCTTGCATTACAGGTATTGCGCATCAACTGTGTGCTGACAGCCGTTTTCTGGCCGATGTCGTTTTCGCTGCCCAACAGCCTGCGCGCCGCCGGGGACGCGAAGTTCACGATGGTGGTAAGCATGCTGTCGATGTGGATCTGCCGTGTCGGCATGTCGTATGTGCTGGGGGCATGGCTGCGCCTCGGCCTGTTGGGCGTGTGGGGCGCTATGCAGATGGACTGGGTGTTCCGTGGCGCGGCGTTCCTTGTGCGCTTTAAGGGCCGCGCCTGGGAGACGAAAAAAGTGATCGACAACGCGTGACCGCCGGGCTGCCGCAGGTCCGGGCGCTGCCCGGACCTGCCCCAAAGGGCGCTGCCCTTTGGAATCCTGCTAAAGGCGCTGCCTTTAGAATCCGCCAAAGGGGCACA